>NZ_JBHJTK010000001.1:0-394056 GCF_042267665.1 Streptomyces sp. NPDC056224
GCGGGCCCCGCGCCCCCCGGACAGGGGGCCGGCTATTCGGCGCGCCTGGACAAACCCCGCCCCCCGGGTGGGCGGGGGCGGGGGGGGGGGCGGGGCCCCCCCCCCCCCCGCCGGGACGAACGTCAGATGCGCTCGAGACCGCCCGAGACGGCCTCCAGGTCCTCATCGCCGACCTCGGCGTCGAACTCGTCCGACGTGGTCTCCGCATTGGCATTCTGGATGTCGCTCACGATTCCTCCAAGCAGGGCAGATGAATTCCGATGGAAACCGTTGGGGGATGTGCCGCCCGGTCCTGTCGGAACATTTCGTCTCTCGGTCGAGACGATTCGAAGCTAAGGCTCCCGACGTAATGGCCACAAGAATTTTCCGCCGCTTGCTCAGGAGCGTGCAGGGATAGGGCTGGAGCGTTTCACCGATTCGTGTCGCGGTCGTCGACCGACCGACCGACCGGCCAGCCGGCCGGCCGCGCCGCTGTCCCGGACGTCCCGGCGGGCTTCAAGAGGCTGGCGCAGGGGACGCGGTGGCCCCCGCCGGGGTGCCGCAGAGGCAGGGCTCGACGGGGTGGCGCCGCTCGTCGATCTTCCTTGCCCGGCAACCTTTCGGGCTCCGGCGGCAACTGAGGGGTGAACAGTGCGCCTCACCCCAAGGAGCCACCGCCCATGTCCGCTTCCCCTCACCGCCGCCCCACCAGACGTCGAAGGCTCGTCCTGGTCGGAGCGGCCACCCTGGTCGCCGCCGGTCTCGGCGCCGTGCCGCTGGTCGTGAAGGCCGATGCCGTGGCACCCGCCGACCTCGCCCACGGCGTGCTGCCCGCGCGCGACGGCTGGGCCGCCAACGGCTCGGGCACCACCGGCGGCCGGGCTGCGGCCGCAGCACGCGTCTTCACCGTCTCCACCCGCGCCGAGCTGGCGAGGGCGCTGGCCGCGGGCCCGGCCGACGCCCCGCGGATCGTCCGGGTCAAGGGCCTGATCGACGCCAACACCGACGACAGCGGGAAGCCGCAGAGCTGCGGCGACTACGCCGCGGGCACCGGCTACTCGCTCGACTCCTACCTCAAGGCCTACGATCCCGCGGTCTGGGGGCGTGCCAAGGTGCCGTCCGGCGCCCAGGAGAACGCCCGCAGGACGGCCCAGGCCAGGCAAGCCGCCCGCATGGTGTTCACGGTGCCGGCGCAGACCACCGTCATCGGCGTGCCCGGCACCGGAGCGGGCATCACCGGCGGGAGCCTGATGGTGAAGAACGTCGACAACGTGATCATCCGCAACCTGTCGCTCACCGATGTCAGGGACTGCTTCCCGCAGTGGGATCCGACCGACGGCTCCACCGGCAACTGGAACTCCGCCTACGACGCCGTCAGCCTGCGGGGCGCCACCCATGTCTGGGTCGACCACAACAGCTTCTCCGACGCCCCGCACCCGGACTCCGCCAACCCGGTCCGCTTCGGCCGCGCGTACCAGGTCCACGACGGCGCCCTCGACATCACCAACGCCTCCGACCTGGTCACCGTCGGCTACAACACGTTCAGCAACCACGACAAGACGATGCTGATCGGCAGCAGCGACAAAGACACCAAACTGCGGGTGACGCTCCACCACAACGTCTTCCAGGGCATCGTCCAGCGCGCCCCCCTCGCCCGCGTGGGCCAGATCCACCTGTACGACAACTACTACGACACCACGGCCTCGGAGGGCTACGCGCACAGCTACAGCGTCAACTCCCGCGCCGGCGCCCAGGTCGTCGCGCAGAACAACTACTGGAAGCTCTCCTCCGACCGGAAGACCTCCCAACTGCTCAGCGGCGACGGCACCGGAGCCATCGCGGGCAGCGGCAACCTCGTGGGCGGCGCCCCCGTCGACCTGGTAGCCGCCCACAACTCCGCCAACCCCGGGAAGAAGATCAAGACCACCGTCGGCTGGCGGCCCACCCTCACCGCCGGACTGGAACCCGCCGCCGGACTGCCGGCGAAGCTGGCGGGGAAGGCGGGCGCCGGCGTCCTCACCGAAACCGGTGGCAAGGCCGCTCCCGCCCCGTCCGGTCCGGCCGGCGGCCGTACGCTGACTGTCGCCGCCGACGGCTCCGCAGCCCACCGCTCCGTGCAGGCCGCCGTCGACGCCGCCACCGCGGGCGACACCGTCCTCGTAGCGCGCGGCACCTACCGGGAGACGGTGAACGTCCCCGCTTCCAAGCACGGGCTGACCCTCAAGGGCGCCACCGGCAATGCCGAGGACGTCGTCATCACCTACGACAACGCCTCCGGCACGCCGAAGGCGGGCGGCGGTACGTACGGAACCGCGGGCAGTGCCACCGCGACCTTCTCGGCGAACGACATCACCGTCACAGGTGTGACGGTCGAGAACACGTGGGAGAGGTCGGCGCACCCGGACGTCAGGGACACGCAGGCCGTGGCGGTCAACGCGTCCGGCGACCGCCAGAAGTACCTCGACTCGCGTTTCATCGGGCACCAGGACACCGTCCTCAACTGGGCACCCTCGGCCACCGGCCAGTACCGGCAGTACTTCCGTCACTGTTTCATCGCGGGGGACGTCGACTTCGTCTTCGGCAACGCCACCGCCGTCTACGACCACGTCAACATCACCCTGCTCGACCGCGGCGCCGCGGCCGGCGGACTGGGCGGATACCTCGCCGCGCCGAACACCGACGCGGCCAAGCCGTACGGGATCCTCATCACCGACAGCACGATCAGCAGCCCCGCCCGGCCCGGGACCTACTACCTCGGCCGGCCCTGGCACCCGGGCGCGAGCGCGGTCGGTCAGCTGGTCATCCGCAACACGAGCCTGCCCGCAGCCGTGAAGACCGAGGGGCCCTGGACCGACATGGGGGGCTTCTCATGGAAGTCCGCCCGGTTCGCCGAGTACGCCAACACGGGCCCCGGCGCCGGCGCCGGGGCGAACCGGCCCCAGCTCGGCCCGGACCAGGCCGCGGCCCATACCGCCCGCGCCTACCTGGCCGGCACCGACGGCTGGGATCCGACGGACTGATGGGCGTCACCGTGCGGACCAGGCCCGGGCGAACCGAGGTGCCCGAACGAGTGCTCGAACGGACTGCTACGCTCCGGCACCTGCCTGAGAACGCCGCCGTCGCACCGAGAGGCCGTACCGAGGCCATGACCGAAGATGAGGCGGCCGCGGATTTCCACGCTTTCTTCGAACGCCACCACGCCGAACTCTCCCGCCTGGCATACCTGCTGACCGGAGAGGCGGACGCCGCCGATGACCTCGCCGCGGACGCGATGGTCGCGCTCTGGCACCGCTGGGACAGGGCCCGCCGTGCCGATTCCGCGGCTGCCTACGCCCGCGGAATCGTCGCCAACCTCGCCCGCAGCCGGATCCGGAGCACGGTACGCGAGCGGCGGCGCGTCCTGCTGTTCTGGTCGCACCGCCCGGAGCTGACCGACGGCCCGGACATGGCCGCCGTCATGGACGTACGGGCCGCGCTGGACACGCTGCCGTTCCGCAAACGTGCCTGCGTGGTACTGCGGTACGCCTTCGACCTCTCGGAGAAGGACACTGCGGCGGCGCTCGGGATATCGGTGGGTACGGTGAAGAGCCAGACCTCGAAGGGGGCGGCGGAACTGCAGCGGCTGCTCGGTACCCGGGCCGCCGGCGAGCTGGTGGGAAGGGGAAGCCGGTGACCGACGAACTGCGCGGCCTGTTGCGCGAGAGCGCCGGAGCCCACTTGCCCGACCGGGCCCGCATGCTGGCCCGGGTCGAGCGCGGCACGGCCCGTCCCGGCACCGCCCGCCGACCGCGGGACCGCGAGCGCACCCGCGCCCTGTCCTGGCCGAAGATCGTCCTTGCGACCCTGGCCACCACCGGAACCCTGACGCTGAGCGCCCTCATGGTGGTCGCCGCCGTGCACGACCCGGAACCGCCCCGGAACCCGACGGCTGCCGCCCCGTCCGCCGCCGCCCCGTCCGCCGACGCCCCGTCCGCCGCCGCCCCGTCCGCCGACGGCCCGTCCGCCGCCGCCCCGTCCGCCGACGGCCCGTCCGCCGACGGCCGCGCGGTGTCACCGACGGCTGCGGGCAGCCGGACCGAGGACGGTCCGCTGTGGGCCGACGGCTCCGTCGACCCCCACAGCAACGCCTACTGGGCACAGAGCAACGTCACCCTCAAGGCGCGGAAGCCGCTCACCGCGCTCGTCGTCGAGCTGCGCATCGCCCTCACCGAGGGGGTGAAGGCCACCGGTAGCTGGCGGACCCGCCCCGCCGCGGACTTCGACCTCTCCGCCCGCCAGGAAGGTGGCTTCCTCGTCTACCGGTGGACCCTCAAGCCCGGCAGGGCCGTCCCGCCCGGCGAGCACGTCTTCGCCGGCCAGTACGACCACGCCGACGGCGGACGCGATGCGAAGGACGACACGTACCGCATCGACGCCACTGCCGGTGCCGCGGAGAGCGGAGCCGCGGTGTGGGGTGGGTTCGCGTAGGGCGCGTCCACCCGCCGCCGTCCGGGCAGGTGGAGTTGCAGGCGGGCGCCGGGGGAGCGGCCAGTGCCGCAGGCCGGCTGACCTCCCCGGAAGAAGCCGGTTCCTTGGGGGAGAGGCCGGGGCGAAGCAGGCGTTCCTCAGACTACGGAGAGCAGGTCCACCACGAAGACGAGCGTGGAACCCGCCGGGATCAACGGCGAGGGTGACTGGTTGCCGTAGCCGAGGCGCGGGGGAATGATGATCTCGCGCCGACCGCCGACCTTCATCCCCCTGAGGCCCCGGTCCCAGCCCTTGATGACCCTGCCACCACCCACGGCGAACTTGAACGGCTGGCCCCGGTCCCAGGAGGCGTCGAACTCCGTTCCGGACTCGAAGGTGACCCCGACGTAGTGCACCCGGACCACCCTGCCCGGCTTCGCCTCGGGCCCGTCCCCGACGACGAGGTCCCGGATCGTCAGCTCCTGGGGAGCATCACCCTCCGGAAGTTCGATCTCGGGCTTCGTCAGTTCACTCATCGCAGCCTCATTACTCTCCGCCGGAATCCCTCGTACGGACCAGCCGGGCGCATGGTCGCTCCACGCAGTAGACGATCGCGCTACCGAGAACGCCGATCGACTGAAGAACATCAAACCCCACGGAGCACGGCGCGGCGTGACTGGGCGTGCTACGTCCTCGGACGGCCATGGCGAGGGCGAGGTCTGGGCCGAGCCCGCTTCGATGTCGGTCTCACCTAGCCCGTTGACGACAGCGTGGCGGGTCTCCAACACGTGGCGCGAGACCCCCCCACACCGAGACCATGCCGGGAACGCCGGTGGTCGTGTCGGTGTAGCGGCGCTTGTATGCCGTGTCTCCGGTGACGCCCTTGGGGGAGTACTGGCCCATCTGGAGGGCCGGGATGGCGCGGCTGATCTGGTTGAGCCGATGGAGGTGCTTGACCAGGGGCTGCTGGAGGGTGGTCGCCACTGCGCCGGAGGCGTGGCCGATTGTGTGGTCACGGCCCTCGTGCCTGGAGTTGTGCTGTCGGGGGCGAGCCGGGCGTATCACGGGCAGGGTGCTCAAGCGGCGGTGGTCTGCTGTTCCTGGAACTCGCGGAAGGCGGCGAAGGCGCGCGGTCCGTAGACCGTGCCCGGCCCGCCGTTCATCAAGATGGCGACCCCTATCGCCTCGGCTGCCTCCTGCTCGGTGGCGCCGTGCCGGACGGCGGCCTGGGCGTGATGGGCGATGCAGCCGTCGCACTCCTTGCCCACCGCGATGGCCAGCGCGATGAGTTCCTTGGTCTTGGCGTCCAGCGCACCGGGTTCCAGTGCGCTGTCGTGGAGCCGTCTGTAACCCTCGTACACCTGCGGGATCGCCCGCCGCAGCTCACGGCCGGGTGCCCGCAGTTCGTCCCGTACCTGCGTGCCGTACGACATGATGTGTCTCCCTTCTCGCGGCCGCCGGCCACCTGAGCGATGCACGGGGAACATGGCGCCGGGCGGTAGAGAGCGACAGTGGTGATGCGCGCCGGGCTCACCATCGGCATGTTTGCCGTGATGGTTCCCGCACGGGGCCGACGGTCGGTCCGTGCCTCCATCGTTGCGCCGCATCCCGCCGGGAGCCAGTTCGTCGCGGCCCCCCGGAAGAGCGGGGCCGTCGGCGAACTCTGTTCCTGCACTCGGCAGACCTGGGGATTCGCCACCGGCCGGGTCGGGGGGACAGCCACGTCGGCGCGTACCGTGCGGCGGCCTCGGGGCGGGCGGTGGTCAGCTCTGCACGGCGTCCCGACGGCTCACGCACTGGCCTCCGCGAGGGTGGCGAGTGCGGCGTCGAGGCGTCGCGCCGCCTCGTCCGCGACCGGGGCCATGGCGTCGACGCCGGTGAGCGTGACCATGGTGGAGGGGTCGATCGCCTGCACGATCACCTGGTCGCCGTCGGTGCGGACCACCACATTGCAGGGCAGCAGCAGCCCGACCGAGCGGTCGGCGTCCAGGGCCTGACGGGCGAGTGGGGGGTTGCACGCTCCGAGGATCAGGTACGGCTCCATGTCGTGGTCGAGCTTCGCCTTGAGCGTGGCCCGGACGTCGATCTCGGTCAGGATGCCGAAGCCCTGGTCGGCGAGGGCGCGGCGGACGGCCTCCGCCGTCTCGTGGAAGGTTCCGGCGACCTTGATGGTGCGGTCGTAGGGCATGGTCTTCACCTCTCTGTTCCGATGGCGACCGCGCCGGCGCGTGGCCGACCTGGGTCGTCGTGCTGCTGGAGGTCGGCCCAGGGCGGGGCCGCGAACAGCAGCATGATGTCCTGACGCGCCCGTCCGAAGGCGGACGACAGGCGCTGAGGGACCGTTCGAAGTCCTTCGGCCGTGATCTCGTGGTGAGGTTCCGGGCGTCAGTTCCGCTCGGCCGTGCGGGTGGCGGCCTGTCGGTGTACGTCGTCCGTGTCGACGGACCGGATCCTGGTGATCAGTTCCTCCAGGGCTTGCGGCGGCAGTGCGCCGGGCTGTGCGTAGAGCACGGCCCGGTCGCGTACGGCCATCAGGGTGGGGATGGAGGAGATCCGGAAGGCGCCGGCGAGCTCCGGCTGCGCCTCGGTGTCGACCTTGCCGAAGACGATGTCCTGGTGCCGCTCGGCTGCCTTCTCGTAGACGGGACCGAACATGCGGCAGGGCCCGCACCACCCGGCCCAGAAGTCGATCAGCACGATCTCCGAGCCCGTGACGGTCTCCTCGAAGTTTTCCTTGGTCAGCTCGACGGTCGGCATGGGTTCCACTCTCCTCTCGCATACCCGTGGGGGTATGGCGGATTCAACTGGTGTTCGGGCTGTTTTGTTTCCGTGCGCCGGGGGATCGCTCCGCGATCCAATACCCCTGGGGGTATTTGACAAGTGCGGCGGCGGCTTCTACGGTCGATCGTGTAATACCCAGGGGGGTATCTGGAGGTGGATCCCGTCATGGCTCGTGAAGTGGACCTGGAAACCTTTGCCGCCGCCTGGGGCGCCGGCGCCGACGTCGTCGACGTGCGGGAGCCGGAGGAGTACCGGGCGGGGCATGTGCCCGGCGCGCGCCTCGCTCCGCTGTCCGCCCTGGCCGCCGCTCTACCTCACGTGCCCAGGGGTCGCAGGGTGTACGTGATCTGCGCGAGCGGCAACCGCAGTCAGTGGGCCGCGGACCGGCTCGCCGTCGCCGGCCTGGATGCCCTTTCCGTCGCCGGCGGGACCCGGGGCTGGGTCGGCAGTGGTCGGCCGGTGGTGACGGGGTCCGCTCCGGGGTCGGTCTGACCTTCCTCGCTCTCGCGCCCGCCCCTTCGGGGAGCGGGCCACCTTTTGGCCTCTCGCATACCCCCCAGGGTATCTGAGCCGTCTCTTACGGAGGTTTCCGTGTTCTTCGCCCAGTACTACCTCGACTGCCTCTCGCAGGCGTCCTACATGATCGCCGACGAGACCACGGGTCGGGCCGTGGTGGTCGACCCCCGCCGGGACGTCTCGGAGTACCTGGCGGACGCCGAGGCCCACGGCTTCACCGTGGTCGGCGTCATCAACACCCACTTCCACGCGGACTTCGTCGCCGGCCACCTCGAGATGGCGGCCGAGACCGGGGCGTGGATCGGCTACGGCCGTCGCGCCGAGACCGAGTACCCCATCCGCAAGCTCGCCGACGGGGAAATCATCAGCCTCGGCGGCGTCACCCTGGAGATCATGGAGACGCCGGGGCACACGCCGGAGTCGATCAGCGTGCTGGTCCACGAGCGCGGCGAGGACGCCGTCCCGTACGGCGTGCTCACCGGCGACGCCCTGTTCATCGGGGATGTGGGCCGCCCCGA
The DNA here is from genome assembly GCF_042267665.1 of Streptomyces sp. NPDC056224. Classification (NCBI taxonomy): domain Bacteria; kingdom Bacillati; phylum Actinomycetota; class Actinomycetes; order Kitasatosporales; family Streptomycetaceae; genus Streptomyces; species Streptomyces sp. NPDC056224. The sequence goes on from NZ_JBHJTK010000001.1 coordinate 8,241, forward strand.
CCTGCTCGCCTCCATCGGCGTGACCGCCGAGGAACTCGGCGCCATGCTGTACGACAGCGTGCAGAACAAGCTGATGGGCCTGCCGGACGAGGTCCGGGTCTTCCCCGCGCACGGCGCCGGGTCCGCCTGCGGCAAGAACCTGTCCACGGAGAAGCAGTCGACCATCGGCGAGCAGCGGGCCACCAACTACGCGTGCGTGCCCATGTCGCAGGCCGACTTCGTGGGAATCGTGGCCGCCGGCCAGTCCGCGGCTCCCGGCTACTTCGCCTACGACGCCGAGCTCAACCGCAAGGAGCGGGAGCTGTTCGACCCGGCCGCCGCCCCGCGGCCGCTGAGCGTCGAGGACTTCGTCGGCCTCCGTGCCTCCGGTGCCGTCGTCGTCGACGCCCGCGACCCGCAGGAGTTCGCCGCCGGACACCTGCGCGGCTCTGTGAACGTCCCGGCCGACGGCCGCTTCGCCGAGCAGGCCGGAACCGTCCTGCCCACCGACGCCGACCTGCTGGTTCTCGCCCCGCAGAACCGCGAGGAGGAGATCGTCACCCGCCTCGCGAGGATCGGCTTCGACCGCGTGGCCGGCTACCTGCGCTCCCCGGACGACGCTCTGACCGCGATGGCCGAGCAGGTCGCCCCGGCCAGCCGCCTCACCGCCGCCCAGGTCCGCGCAGCCCTGGAGAGCGACAACCCGCCGGTCGTCATCGACGTCCGCAACTGCGGCGAGCGCGGCGAGCACGGCTTCATCGACGGCGCCCTGCACATCGCACTCGGCGAGCTGCCCCGTCGCCTCGACGAGATCCCGCGCGAGACGCCCCTCGTCCTGCACTGCGCGGGCGGCCACCGCTCCTCCATCGCCGCGAGCCTGCTGCGCCACCACGGCTTCACCGACGTCTCCGACATCCTCGGCGGCTACGCAGCCTGGGCCCTGTCGAACACCCCCGCGGCTCTCTGACCGGTCGCCGCCCCGACATACCGGCCCTTCCCGGCCGCGACGAACCGCCTGCGCCCCTGCGGGAAGGCCCTCTGCCCTGACGGGCTCTTCTTGCGCGGGCATCGGCCCGCCCCTGACCTCACACACACCCCGCCCCGTATTTCTGTGCGGGGTCACCTCACCACTACGGAGTTTTCATGACGACCGACGCCTCCCGTGTCGCCGGCCTCGCCCCCGCCGCCCTCCAGCAGCTGATCAAGGACGGACGCGGACCGCGCCTGCTGGATGTGCGCACCCCGGGCGAGTTCCGGACCGTCCACATCCCCGGCGCCTACAACGTCCCGCTGAGCACCCTGCGCGAGCACCGCGCCGAACTCCTCGCCCACCTCGACGAGGACGTCGTCCTCGTCTGCCGTTCCGGTGCCCGCGCCGCCCAGGCCGAACAGGCGCTCACCGAGGCCGGCCTGCCCAACCTGCGCGTCCTCGACGGCGGCATGACGGCCTGGGAGGCCGTCGGCGCCCCCGTCAACCGGGGCGAGGCGCGCTGGGACCTGGAGCGCCAGGTCCGCCTGATCGCCGGTTCGATCGTGCTCGTCACCGGCGTCGTGGGCGTGTTCGTGCCCGGAGCGCACCTGATCGGCACCGTCATCGGCGCCGGGCTGACCTTCGCCGCGCTCAGCAACACCTGTGCCATGGGGATGCTGCTGTCCAAGCTGCCCTACAATCGCGGCCCGCGCACCGACATCCGTACGGTCATCGCCTCCCTGCGGGACCGCTCGTGATCACGCTCGTCCTGGCGGCGTCCGTACTGATCGGCGTCAGCCTGGGCATCCTGGGCGGCGGCGGGTCCATCCTGACCGTGCCGATCCTGGTCTACCTGGCCGGGATGGACACCAAGGAGGCCATCGCCACCTCCCTGTTCGTCGTCGGCGCCACCAGCCTGGTGGGGCTCGTCCCGCACGCTCGCGCGGGGCGGGTGCGCTGGCGCACCGGTCTGATCTTCGGCGCGGTCAGCATGGCCGGCGCCTACGGCGGCGGACGCCTCGCCGAGTACATCCCCGGCACCGCCCTGCTCATCGCGTTCGCCCTGATGATGCTCGCCACCGCCGCCGCCATGCTCCGCAAGCCCCGCAAGCCGAAGGCGGCCAAGCCCGTCCACCGCGAGCTCCCCGTCAAACACGTGATCGCCGAGGGCCTCGTCGTCGGCGCGGTCACCGGCCTGGTCGGCTCCGGCGGCGGATTCCTCGTCGTCCCCGCCCTCGCCCTGCTCGGCGGACTGCCCATGAGCGTCGCCGTCGGCACCTCGCTCCTGGTCATCGCCATGAAGTCGTTCTCCGGACTCGCAGGCCACCTCAACGGGGTCCAGATCGACTGGAACCTGGCCCTGGCCGTCACCGCCGCGGCCGTCGTCGGCAGCCTGATCGGCAGCCGCTTCGCCGGGCGCATCCCCCAGGACACCCTCCGCAAGGCGTTCGGCTGGTTCGTCGTCGTCATGGGCGTCTTCGTCCTCGGCCGGCAACTGCCCCACACCCTCTGGGCCGGCCCCCCGACCTGGACCGGCGCCGGACTGACCGCGGCCGCGGCCGTGGCCTGGGCCACCGTACGGGCACGCCGCCCGCGGCCAGCCGCGGACGCACCCCAGGTAGGCTCCCGGGAGCCTGCCGCACACTCCTGAGCGTCATACCCCAAGGGGTATCCTTGAGCCGACAGCCGATGAGGAGGAGTCCGGTGAAGGTAGAAGAAGAAGCGGCGACCGCGGTCCTCAACCGGCTGCGTCGTGCCCAGGGACAGCTCGCGGGCGTCATCGCCATGATCGAAGCCGGCCGCGACTGCAAGGACGTCGTCACCCAGCTCGCCGCCGTCTCCCGCGCCCTCGACCGGGCCGGATTCAAGATCGTCGCCAGTGGAATGCGTCAGTGCCTCGCCGAGAGCGAGGAAGGCGCACCCCCGATGAGCGAACAGGAACTGGAGAAACTCTTCCTCACGCTCGCCTGACACGCGAAGGGACGGCGGCCCGCAGGCGGACATCCGCCGAGGGGCGCCCGTCGTTTCACGGTGCGAGGGAGAAGTAGTTCTCCTCTTCCTGGGTGAAGTGCAGGCGTAGGACGGTGTTCAGGCCGTAGAGGCAGGAGCGCAGGTCGTCGAGTTGTTCTGGGGCCAGAGCGCCGCTTGTGCGGGCGAGTTGCAGGTGGGTGGCGATGCGGCGGGAGAGGCGTTCGATCTCGGTGTGTGCGCGGCTCATGGTGGCGGTGGCCTCGGGTCCGCCGAGGGTGGGGGCCAGGGCCGGGTAGAGCTGGTGCTCTTCGGCGTATTCGTGGGGCAGGAGCCTTTCGGTCAGCAGCCGGTGTGTTTCCTCCACGGCCTTCAGGGCGTTCGGGCCGGGGGTGTCGGAGAGGCGGTCGGCGGCGTCGCGTACGGAGTCGAGGACGTCCCTCAGATCGTCATGTTCGGCCGCGAAGCGGTGGATGAGGGCTTCGGTGGCGGGGGTGAGGGCCGGACGCGCGGCCTGGTCGACGCGCAGGGCGCGCAGGGCGTTGAGGATCACGGCGACGTCGATGGCTTCCTGGAGCAGCGCGCCGGCGGCGGGCGGGAGCAGACCTGCGGCAGCCGCGGCCATGGCTGCCAGCGACATGACCATGCCGCCGAGGGCGCTCTGCACGGCGATGCGGCGGGAGCGTTGGGCGATGGTGACGGCGTCGGCGAGGCGGTCGACGCGGTCGGTGGTCAGGACGATGTCGGCGGCTTCCGAGGAGGCCGTGGAACCGCGGGCGCCCATGGCGACGCCGACATCGGCGGCGGCGAGGGCGGGGGCGTCGTTGACGCCGTCGCCGACCATGACGGTGACCGCGCGCTCACGCTCGTCGCGTACGGCGGTGACCTTGTCGGCCGGGCTGAGTTCGGCGAGCACGCCGTCGAGGCCGAGGACGGCGGCGACCTCGTGGGCGGGTGCGGCCCGGTCGCCGGTGAGCATGAGGAGCCGCTGGATGCCGGCCGCACGCAGATGGCGCAGGGTGCGCGGGGCGTCGTGGCGCAGCGGGTCGCGCAGCAGGATCGCACCGGCGAGCTGTCCGTTGACGGAGAGCCAGGCCACGGCCGCGCCGTCGAGGAGCGCCCGGTTGTCGACCGCCCTGGCCCATGGGGGCCGTACGTCGTCGGGACCCAGGCGGCCGATGGAGACGCGGTGGCCGTTCACGCTGCCGGTGGCGCCCCGTCCGGGCACCTCGGTGACGTCCGTCGGGAGGGAGAGCGAAAGGTCGCGTTGCCGGGCAGTGTCGACGATGGCCTGGGCCAGGACGTGAGGCGAGTACTGGTCGACCGACGCCGCCAGACGCAGGACTTCGGAGGGGGTGATGTCGGGAGACGCGGTGACGTCGAGGACACGGGGGCGGCCGCGGGTGAGGGTGCCGGTCTTGTCGAGCAGGAGGGTACGGGCGCGGCCGAGGTTCTCCAGCGCTCCACCGTCGCGGATGACCACGCCGAGACGGGAGGCGCGGGAGAGACCCGAGACGATGGCGACCGGGGCGGCCAGCAGCAGGGGGCAGGGCGTCGCGACGACGAGGACGGCGACCGCGCGTACCGCGGAGCCGCTCGTCAGCCAGGCCAGCCCCGCCACCGCGAGGGACAGGGGCAGGAACCAGGCCGCGTACCGGTCGGCCAGCCGCACGACCGGCGCTGACTCCGCGCCGGCCTGGCGGGCCAGGCGCACGATTCCCGCGTACGTGCTGTCCTGCTCGGTGGCGGTGGCCCGCAGTTCGAAGGCGCCGCCCGCGTTGACCACGCCGCTGCGGACCGTCTCGCCCCGGGGCCGCTCGACCTGGAGGGACTCACCGGTGAGTACCGACTCGTCCAGGACGGCGGCGGCGCTCTCCACACGGCCGTCGACGGGCACGACTTCACCGGGGCCGACGACGAGCAGGTCGCCGACCGCGACCTCGGCGAGCGGCACCGTGACCACCCCGGCCTCCGTGCGGCGGCGTGCCGAGCGTGGCGCGTGCTCCAGCAGGGCACGCAGGTCGTGCGAGGCCCGCCGCTGGGCCGCGGCTTCGAGCGTGCGGCCGGTGGCCAGCATGAGGGCGATCAGGGCACCGGCCAGGTACTCGCCCACGGCCAGGGTCCCGCCGAGTGCGAGTACGGCGATCAGGTCCACGCCCGCGTGTCCGCGGCGCACCGCGGCGAGCACCCACACCACGGCGGGCACGATGGCGACGACGGTTCCCAGAGCCCAGAACAGGTCCGAGAGGCGGTGTGCGCCGACCAGCCAGGCGATGCCGCCGCCGGTGAGCGCCGCCGCGGTGACGGTCAGCAGGACCGGTTCGAGCCGCACGGAGGTGATTGCGGCGGTGATGCGGCGCAGACCTGCTGCGGTGGGGTTCATGGCGCACCTCGATCATTGCGGTGCGGCGACCGCGGGGCTCGGTCCCTCCATCCCATCGCGGCAGTGACCTCGGCGGCAGGGGCCGTCCGGCCCTTCTGCCGGGCCGGATGGTCGGGGCCGACGCATGCCTGTCACGTCCGCCCCGCGTCGAGGTGGAGCGCCAGGACGGGACAGGCCGCGGCGGCCCGGCGGGCGTGGGTGCGCAGGTGGTCGGGGACAGACCGGTCCTTGACGATGGGGTAGCCCCATTCGTCGAGGTCGATCAGTTCGGGCAGCAGTTCGCCGCACAGGCCCCGTCCGGTGCAGGCGATGCGGTCGATGTGCAGGGTCCGGGTGGGGATCATCGCCAGGTCTCCGGGGGAGTGGGGGCCGGTACGGGCAGCCGCGGAGCTCCGAAGGCTGCGGGGCAGGCGCCGTGGGCGACGTGGCGGTCGACGTCGGCGGCGAAGGCGAGCAGTGCGGAGGCGGTGAGGCGGGCGGCGCCGTCGGGGTGGCGGCAGGCGCCGCGGTCCGGCAGCAGACCGACCCGCCGGTGCAGCCGGTGCAGCACGTCAGGGTCGGCCCGTCCGGCGGCCAGCTGGGCGAGGTCCTCGGCCACGGCGGTCAGCCCGAACCGGCAGGGGCCGCACTGGCCGGCGCCGTGGGCGGCCAGGTAGGCGAGCACGCGTGCCGTCTCGGACAGCCCGCAGGCCGAGTGGGGAAGGGCGATGAGGATGCCCGCTCCGGGTGCGGCGCCCAGCGGGGCCAGGTCGCGCCGGGTGAAGGGGGTGTGCAGGTGTTCCGCCGGGAGCCAGGTGCCGGCGAAGCCTCCCAGCAGGACCGCCCGCACGGGTTCCGTGGGTCCTCCGGCGCGGTCGAGGACCGTGGCGAGGGGGGTGCCGAACGAGATCTCCTGGACGCCTGGGGCGGCGACGGCGCCGGTCACGGTGACGAGCAGGGTGCCGGGCTCGTGCGGGGTTCCCGTCTGCCGGAACCAGTGAGGTCCGTGGCGGGCGATGAGGGCGAGGTGGGCGAGGGTCTCGGCGTTGTTCACGAGGGTGGGGCGACGGGCGACGCCGCGTTCGTGGGTGCGGGGCGGGCTGCCCTGCGGGCGGGCCGGTCCGCCGTTGAGCCAGCGCACCAGTGAGGTCGACTCGCTGGAGACGTAGGCGTGCGGAAGGGCGTGCAGTCGCAGCCGTACCGGGTCGAGCCGGGCGCGCCGCCGTTCGTCCAGGGCCGTGCTCAACTGCCGGTACTGGGCGGTGCGGGTGCGGGGCAGGCAGACGTGGACGGTGTCGGCACCGACGGCCCTTGCGGCCAGGACGGCGCCGTCGAGGACGAGGTGGGGCGCGACGGCGAGCAGGAACTGGTCCTTGCGGCTGGCGGGTTCGCTCTCCATCGCGTTGACGACGACAACGGCCCGGCCACCGCGATCCGCCACGGCCCGCAGCTTGCGCGCGGTGGGGAACCCGGCGCCGCCGCGCCCGGTGAGTCCGGCCGCCTCGACCGCTTCCACGAGGGGCGAGGAAGCGCTGGTGCCGACGGGGGCGGCCCCGTGGTGCCTGAGGTGATCGGCGAGGGTGGCCGGCCGCCCCGTGGCGTACCAGGGGGCCAGCAGCCGGGCTTCGGCGGTGCCGTCCGGCTCGGTCGGGTCGGTGGCGGGTGCGCAGGGCTCCACGGCCTGGGAGTTCATCGTCCGCCCCCGAGCAGGATCGTCGTCGTGGCTGCGCGCTGCGCCCAGCCCGGCTGCAGCGGCCCCGTGGCGAGGAACGCGGCCAGCACCACGGGTGCGGCCGTCGTGGCCAGGGCGGCCGCCAGGCGCCCGGCGACCCGCCCCGGACCGGCCTTCACCAGGCGCCACACCACGGCACCGGCCACCGACGCGAGGCAGGCGGCGTAGAGCCACAGCTGGAGGGGGAGCCGCGTGTCGGTGCCGGTCCCGGCGCCGTGGAAGAGGGCGGTCGGCCAAGCCGCGTAGGCCAGCCAGTGCACGGCCTTCCAGCGGCGCACGCCGAGGCGGTGCCGCAGCGCGCTGGTGACGAGGACCGCGAGCAGCAGGTCGAACGCGGCCGTGCCGAGTCCGAGCCAGAGCGGCCGGTAGGACGCGCCGAACGGCACGACGGAGACGGCCCAGCTCAGGTGGACGAACGGATCGAGGACCGCTGTCGCCACGTGCAGGGCGAGGAACACCAGGGTGAGCAGGGACAGGTTGCGGTGCAGCAGCCCGATCTCGAAGCGGCCGATCCGACGGGGCGAGGTCCGTCCGCCGGAGGCGATGCCGAGCACCACGGTGGCGGTGAGGAGGATCAGGGCGAGGGTGCCTCCCGCGCGGCTGGCGTACCACAGGGGGCTGCCGGTGAAGGCCACAGTCGTCATCGTGGGCCTCCGGTGCCGGTCGCCGGGGCGCCCGGGGGTGTGGGTGCGTGCGAGTCGGCCGGCCAGCCGCCGAGACGTACGACCGTGCCGTCGAGGCCCGTAAGCCGGGCGGGCAGGGCGGTGCCCCGCACCCAGTGCAGGGCCCGTTCGCCGAGCACGATCGCAGCCGTACTGACGGCATTGGCGTCCACGCAGGCGGCGGCCGCGACGCTGACCGTGCGCCACACGGGTGCGGCGGGCTCTCCGGTGGCCGGGTCGACGATGTGGTGCAGGACCCGTCCGCCGCGGCGCCAGGTGCGCACCCGGATACCGGAAGTCGCCAGCGCCCCGCCGGTCACCGCCACGGCGGCACCGCCCTGTGGGTCAGGGTGGGCGTGGTCGTCGGCGAGGGCGATCCGCCAGCCGCCTTCGGGCGCCGGCCCAGCGGTCGACAGGTCGCCCCCGAGACTGACGAGAACGCCGCAGCCGGTCATGGCGGCGGCCTGCCGGGCGGCCCGGTCGGCGGCCAAGGCCTTGGCCGTGGCGCCCAGGTCGAGGCGGGTGTCCGCAGGCAGCCGCAGCCGGCGGGCGCGCGGGTCGAAGGCGATGTGCCGCCAGCCGGGCGCCGGCCGGGCCACGGGCACAGGGCGGGCGTCCTCGGGGCGCACGGAGGCGAAAGTGCGGTCGTAACCGAGCGCGATCACCGCTCTGCCCACGGTCGGGTCCACCGCGCCGTCGGTGAGCCGGGCGGCTCGCAGGGCCGCCTCCAGGGCCTCGGCGAAGTAGTCGCTGACCGTCGTCGTGACCCCTGCGTTCAGGTTCACGCGGCTGAGTTCGGAATCCGGGCGGAAGCGGCTGCACGTGCGGTCGACGGCGGCCAGTTCGGCGCGTAGCACCGCTTCCGCGGCAGGCAGGGCGCCCGGGTCGGTGACGAGCAGGGCGGCGGTGGTGCCCAGAGCCGGGAAGATGATCCGGGCGGGAACGGGCGCCGAGGGGCAGGTGGTCATGACGCCCCCGTCGTGGTCTGTGGCTGCTGCCGGGTGGCGGTGGGCGGCTGGGCCGGTGGCTGCGGAGCCGATGGTGCTACGGCGGGCGGCTGGGCCGGTGGCTGCGGAGCCGGTTCTGTGACCGGAGCCGCGCCCTCCTCGTCATCATCCGCGTCGTCCTCGTGGCTGTTCGGCTCCTCGCGACCCTCGTCGTCCTTCCCCACGGTGGCGGCAGTCGGCGGTGTGGGGTTCTGCACCGGCGCGTTTGTCGGCGCGGGGGCTGCCGAATCGTCCGGCAGCAGGTGCGTGTAGAAGCCGCCCAGGGCCACCGCGCCCGCAGCGGACGTGACCGCGATCCACCGGGTGGTGCGGCGGCTGCGGCGCAGACCGTGATCGCGCGCCTTCGAGGAAGCGGCGGGTGCCGGTTCCGTCTGGAATTCGTCGGAGGAGGGGTCCATGGCGGCGCTCCTGGAGAATCGGCGGCCCGGATCGGCTGCGTGCATCTCCAGGCTGTGCTCACGGCCCCTGGGAACTCGCTCACGTCTCCTTCAGAACCGGTAAAGATCTCTGCACCGGAAAGCTCTACGCCTCGTTCCACCCGTGCCCGTCCTCAGGCCAGAGAGGAAGATCCAGTACGACGGTCAGTCCGCCGCCCGGGGTGTCCTCAAGGCGTGCCGTACCGCCGTTGACGGTGACCAGCCGGTGCACGATGGCCAGCCCCAGGCCCGTGCCCCTGGCCTCGGGGTTGCCGAACCGCCGGGAGGCCACCGCCTTCGCCTCGTCGTTCATCCCGGGACCGTCGTCCCGCACGAACACCCGGGCCATACCCCGCACCGTGCCGTGGCCGAGGGTGATGCTCCCGCCGGCGTCCGAGGCCTCCACGGCGTTCGCGATCAGGTTGTCGAGGATCTGCTCCAGATGACCCGCGCCCAGCGCGATGGACAGGGCCGGCCCCTCAGACGCGGCGGCCAGCCGGACGCCGTGCTCCTCAGCGACGGGCGACCAGGCGGCCACCCGCTCGGCGATCACCTCGTCGACCCGCACCGCGGTCGGGCGCGGTGTCGCCTGCTCGGCGCGCGCGACCGCCAGGAGCCCGTCGACCAGTCGGGACAGCCGTGCGATCTCCTCCTGCGCGGCGCCCAGCTCCGCGGCAGTGTCTCCCTCGGCTTCGGCGGCCAGGACGTCGACGCGCAGCCGCAGCGCTGTCAGCGGGGTGCGCAGCTGGTGGGACACGTCGGCGATCACGGCCCGGTGGCCGTGGACCAGGGCCTCCGTGCGGGCCGCCATCGTGTTGAAGGTGGCGGCCAGCCGACGCACCTCCGGCGGGCCGGCCCCGACCTCGGCCCGCGCGTCGAGGGCGCCCTCGCCCAGCCTCCGGGCGCTGGCGTCCAGCGTCGACAACGGGCGGCTGACCCAGCGGGCGAGCCGTACGGACAGCAGCGCGGACGCGGCAAGACCCGCGACACCGACCGTCGCGGACCAGCCCCAGATCGCCATAGTCCGGGCATCCAGTGGGCCGGCGGAGCGAGCCAGCACGACGGCCCCGGTAGGGCGGCGCACCTCTCCGGCCGGTTCCGCGGCCAGCAACGACCCCTCGAGCTCCGGCGGCTCCGGCTCATGCCCGGCCAGCACCGCCTCCACCAGCTCCTCCGCCTCCTCGCCCTGGGCCGCCGTACACGGGGTACTGGCCACCAGGCGCCCGGCGGCGTCGTACACCGCTGCGCAGTCCCCCGCCCGGGCCGCAGCGTCCAACTCCTGGCGCATGACGGTCGGCGGCTTCTTGTCGGACAGGTGCTCCTCGGCGGCCGCTGCGATCACACGCGTGGCCGCCCGCTGGCTGTCGCGATAGGCCACGTGCTCACGCGCTGTCAGCGACACCGCCAGCGGTACGACCGCCAGCACCAGCAGCACGGAGGTCAGGACCAACAGTGTCCACGTGATCCGACGAGTCACGACCGCTCCTGCGGCACGTCGACCGCCCCGAGCCGGAACCCCTGCCCGTAGACCGTCTCGACCAGCCCCGGCACGCCGAGCTTGCGGCGCACCGCCGCAACATGTACGTCCAGTACCTTCGTCGGCCCGTACCAGTGGGCGTCCCACGCCCGCTCCAGGATCTGCTGCCGACTCACCACCCGGCCCGGATCGGCGGCCAGGCACTCCAGAATCGCGAACTCCTTGGGCGTCAGCGTCACCTCGCGCCCGTCGACCGCGACCTGGTGGGTCCGGAGGTCGACCGTCAGCGGCCCGTGCCGCAGGATCTCCGGCTCCGCCGGACGCCGACGGCGCCTCACGGCCCGGATCCGCGCCAACAGCTCGGCAAGACCGAACGGCTTGACCAGATAGTCATCGGCACCCTCGTCCAGGGCCACCACCCGGTCCGCCTCCTCACCCCGCGCGGTCACGGCGATGATCGCGACGTCCGAACGCGCCCGCAGCCTCCGGCACACCTCCACACCGTCGATGTCCGGCAGGCCCAGATCCAGCAGGACGACGTCGGGTGTGGGCGCCGACAAGGCCGCCCGCCCGGTCGGCACACTCTCGGCTTCGTATCCGGCCTGCCCCAGACCGCGCACCAAGGACTCCGCGATGCCCCGGTCGTCCTCCACGACCAGCACCCGCGTATCCTCGGGATCGCCCCTGGTCTGCGCGTTCATGTTTGCTGCCCGCCTTCCGGCTGAGGGATCGGCCACGCCGACTCTCCCAGGCTGCGTCCATGCCCCTGTCGACGGTAGGGGCCGTTCGGGTCCCTGTGCGACAGGCGGACCCACACCGACTCGGTAGGCCCACAGCCCTCGGATGTCGCGCGAGCGGCACGGCGACTGTGCGGCCCCGTGCCGGTCGAGCAGCTCCGTGACGAGGGAAGGAAGTTCGCCCTCCGTGGTGCGCTGACGACGGCCCGGTAGGCGGCGCGAGGTTCTCGTGCGGGAAGCCGAGGATCACGGCGAGGGTGCCGGCGGTGCGGCGGGCGTTCTGTGGCCTCCGTGCCAGCGGCCGGTTGGGTCGCTCAGAAGAACCCGAGCCTCCTCGGCGAGTAGCTGACCAGCAGGTTCTTGGTGTGCCTCTCGCACCGCCACGGCGTGTGGGCGCTTGTGCCGGGCGATCTACTCGACACCGACGGGTGGTGTTCGGCACCGGGATTTCAGGGCGCCCCCGCGGAACTGGCCGGGTACGACGCGATCGTCGGCCTGCTCGGCGACTCCCTGCCCACCGAGCTCGCCTGGTCGGCGGACGAGCCGTGGGTGGAAGTCCGGCGGCGACTGTGCCCAGGCCCCGGCCGTGCCGGGGAGCTGGCTGCACCGGCCGCCCGCCCATCCCCCGGCCACCATGAGGGGCAGCGGGGCTCACGTGGGCGGTACGCGTGGAGTGCCCCCAGCCGTGTCCCGCGACCAGGCTGGGGGTTCGTCCCGGAGGTGCCGGCGGGTGTCAGCCGCCGGTCTTCGCCTTCGTGGCGGTGGCACCCGCGGCGACCGTCGGGGGCTTGAGCTGGATCCAGCCCGCCTTGCTCGGTGCGCCTTCCTCGTTGAGGAGGAAGAGCATGTAGTGGCCGGGCGGGGCCGCGGCGGCGGTCGGTGGGGCCTGGAGCTCCAGGAAGTTGCCGCTGCGGCTCTTGATGCGTAGTTCGAGGTGACGCTGGCTGGTGTTGATCGAGTGGGTGGCGGTGGTCGGGGCCAGTAGGACGGCGCGGGTGACGTCGCTGGGCGTGCTGGTGCTGACCGTGATCTTCTCGTTGTAGGCGACGCTGGGGTTGAAGATCAGGCCGAGCGCGGGGCGGTTGCCCTGGTGGAGATAGGCGGGCTCGTAGATCTCGATGCTGCCGTTGTTGTTGTCGGTGATGTCGGGGTCGTTGGCGAGCTGCTGGAGCTCGTCGCCCGTGACCATGACTCGGCCGTCGGGGAGGACCACGGCGTTGGAGTGGTAGCCGCGCGGAAGCCGCTGGACGGGGCCGAGCTTCCAGTCGCCGTTCTCGTCGCGCAGTTCGACCTGGCGGTACTTGAGGTCGGCGTTGGGGTTGTACGGCCCGTTGCCGTAGTCGCGGATGTCGAAGGCACCGTTGACGGTGAGCAGGTTGCCGTTCGGCAGGAGCAGGGTGTCGTCCTGGGTACGGCCGAAGGCGCGGGGCTTCTCGGTGTTCCACTTGCCGCCGGCCAGACGGTAGGTGTTCGGGTCGTTGCGGTCGCCGCCGAGGACCAGGACCGAGTCGGGGCCTCTGAAGCCGGCCGGCAGGGGCACGGCGGAGCCGTAGTTGCGCCTCCACTCCCCGCCGTCCGGGCCCGGCTTGGCCTTGTTGATGTCCGGGCGGTTCGGCAGGTCGGTCCTGGTGTCGGCGGCGGTGTCGAAGAGCCATTGCTGGTCCACGGAGCGGCCGAGTCCGTAGATCTTCCCGTCGCGCAGCGAGAACAGCTGCGGATAGTCCCACTTGAAGGGGGCTTCGGTCTTGAGCTGGTCCACTCCCCAGCCGATCGGCTTGACCGACTTCTCGAAGGGCACCTGGTGGGTCGCGGCGGGGAAGCGCTCGACGACGGGGGTGGGGGTGCCCCAGCCGAGCTCCGACTGACCGGACATGATCACCTGGCGTCCGTCGGCGCCGGTGACCACGCTCGGGTACCACCGGCCGACGGACATGTCCTTGTTCAGGTACCACTCCTCCGCCCACGGGTCGAAGACCAGGGACAGCTTGGCGCCGCTGCCTCCGTTGCCGCCAAGGTTGCCGCCGAAGACGCCGAGCATGCCGTTGGGCAGGTAGGAGTGGCCGGCGCAGAAGAACGGGGCCGGGCGGGGTTCGTTCTTGCCGTCGGGCATGTTGATGACCGGCGGCTTCTTCTCGGTGAACGCGCTGGCGCCGGTCCCCTTGGCGGGGTCCCAGATCCAGGCGCGGCCCGCGTTCTCCTTGCCGATGGTTTGGGTGGGGGCGGGCTCATTCTGCGGGTTGGTCTCGATCCGCTCGAAGGAGAACAGCAGGACCTTGCCGGTGGGCAGCAGCGCGATGTGGGCCGCGAAGTCCGGGGACTGGAAGTACTCCTGGAACCGGCCGAACTCCGCCGCGTCGAAGGACGCGTTGGCCTTCTCCTGGGAGGCGGTCAGCGCCTTGAGCCGCTCCGTACGGGTGGTCTGCGGGTACTCGCCGACGCCGGCCATGGCCATCCGGGTGCGGGCGTGCTCCTCGGCGTGTTCCTTGCCGAGCGTCGCAGCCTCCTCCGGGTCGACGGTGACCGGTGCGCTCGCCGCCCGGGAGGCGGGGCCGTACGGGACGGCATCGCCCTCGTCTCCGTGACCGGTGTGGGCGAGTACGGGGCCTGCCGACGCCAGGGCCATGGACACGGCCATCGCGGTGGCGGCGCAGACTGAGATCGCCGTGGCGAGCCTCCGGCGGGCGGGTAGGCGCGGATTGCTGCGGGACATGGGACTCCTTGCTGGCGAGAGGAAGGCACAGCGGCCCCGACTGGAGGGACACGGCTGACATGGGCTGCGCCGGGACTGCCACATGTTCACGCACAGTGACGAGATTCAGCGTTGAGGCGCGCCGGTCGCCTGTCACCCCGAGACGTGCAGGCGGGTGACTCCGACCAACCCAAAGGTTTCTGCACGCCCTCTACCAGCGCATTCGAGGCGTGAATGGGGGCGGTCGGCGTAATCGGCCAGTCGGTCGGCGGGCGGGCGTGGGAGTGCCGCGTACGTTGTTGATTACTCTGCGCAGCATCGGCGTGGAGGTGTCGATCTTCTGGAGAGAGCATGGTGGACGATCTCAAGCTGCGTGAGAGCGACGACATTCAGGGCGATGTGATCGCCGGCTTCAAGAAGGACCGGATGACCCTGCTGTTCCTCAAGTTCGAGGACGCGGCGCGGGCGCGCACCTGGGTCAAGGCGCTGGAACCGCAGATCTCCACGACGCGGCAGGTGGCCGTCTTCAACGCCGCCTTCAGCAAGGCCAGGAAGGCCTCGGCCGGCGACGACCCGAAGGCACTGAAGGCCACCTGGATCAACGTCAGTTTCACCTACGAGGGCCTGCGGCAGCTGACCGGCAAGGATCCGCTGCCCTCTGTCAAGCCCGGCAGCGGCCTGGAGGCATTCAAGCAGGGCTCGGACAAGCGGGCACTCGGGGACACCGGCGACAGCTCGCCGGAGATGTGGCTCTTCGGCAACGGCAAGGGTCAGGTCGTCCACGCCGTGCTCACCGTCGCCTCGGACACCGTCCAGGACCTCCTGGCGACGGTCAGACAGCAGCGCGAGGCGTGCGCCGCGGCCAAGATCGTGATCGTGTTCCAGCAGGACGCCGCCACCCTGACCGGCAGCCGGAGGGGGAAGGAGCACTTCGGCTTCAAGGACGGCGTCAGCGAGCCCGGTGTCATCGGCTTCGACGAGCCGGACCCCGTCAAGCCCGCGTACGTCAAGGGACATCACGGCACCCGGCTGATCCCGCCCGGCGAGTTCGTCGTCGGGCACGACCGGGTCGGCGGCGTGCCGCACGAGACGCCCGACTGGGCTGACAACGGCAGCTTCCAGGTGGTGCGCCGGCTCGGCCAGGACGTCCCCGGCTTCTGGTTCCAGGTCGCCGGTCAGCTGAAGGCGCTCAAGCAGGCCAAGGTGGTGCCGCCCGAGGCCACCACGGAGTGGCTGGCCGCCCGCCTCGTCGGCCGGTGGCGGTCCGGCACCCCCGTCGCCACGTGCCCGAATGCCGACCGACCCTCCAGCGCGCTGGCCGGGGAGGACAACGACTTCGGCTACCGCAACGACCCCGAGGGCTTCATCACCCCGCTCTTCTCGCACCTGCGCAAGACCAACCCCCGGGACGGCCTGCAGGAGAAGCCCGGTGATCCGCCGTTCGACGAGAATCCGGTGATGGACCGCCGCCGGATCATCCGCCGCGGCGCCCCGTACGGCGCGCCCTTCGACCCCGCCTCGGAGGGCCCCGGAGGGCCCGACGAGAAGCGCGGCCTGCTCTTCGTCTGCTACCAGTCGGACCTTGTGCAGCAGTTCGAGTTCATCCAGAAGGCATGGATCGACAGCCCGGACTTCCCACCCAACCGGACCAACAAACCCGGCCCTGACGGAATGGTCGGCGCCGCCGGCAAGCTCAGCTACGAGACCCCAGGCAAGACCACGCAGCTGAGCCTGAGCCAGTTCGTCTTCACCGAGGGGTCCGTCTACGCGTTCGCTCCCTCGCTGACCCTGCTACGGCTGCTCGGTGACGGCCGGCTCACCGACAAGCCGCCCACCGTAGTCCGGCCGACCGACGCCTTCCTGCCCATCCCCGACATGCAACGGGACAAGGGCAAGAGCTGGTATTGGGCGTATGGGGCGGGCAGTGACGGCGCCGTCTGCCGAGCCGTCTCCATCGCCGACGGGGACGAGCACACGGACGTCATCGAGCGCCCCGACCGGCCGCTGACCATGTGGCCGTGCTACATCGGAGTGACGAAGGTCGACGCGGTCCTGCCCGTCCCGGACGAACAGCGGATCAATGGCCGCAGCCGGTTCTGGCTGTTCCACACCGTCGAGGGCCGGCAGGTCTACCGGCGGATCTGGATCGCCGACGGCGCCGAGTCCGGGCTCCTTCCCGAGCAGGCGGCCGGGACCGACCTGCCGGACCGTTCGCTCTCCGCTTGGGCCTCGTTCAGCGGCATCGAAAGGGTGGACGCCTTCCTGCCGGTGCCCGACATGCAGCGGGTGAACGGCAAGAGCCACTACTGGGTCTTCCACACCCTTATGGGTCGTCAGGTCTACCGGCTCATCTCGGTCGCCGACGGCAGGATGCACCAGGACGCCCTCGAGCGCGGCGACCGAGGGCTCGACCTGTGGCGATCACTGACCGGGATCACACGGGTCGACGAATTCCTCGCGGTCCCGGACATGCAGCGGATCAACGGAATGAGTCTGTTCTGGGTGTTCCACCAGGACCAGTACCGGATCATCGTGATCCGCGACGGCCACGGACACGAGGACCAGATCACGGTCGAGGACCGACCCCTGACCATGTGGAAGTCCCTGACGGGCTGACGGATGCCCTGCCCTCGGCCCTCGGGAGCGGCCGCTCGACCATGGGCCACCGCATCCCCGCCACGGCCGCCCCGGGGGCCCGGCCGTGGCGGGACCGGAGAGGCGGGCGTGGCGATCGCGCCGGCCCGTGCATGGCCCGGATCTTCTCTATGAAGTGAGATATCGGAGGCAAGTGAACTCTGCGATCACCCGACTTCGGTAGCCGTCTCGAGACCAGGGCCGCGGTGCCTGGCCGACCGTTTGCGCAGGTCAGGCACCATGCTCAGCTTCTTAGAAGTAGCCGAGCTTTTTGGGGGAATAGCTTACTAATAAGTTCTTCGTCTGCTGGTAGTGCTCCAGCATCATCTTGTGGGTCTCGCGGCCGATGCCGGACTGCTTGTAGCCGCCGAAGGCCGCGTGCGCCGGGTACGCGTGGTAACAGTTCGTCCAGACGCGGCCCGCCTGGATCGCGCGGCCCGCGCGGTAGGCGGTGTTGATGTCACGGGTCCACACGCCGGCGCCCAGGCCGTAGGCCGTGTCGTTCGCGATCCGCACCGCGTCGTCGAAGTCCTGGAACGAGGTCACCGACACCACCGGCCCGAAGATCTCCTCCTGGAAGATCCGCATGCGGTTGTCGCCCTCGAAGATGGTCGGCTGGACGTAGAAGCCGCCCGCCAGGTCGCCGTCGAGTTCCTGGCGCAGTCCGCCGGTGAGGATCTTCGCGCCCTCCCTCTGGCCGATCTCCACGTACGACAGGACCTTCTTCAGCTGCTCCTCCGAGGCCTGCGCGCCGATCATCGTGTCCGTGTCCAGCGGATGGCCCGGAACGATCAGTTCCGTTCGCGCTACCGCCGCGTCGAGGAAGTCCCCGTACCGGCCCCGCTCGATCAGGGCGCGCGACGGGCTGGTGCACACCTCGCCCTGGTTGAGGGCGAACATGGTGAACCCCTCCAGGGCCTTGTCGCGCAGGTCGTCGTCGGTCGACCAGATGTCGTCGAAGAACAGGTTCGGGCTCTTGCCGCCGAGTTCCAGGGTGACCGGCTTCAGGTGCTCGGCCGCGTACTGCATGATCAGCCGCCCGGTGGCGGTCTCTCCGGTGAAGGCGATCTTCGCCACGCGCGGGCTGGAGGCCAGCGGCTTCCCGGCTTCCTCACCGAAGCCGTTGACGATGTTCACCACGCCCGGCGGCAGCAGGTCCACCACCAGGCTCAGCCAGTAGTGCACCGACGCCGGGGTCTGTTCGGCCGGCTTGAGCACCACCGTGTTGCCCGCCGCGAGCGCGGGGGCGAGCTTCCACACCGCCATCAGGATCGGGAAGTTCCACGGGATGATCTGGCCGACCACGCCCAGCGGTTCGTGGAAGTGGTACGCCACGGTGTCGTCGTCGAGCTGGCTCAGGGCTCCCTCCTGCGCGCGCAGGGCCCCTGCGAAATAGCGGAACTGGTCGACGGCCAGCGGCATGTCGGCCGCCAGGGTCTCCCGTACCGGCTTGCCGTTCTCCCACGTCTCCGCGACGGCGAGCGCCTCCAGGTTCTGCTCCATCCGGTCCGCGATGCGCAGCAGGATCGTGGACCGCTCCGTCGCGGAGGTCCGCCCCCAGGCAGGTGCGGCCGCGTGTGCCGCGTCCAGCGCGCTCCACGTCCTCCGCCGTACCGCGCGCGACCTCGGTGAAGGTCTGCCCGTTGACGGGGGAGGGGTTCGCGAAGTACTGACCGCGGGCGGGCTCGGCGTACTCGCCGGCGATGAAGTGGCCGTAGCGGGACGCGTACGACATGAGCGCCCCCTCGGTACCGGGCGCAGCGTAACGGGCCATGGTGTCCTCTCCTGCCGGGCGCGGGCCGCCGTCGGACAGCGCTCGCCAGGAGGCTAGGAGCGGGCAGGTTGCGGGTACGTTGCACGCCCGCGGCCGCCCGGCCGAGCGGGCTCGCGCACCGCGGCCCCGCGCGCGCCGAACTCCCGGTCCAGGGCGTGTACGCGGGCCAGCGCGGCCGGCCGGCCCTCGGGCGGCAGCGCAGCCGCCAGTGCCCGCCACGCCTCCCGGTCGTCCGCGCCCCACGGACTGCACACCCAGTCGGTCAGCAGGCCGCTGTCCGCCCGGGCTATCACGGCGGCCCGCGCCTGGTCCTCGATCCGACGGCGCAGCCGGACGATTCCCGGCGCGGTGGAGGCGGGCAGGAGGGGGCCAGGGTAGTGGTGGAGGGCGGCGGACACCGCTCCGGCGGCCAGGTGCCGGGTCAGCGCGGTGAAGTCGGCGTCGAGCGGACCGGCCGTGCGGTAGGGCCGCGAGAGCGGGGCTGCGGGCCCCAACAGTGTGCGCAGCCGGGAGATTTCGGCGCGCAACGTCACCGGTGACACCGACTCGTCCTCATACAGCGCGATCGCGAGCTCCTCGCCCGACAGACCTTCCGGGTGCTGCGCGAGGAGCGCCATGATCTCGCTGTGCCGCCGCCCCAGCCGCACCCGGCGCCCCCCTGCCACCAGCAGCGCCTCGTCCTGACCGAGCGCGGCCAGGGTGTCCCGGGCGGCCGGCCCGCCGCGGTCGGCCAGCGCGAGCTGGGCCTCCGCCGCCCGCGCCACCGCCTGCACGAAGGCGAGGGAATGGGGGTGGGCGAGGCCGTCGCCGCCGGTGATGTCCACCGCGCCCAGCACCCTGCCCGTCCGCGGATCGCGGACCGGGGCCGCCGCGCAGGTCCACGGATGGACCCGGCGGCTGAAATGCTCCGCCCCGAAGACCTGCACGGGCTCACCGACCGCGACCGCCGTACCGGGAGCGTTGGTGCCCATCGCGGTCTCCGCCCAGCACGCGCCGGGAACGAAGCCGAGCCGCTCCGCCCGCCGCAGCGTGTCCGGCTCGCCCTCCACCCACAGCAGACTGCCCTGCGCGTCGCACACCGCCAGCAGATGCGCCCCGTGCGCGGCGAAGGCCCCGACGAGGTCCCGGAACAGCGGCATCACCCGGGCCAGCGGGTGCTGCTCGCGGTACGGCCGCAGCTCCGCCGCCGCCAGCTCCACCCGGGGCGCGCACTCCGGGCTGACCCGGGCCCGGGCGCACCGCCGCCAGGACTTCGCGATGATCGTGCGGACCGGCGCCTCGACCCGCCCCTCCAGGGTGAACGCGGCATGGGCCCGGCGCAGTTCCCGCGTCCGCTGCGCGGGATCGGTTCCGCCCGGCAGCGCCACCGAAGGATCGTGCACGTCACCCTCCCGTGTGCCGCGGTACCCGGAGCGCCCCCATCGTCGTCCCGGCGCCGGCCCCGGACAAGCGGTACGTCAGCCAGTGCGCAGGCCGGTCCGCGCCGAGCCCCCCGGCCGGAGATCTCGGAGGCCACGTGTCCGGTGCCCCTGGTTACGGGGTGGAGGGCGGCCGAGGCGCCACCGCGTCGCGCACGCGTCAGGGGGCTCGGGAACGCGAGGTCGCGGTGGTGCGTTGAGGGGGTAGTGGTCGACGGCAGGAGGAGGTGTCCGCGGATGTCCACGAGCGGAAAGGTCGCGGTTGCCGGTGTAGTGGCAGCCATCGTGTTGTTCTGGGCGGTCGGGTTCTGGGCGGGGCTGCTGGTGCTGATCGGCGTGCCGGCTGCCGCCTACCTCCTGCTGGACTCCTCTCAGCGGCGTCGACTGCGGGGTATGTCCAGGAAGCAGATAGGCCGCTGACGGCGGCAGGGCCGGCCGGGTTCCGCCTTCGGCGCGGAGTCCGGCCGGCCCGCGGCAAGGGAGGGTGGGGCAGCCCGGTCCGCCGGCCTGGCGGCCGTCCCGGATTCCGGGCGGCGGGGAGCCGGAGCGGTGTCCGGCTCCGGCCCCGGCCGACCGGCTCCGGACAGGGGACGATGCCGGCGGTCCGTGCCGGCGCGGCGCGCGCTCAGTAGTAGTCGCGCATCAGCGCGGTCGCCCACTCGGGCTGCCGGGAGTCGCCCCGCGGACCGAATTCCGCCATGTACGGCTTCAGGTCGAGCACCGGCGTGCCGTCCACCGCGTCGAGGCCCTCAACGTGCACGTCCAGGCCGTCCACCTTCACCACCCGGCACCGCGAGACACCCAGCCGGTTCGGCCGGTTCTTGCCGCGCTGGGCGAAGATGCCGACCAGCGGCCAGTCCGGGTTGCCGCGCGGGCGCCGCGCACCCGTCTCGGCCTTCTCCACCGGCACCCGGTCGAAGTGGTAGACGACCTCGACGTGCGAGAAGTCCTCCAGCCCGTACAGCGCCTCCGGGCCGAACCGGCGGCCGTCCAGGCGGATCACCGGCGTCTCACGCCCCCAGTCGTCGTCGGCCACCTCCGCACGGCCGCCCACCACCACGCCCACCGGCTCGCACTCCACCGTCACGGCTCTCCTCGGATTTCCGCTCGCGGTCAGGCCGGGCGCACCGCGACGCGGTCCAGCGCCGCCAGCAGTTCCGGCAGGTCATGCTCCCCCTCCCGGGGGACCGTCAGCACTTCGCCCGGCTCCTCGTCGAGCAGGACGAAGGCGGCGTCACCGGTACGGGCCACCAGCGACCAGCCGGGCCCGTCCACCCGCAGGGTCCGGGCCCCCTCACCCGCGAAGGAGGACCGCACCCGCCCGGGCGGCGGCGGCGTCAGCGTGTACTCCCGGGCCTCCTCCAGCGCCCGCGACAGCCCGGGATGCGCGGCGGCCGCCGCGCCGCCGTCCGTCGCCACGCGCTCACGCCAGTCGGCCCACTGCCGCGCGATCTGGTCCGCGGCCATCCGCCGCTGCACCGGCCCCCACGCCTCGGCCGACGGCGGCGCCAGGGGCACCCGTCCCGTGCCGTCCGCGCCCTGCTCCGGATCGTGCGGCTCCGGGATCCCCGACGCCGCCACCGACAACTCCAGCGGCCACCCGGCGAGCGAGATCACGATCGACCGCTCGTCGGGCGACAGGTCGTACTCCATCCCGCAGTCCCAGGAGGCGATGGCCGTGGCCACGAGCGAGACGTCGTCCACGACGACCGTCCAGCGCGCGCCCTCCTCGTCCTGGCCGAGCACCAGCCCGTACCCGTCCCCGCCCGGAGCCACGCCCAGCTGGGAGCAGGCCTCGGGGAAGTCGTCGCCCAGGATGCTCGGGAACTGCGCGGGGGTCAGCAGCACGGCGGTCAGCACGTACAGCGAGCCGCCACCCTCGTCGTCGGACACCTGGCCTCCTGGTAGCTCTCTCGTCGGCGCACCTTAACCAGCGGGTAACCCGCACGTCGAGAGCCTGCGGCCGACGATTTCCAAGGCCGCTGCCTGCACGTAGAGTTGGGGACCCGCCACAGAAAGGGACACCGGTGCAGCGATACGACCGGCTGAGGGAGATCCTCCGTCTCGACCCCGACAAGGATTTCCTCGCCATCTACCGGCTCACCGCCACCTACGAGTTCCCCTGGGACTTCACCCGCGCCCTGGAGCTCGCCCTCTTCCGGACCTACGCCGTCCCCTCCATCGGCGGCCTGCTGGCCGAGACCGCCGAGTTCACGGACCGTACCCAGAAGCGCTACGACGACACCGCGCTGCTCCTCGACGCGGTCGTCGAGCACGGTTTCGACAGCGATACCGGGCGCACCGCGATCCGCCGCGTCAACCAGATGCACCGCAGCTACGACATCACCAACGAGGACATGCGCTACGTCCTGTGCACCTTCGTGGTGATTCCGTCGCGCTGGCTGGACGCCTACGGGTGGCGTCCGCTGACCCACCACGAACGCCGCGCCTCCGCGAACTACTACGCCACCCTCGGCCGTCACCTGGGCATCAAGGAGATTCCGGGCTCCTTCGAGGAGTTCGAAACCACCCTGAACGCCTATGAAGAGGCCCATTTCGGCTGGGACGAGGGCGGCCGGAAGGTCGCCGACGCCACCCTCGACCTGATGGCCTCCTGGTACCCGGCGCCGCTCGCCCGTTCCGTCCGCGGCGCGAGCCTCGCCCTCCTCGACGAACCGCTGCTGAGGGCCTTCCGCTACGAGCGCCCGCGCCCACCGGTCCAGCGGCTGGTCCAGGGCGCCCTGCGGCTGCGCGGGCGCGCGGTACGGCTGCTGCCCCCGCGAAGGGACCCGCACTACGCCCGCCAGAACCCGGAGATCAAGAACTACCGGGGAGGCTACGACGTGGGCGAGCTCGGCACCTTCCCCGTGCCCGGCGCAGGCGGCTGCCCCGTTCCCCACCCCCGGCGGCCGGCCGGAGCCGAGGCCCAGCCTCCGGCGTGATCCCGTGGCCTCCGCCGACCCCGGGCGCGTGGCCGACGTAGAGGCGGGTCATGTTCCGACCCGTCACGGGTGGCGTACGGCCAACGCCAGGAAGCGGGCGTCCTCGTCGGCGTACGAGGTCATCTCCCAGCCCGAACGGGACAGCAGCGGACCGAGGTTGGGCTCGGCCCGCAGGTCCTGCGGGGTCAGCTCGCGGCCGTGGCGGGCGGCGAGGGCGGCTCGCCCGATCGGGTGAAAAAGCGCGAGCCGGCCGCCGGGGCGGACCACCCGGGCCAGTTCGCGCAGGTTGGCCTCGGGGTCGGGCAGGTGGGCGATGAGGCCGGCCGCGAACACCGCGTCCAGTGCCCCGTCGCGCAGCGGCAGCCGGGCCACGTCGGCGAGCAGCAGCGCACCGTCCGCGGCCCGCCCGGCCCGCTGTGCGGCGGCCAGCATCCCCGGCGTGAGGTCCGCGCCGAGCACGATGCCGGCGGGCCCGACCGCGGCGCGCAGCGGGGCCAGGGCCCGCCCGGTGCCGCAGCCCGCGTCGAGCACGCGGTCGCCGGGCCGCAGGCCGAACTCGGCCACGGCGGTCGCGAAAGCGGGCGCGTCGCCGGGGAACTTGCGGTCCCAGTCGGCGGCGCGCGCTCCGAAGAACTCCTGCACGTGTGTGTGGTCCTCGCTCATGCGCCCATGATCCCTCACATTCGCGCCCCGGACGGAGCCGCGGACCGTGCGCAAGGTGGCGCGTGGCGCGATCGGAGAAGAACGTATCTCTGTCATATTCCAGCAGTTCCAGCGTCTTTCGAAATGCTCCCCTTGTTCGCGCCCTCACCCGGACTAGCGTCCGGTGGCCATGGGACACCTGGGACATCTGGACCACGCCGCCTACGGCTGGCTGACACCCGCGCTGTCGTACCTGATGGCATCGACCGGCGCCGCCCTCGGGCTGCGCTGCACCGTCCGCGCGCTCGCCGCGACCGGACCCTCCCGGCGCAACTGGCTCCTCACCGCCGCCTCCGCGATCGGCACCGGCATCTGGACGATGCACTTCGTCGCGATGCTCGGCTTCGAGGTCACCGGCACCGAGATCCACTACAACGTGCCGCTCACCATCCTCAGCCTGATCGTCGCCATGCTGGTCGTCGGCGCCGGCGTCTTCGCGGTCGGCTACGGCAAGCGACGCGGACGGGCGCTCGTCCTGGGCGGCCTCACCACCGGCCTCGGCGTCGCCAGCATGCACTACCTGGGCATGGCGGCCATGCGCCTGCACGGAGCCGTCTCCTACGACCCGCTCACCGTCGGACTCTCCGTCGCCATCGCCGTGGTCGCGGCCACTGCCGCCCTGTGGGCCGCGCTCAACATCGAGTCACCGGTGGCCGTGGCCGTCGCCTCCCTGGTCATGGGCGCCGCCGTCAGCAGCATGCACTACACCGGGATGATGGCCGTCGCGGTCAGCGTGAGCCCCTCGGACTCCGTCCTGCCCGGCGCCACGGCCATGCAGTTCGTCTTCCCGCTCGCGGTCGGGCTGGGTTCCTACCTGTTCATCACCGCCGCGTTCATCGCGCTCTCCCCGACGGCCGACGAGCGGGCCGCGTCCGCATCCGCCCGGCGCCCGGGGGAGCACGCCGTGGCGGCCCATTGAACACACCGGACCCGCCCGACGCGCGTACGCACCACGCAGCCGCAGCCGCAGCCGCAGCCGCAGCCGCAGCCGCAGCCGCAGCCGCAGCCGCAGCCGCAGCCGCAGCCGCAGCCGCAGCCGCAGCCGCACGCGCACCGCACGACCGCACGACCGCACGACCGCACTTTCAGGTACCGCCCCGGAACGAGGAGCCCATGCGCACACCCCGCAGAAGACCGGAAGCAGCGGCGCCGCGGCTGCCCGCGCCTGCGGACGGCCGCGCCACGCCCACAGGCCGCCGGGCCCACGCCGGGCCGCCGGCCGACGAGCCCGCGGAGCAGGTGGCCCACCAGCCCGCCCCGGCCGCCCCCACCGCACCCCACCTCCGCGCCCCGCGGCTGCGCCTGCGCCCCGCCACCGTCCGCGCGAAGATCGTCTCTCTGCTGATGGTCCCGGTCGTCTCGCTGCTCGCCCTCTGGGCCTTCGCCACCGTCAGCACCGCCCAGGACATAGCCCGGCTCAGCCGCGTCCAGCGGGCCGACACGGAGATACGCACCCCCGTCGCCGCCGCCGTCACCGAACTCCAGGCCGAACGCCGCGCCGCCGTCCGCCTCCTCGCCGACCCCGCCGCGGACCCGGCCGCCCTGGACCAGCAGGCGCGCCGCACCGACACCGCCGTCGGGCGGCTGCGCCTGGGTGACCGCAACACCGTCGCCGAATCCGGTGGCTACGGCTCGGACATCGTGGTCCGCCTGGGCGTGTTCGTCGCCGACGCCGAGGCACTCGGCTCGGCCCGCAAGGACGTCACCGGCCGACGCGCCACCCCGGAGGCGGCCTACGAGATCTACACGCGCGTGGTCGACTCGGCCCTCGCCGTGAGCGGCGCACTGACCGGCGGGGAAGACGCCGAGCTGGGCCCGGACTCCCGCGTCCTGCTCGAATTCGCCCGGGCCGGGGAACTCCTCTCCCGGGAGGACGCGTTGCTCGCCGTACCGGGTCAGCGCACCGCTGAAACGCTTCGGCATCTGACCGGAGCCATCGAGACCCGCCGCGCCCTCACCGCCGCAGCGGCCGACGACCTCCCCACCGCCCAGCGGGACTCCTGGCAGTCCGTCACCAAGAGCGCCGCCTACGCCGACCTCACCGCCGCCGAGGACCGCGCGCTGGCCGCCGGCACGGCCAAGGAGGCCCGCGGCATGCCCGCCGGGTGGGAGGCGGCCTTCACCTCCATCAGCGTCTCCATGCGGGAGATCGAGGGAGCCGCGCACGCCGCGGCCGCCGACCGGGCCGACCCGGTCGCCGAAGGAGCGCTCGGCCCGGCCGGCGCCGCCGTGCTGCTGGGCCTGGCCGCGGTCGCCGCCTCGCTGGTCATCTCCGTGCGCATCGGCCGCGTCCTGGTCGTGGAGCTGGTCTCGCTGCGCAACACCGCCCTGGAGATCGCCCGCCGCAAGCTCCCGTACGCGATGGAGCGCCTCCGCGCGGGCCAGGAGATCGACATCGCCGCCGAGACCCCGTCCGGGCCCCCGGCCGACGACGAGATCACGCAGGTCGGCGAGGCGCTCGCCACCGTCCACCGGGCCGCGCTCAGCGCCGCCGTCGAGCGGGCGGAACTGGCCAGCGGGGTCTCCGGGGTGTTCGTCAACCTCGCCCGCCGCAGCCAGGTCCTCGTACACAAGCAGCTGACCCTCCTCGACTCGATGGAACGCCGCGCGGACGACCCGAACGAGCTGGGCGACCTCTTCCGCCTCGACCACCTGACGACCCGGATGCGCCGGCACGCCGAGAGCCTGATCATCCTCTCGGGGGCGGCCCCTGGCCGGGCCTGGCGGATGCCGGTCCCCCTCACCAACGTCGTACGGGCGGCCGTCTCCGAGATCGAGGACTACCCGCGGGTGGAGGTGCGCCAGCTCGTGGAGGCCGCCGTGGTCGGGGGAGCCGTCGCCGACCTCACCCACCTGCTGGCCGAACTCATCGAGAACGCCGCACAGTTCTCCCCGCCCCACACCAAGGTCCGGGTCAGCGGCGAGCCGGTCGGCGCCGGGTACGTACTGGAGGTCGAGGACCGGGGGCTCGGCATGGGTCGCGAGACCCTCGACGACGCCAACCGGCGCATCGAGCAGTCCGAGGCGCTCGACCTCTTCGACAGCGACCGGCTCGGGCTGTTCGTCGTCAGCCGCCTCTCGGCCCGCCACGGCGTGAAGGTGCACCTGCGCACGTCGCCGTACGGAGGCACCACCGCCGTGGTGCTGCTGCCGAACTCCATGCTCCAGAGCGCGATCACGGCCGGAGCCGCCGAGCCCGGCCCGGGCCGGGCCCCGGCAGGGGAGACGGGCGCGGCCGCGGAGCGGGCGGTGGCGCAGGGAGCGGCTGCGGGAGCCGCGAGGACGGAGCAGCCTCCCGCCATGCGCGCCGCACGGGAGGACCCGCGCGGCCTGCCGGGCCGGGACCCGGACCGCATCCCCGCAGCCGAGGAACCGCGTCCCGCCCCGGTGGCGGCGCTGCGGCCGCGCGCTCCCGGCGGCGCGGTGACCCGTACGCAGGCGGCGGCACCGCCCACGGCCCCTGCCGCCTCGGTGACGGAACTGCCGCGCCGGGTGCGCCAGGCCAGCCTCGTCCCGCAGCTGCGCGAGGCCCCCGCCCCGAAGGACCCGGCCGGCGCGCGGCTCGCCGAGGAGGCTCCGGGCCGCAGTCCGGAGCAGGCCCGGGACCGGATGGCGGCCTACCGGGCCGGCTGGGTGCGCGGCGCCCAGGACAACTCCCCTCACGCAGGCAGCGAAGGAGAACGGTGATGATCGAACATCAGAGGACCGGCCGGGGCGGCGTCCGCAGGTCCGGTGAACTGGACTGGCTGCTGGCCGACCTGGTGGTCCGGGTCCGGGAGGTCCGGCACGCCGTGGTCCTCTCCAACGACGGGCTGCCGGTCGGTGCTTCGAGCGCCCTGTGCCGGGAGGACGCGGAACACCTGGCCGCCGTCGCATCCGGCTTCCACAGCCTGGCGAAGGGTGCGGGCCGTCACTTCCACGTCGGGGGCGTGCGCCAGACGATGGTCGAGATGGACGACGGCTTCCTCTTCGTCGCGGCCGCCGGGGACGGCTCCTGTCTGGCCGTACTCAGTGGTGCCGGCGCCGACATGGGGCTGATCGCCTACGAGATGGCACGGCTGGTGAAGCGCGTCGGCGAACACCTTTACACCCCGCCCCGGTTCGCGGCGCGGCCGCCGGCCGCCGGCTGAGGGCGGCGGTCCGGCACATGGACGGCCAGTGGTACGACGCCGACGCGGGCCCGCTCGTGCGTCCGTACGCCGTGACCGGCGGGCGGACGAAACCAGGACCCCACGGGGTCCGCTTCGACCTCATCGCGCTGGTCGTCGTGGATCCGCAGGGCACCGACGAGGCGGCCGAGTCGCTCCTCGGCCCCGAACACCGGGCGCTGCTCGGACTCTGCCGGTCCGAGACCCAGTCGGTGGCGGAGCTCGCCGCCGACGCGGACCTGCCCGTGGGGGTGGTGCGGGTGCTCCTCGGCGACCTGCTGGAGGGCGGGCACGTCAAGGTCAGCAGGCCGGTACCGCCCGCACAGCTGCCGGACGAGCGGATTCTGAGGGAAGTCATCGAGGGATTGCGAGCACTGTGATGGGACAGCACGACAACGGATCCGCCCCGGCCGCGGATCCCGGCGAGGACGGCGAACTGGCCGCGCTCGCGTTGAAGATCCTGGTGGCGGGCGGCTTCGGGGTGGGCAAGACCACTCTGGTGGGCGCGGTCAGCGAGATCAGGCCGCTGCGGACGGAGGAGACGCTGAGCGAGGCGGGCGAACTGGTCGACGACACCGGTGGGGTGGACCAGAAGACGACCACGACCGTGGCGATGGACTTCGGCCGGATCACCATCCGGTCCGGGCTCTCCCTGTACCTGTTCGGCACGCCGGGGCAGGACCGGTTCTGGTTCCTGTGGGACGAACTGTCCCAGGGGGCGCTGGGGGCGGTGGTGCTCGCCGACACGCGTCGGCTGGAGGACTGCTTCCCGGCGGTGGACTACTTCGAGCACCGGCGCATCCCGTTCGTGGTCGCCGTCAACTGCTTCACGGACGCGCGGCGGTACGGGGCGCACGACGTGTCGCGGGCGCTGGACCTGGACCAGGGGACGCCGGTGGTGCTGTGTGACGCGCGGGACAAGGACTCGGGGAAAGAAGTGCTGATCAGGCTGGTCGAGTACGCCGGGCGGGTGCACACCGCCCGGCTGCTGGACTCGGTGGAGCCGCAGGCCGATTCGGTGTGACCCGGACCGGCCCGCGGGAGGCGGGGTGAGGCTGTGGGCGGGCAGCCCCCCTCAGTCCGCCACCCCGCCTGCGGTGATCACCTTGTCGATGGGGACCCTGACCAGGAGTTCGGTCGGGACGGCGTTGCGGCGGCCGAAGGCTTCCGCGCGCTCCTCGCCCATGTAACGGGCGGCGATCGTGGTCGCCCAGGCGAGCATCTCGTCCTCGTGCCCGGCGTGTTCAGTGATCTGGGCACGGCCCTGGAGCACGACGTAGGAGAACGGCGGACGGTCGTCGTCCACGCACAGCGCGACCCGGCCGTCACGGGCCAGGTTCCGTCCCTTCACCGTGTCCTTGCCGGTGTTGAACACGAAGGAGTCGCCGTCGAGCACGAACCAGATGGGAGCGATGTGGGGACTGCCGTCCTCACGGACGGTGGAGAGCTTCCCGGTGCGAGTGGAGTGGGAGACGAACGCCCGCCATTCCTCTTGAGTCATCTTCTTCGCCATGGGGACATCCTCCTTGCCGGAAAGGGGCTGGTGGGGAAGGCTTGCGGCACGACTACGCGGGGCGGGGCGCGGCCATGTCGGCCGCGTCGACGGGGAGGGGTTCGCTATGGCACTGGACAAGCAGCTCGACTGGCTGCTGGACGACCTGACGCGCAGGGTCCAGCAGGTACGGCACGCGGTGGTGCTGTCCAACGACGGCCTGGTGACGGGCGCGAGCGCGGGGCTGGCACGGGAGGACGCGGAGCACCTGGCGGCCGTCGCCGCCGGGCTGCAGAGCCTGGCCAAGGGGTCCGGGCGGCACTTCAGGGCCGGCGAGGTCCGGCAGACGATGGTCGAGTACGACGAGGGGGTCCTCTTCGTCATGGCGGCGGGCGCGGGCAGTTGCCTGTGTGTGCTGAGCGCCGCCGAGGCGGACATCGGGCAGGTCGCGTACGAGATGACGCTGCTGGTCAACCGGGTGGGTGAGCACCTGGGCGTCGCGGAGCGGCGCATCACGGGCGGCTGAGTTATCCACAGGGGCCGCAAGGTGTCGTCGCCCTGAGTTACGGTTTTCACGCAGAGTAGTCAACGCTCGTGGGGGAGACCGTGATGAGGCAGATGGGGACGACCGTGCTGCGGGACACCGGGACCGCGGTGTTGCGGGCGGAGGTGGCTGCGGAGGGCCGTGAAGGCGGGCGCCGGGGCGGCCACCGCGTCGGGGGTCGGGCCGGCCACCACGTCGGGGGTCGGGACGTGCGTCAGGACGTGCGTCAGGGCGGGCGCCAGGGCGAGGGTCAGCAGGCCCGTGCGGATGCGCCCGCCGAGCCGCTCGTGGGTGGCGTGCGGGCCGCCGGGGAACTGGGGCTGAGCCGGGGCGAGTTCGCCAGGGCCGTTCAGCTGGGGATCGTGCGGGCGGCAGGGCCGCCCGCGGCCGGCGGGGCCGCGCGGTACGCGCTGGCCGAGCTGGACCGGGTCAGGTCCGCCGAGGGCCGGCCGGGCGGGGAGGAGCGGCCGGGCGGGGACTGGCAGGACGCGCTGCGCGAACGGGTGGCCACCGTGGGCGGAGCGGAAGCGGCGGCGGGGGTGCTGGGGGTCGGCCCGAGCCGGTTCACGCGGCTCGCGCGCTGCGGGCACCTCGCCCCGGTCGGCTACCGGATCAACCGCTACCGGGCAGTGGTGTGGCTCTACCTGGCCGCGGAGCTGAGGGAGTTCGCGGCGCGGGAGCCGGCGATGCTGCGCGGGACCGCACCCGAGGCGGACCGCGAGCTCATGGCGGCCAAGGCGGATCTGCGTCCGCGCAGGTGGCGCGGGCGGCATGTCGGGCTGCTGCTGAGACGGACAGCCGACCCCTGGGAGCGCGCCGCCGTGCTGGCGTCCGTACTCCCGGAGGAAGAGCTGCGGCAGGCCGTGCCCGATCCGGCGGAGCGGATCGTCCTGACCGCCCTCGCCCCGCCCCCGCCGTACGGGCATCCGCAGGTCCCGGTGGCCGCGGCCGTGGCCCTGCGATTGCTGAAGGCCGAGCCGTCGGAGGAGATCCACTGGTACCGCACGAGCCTGGACCTCGCGCTGACCGGGGCCCGCGGTCAGTCGAAGTCGACGGGGGAGAGGGGGCCGACGTAGACCCAGGCCCCGCCCTCGCGGGAGAAGGCGCTGTGCTCGTGGAGGGAACCCGTGTGCCCGCCCTCGCGGTAGTGCGCCCGGAACTCCACCGAACCCTCCGTCTCGAACATCCCGCCGCGCTCGGTGGCGAGGATCTCCAGCCGCTCCCAGCGCTGCCCGGGATCCAGGTCGAGCCGGGGCGGCCGGGTGGAGGGGTGCCAGGAGCGCAGCAAGTAAGCGGTGTCGCCGACCGCGAAGGCGCTGAACCGGGAGCGCATCAGCTTCTCGGCGGTGGGCGCCTGCTGAGCGCCGGAGTGGAAGCGGCCGCAGCACTCCGGGTAGGGGGCGGGCAGCCCGCAGGGGCAGGGGTGGGCCGGGGTGGGCATGGGCGTGCTCGGTTCCTCGTGGATGGCGGGGACTTCGGGGGTCGCTCGGACTACGGCGTTGCTCGGACTGCGGCGTTGCTCGGACCACGGGGCCGCTCGGACTACGGGGCCGTCGGGGCCGATCCGGCGGGCCGGGGCGGCCCGGCGGGGTACGGACGGAAGAGGCCTTCCTGGACCACGGAGACCAGCAGCCTGCCCTCCAGGTCGTAGATGCGGCCCCGGGCCAGGCCCCGGCCGCCGTGCGCGATGGGGGACTCCTGGTCGTACAGGAACCACTCGTCCGCCCGGAACGGGCGGTGGAACCACATGGCGTGGTCCAGGCTCGCCATGTCGAACCCGCGCATCCCCCACAGGGGTTCCACCGGGATGCGCACGGCATCGAGGAGGGTCATGTCACTGGCGTAGGTGAGGGCGCAGGTGTGCACGAGCGGGTCGTCGCCCAGTGGGCCGACCGCCCGCATCCACACCGCGCTGCGGGGATCGGCGTCCTTGAGCTCCTCGGGAGTCCAGCGGAGCCGGTTCACGTACCGGATGTCGAAGGCCTGGCGGCGGGCCATCCGCTCCAGCGCCTCGGGCAGGGCGCCCAGGTGTTCGCGGATCTCGTCCGCGACCTTCGGGAGCGTGTCCGGATGAGGAACGTGGTGAGGAGGCAGCTGGTGCTCGATGCCGCCCTCCTCCGGATGGTGGAAGGAGGCGGTGAGGTTGAAGATCGTCTTGCCCTGCTGGACCGCGGTGACCCGGCGCGTGGTGAAGGACCGCCCGTCGCGCACCCGCTCCACCTGGTACACGATCGGCACCCCGGGGAGGCCGGGGCGCAGGAAGTACGCGTGCAGCGAGTGGACCGGGCGGTCGCTCTCCGTGGTGCGTCCCGCGGCCACCAGTGCCTGGCCGGCGACCTGGCCGCCGAAGACGCGCTGGAGGGACTCCTGCGGGCTGGCGCCGCGGAAGATGTTGACCTCGATCTGCTCCAGATCGAGCAGATCGACCAGTCTCTCGGCGGGGTTCGTCATCAGAGGATCTCCACTGTCGGTGGTGGGGACGGCGGGACGCGGGTGGCGGTCAGAGGGCGCCGAGCTCGCCGACCGAGGTGACCCGGATGACGGCCCGGCCCTCCTCGTCGGAGGCCGCGAGGTCGACCTCGGCGCTGATGCCCCAGCCATGGTCCCCGTTGGGGTCGGCGAAGGTCTGGCGGACGCGCCACAGGCCGTGCGCCGGGTCCTCCTCGATCTGCAGCAGCTTCGGACCGCGTGCGTCGGGGCCGGTGCCCAGGTCGTCGTACTCGTCCCAGTACCCGTCCATCGCCTCGCCCCAGGCATCGGCGTCCCAGCCGGACTCGGCGTCCAGTTCACCCAGCACGTTGACGTGGTCGAGGGCGGCCAGCTCCACCCGCCGGAACATCGCGTTGCGGACCAGGACGCGGAAGGCGCGCCCGTTCGCGGTGACCGGCTTGACCTGGTCGGCCTTCTCCTGGGCCTGCTCCGCGGTCTCCACCTCCGGGTTCGCCAGCTGCTCCCACTCGTCGAGCAGGCTGGAGTCCACCTGGCGGACCAGCTCGCCGAGCCAGGCGATCAGGTCCTGGAGGTCCTCGGACTTGAGGTCGTCGGGGATGGTGTGGTCCAGCGCCTTGAACGCGCTGGCCAGGTAGCGCAGCACGATGCCCTCGGTCCGGGCCAGTTCGTAGAAGGAGGTGAACTCGGTGAAGGTCATCGCGCGTTCGTACATGTCGCGGATGATCGACTTCGGGGAGACGGGGTGGTCGCGCACCCACGGGTGGCTCTTGGCGTACACGTCGTAGGCGTGGAAGAGCAGTTCTTCGAGCGGCTTGGGATAGGTGACGTCCTGGAGCCTCTCCATCCGCTCCTCGTACTCGATCCCGTCGGCCTTCATCTGGCCGACCGCGATGCCGCGCTCCTTGTTCTGCTGGGCGGCCAGGATCTGGCGCGGGTCGTCCAGCGTGGACTCCACGACGGACACCATGTCCAGCGCGTAGGAAGGGGACTCCGGGTCCAGCAGGTCGAAGGAGGCGAGTGCGAAGGTGGAGAGCGGCTGGTTGAGCGCGAAGTCCTGCTGGAGGTCGACGGTGAGCCGGATGGTGCGGCCCTCCGCGTCCGGGGTGTCGAGCTTCTCGACCACCCCGCCGTCCAGCAGCGAGCGGTAGATCGCGATGGCGCGGCGGATGTGCCGCAGTTGGGCCTTGCGCGGCTCGTGGTTGTCCTCCAGGAGGTGGCGCATCGCCTGGAAGGCGTCGCCCGGCCGGGCGATGACCGACAGCAGCATGATGTTGGTGACCTTGAAGCGCGAGGTCAGCGCCTCCGGGTCGGCGGCGATGAGCTTCTCGAAGGTGATGTCCGACCACGCCACGAAGCCCTCGGGAGCCTTCTTGCGGACCACCTTGCGGCGCTTCTTCGGGTCGTCGCCCGCCTTGGCGAGGGCCTTCTCGTTCTCGATGACGTGTTCGGGCGCCTGGGTGACCACGTAGCCCGCGGTGTCGAAGCCCGCCCGCCCGGCGCGGCCGGCGATCTGGTGGAACTCGCGAGCGCGCAGGGTGCGGACCCGGTTGCCGTCGTACTTGGTCAGCGCGGTGAACAGCACCGTGCGGATCGGGACGTTGACGCCGACGCCGAGGGTGTCGGTACCGCAGATGACCTTCAGCAGACCGGCCTGGGCCAGCTTCTCGACCAGGCGCCGGTACTTGGGCAGCATGCCGGCGTGGTGCACGCCGATGCCGTGCCGGACGTAGCGGGACAGGTTCTGGCCGAACTTGGTGGTGAAGCGGAAGTTGCCGATCAGGTCGGCGATCTTGTCCTTCTCCTCGCGGGTGCACATGTTGATGCTCATGAGCGACTGCGCCCGCTCGACCGCCTGGGCCTGGGTGAAGTGCACGATGTAGACGGGAGCCTGCCGGGTCTCCAGCAGTTCGGTGATCGTGTCGGTGATCGGCGTGGTGACGTACTCGTACGAGAGCGGGACGGGCCGGGTCGCGGAGCGGACCACCGAGGTGGGCCGGCCGGTGCGCCGGGTCAGGTCCTCCTCGAACCGCTTCATGTCGCCGAGGGTCGCGGACATCAGGATGAACTGCGCCTGCGGCAGTTCCAACAGCGGGATCTGCCAGGCCCAGCCGCGGTCCGGCTCGGCGTAGAAGTGGAACTCGTCCATCACGACCTGGCCGATGTCGGCGTGCTTGCCGTCGCGCAGGGCGATGGAGGCCAGCACCTCGGCGGTGCAGCAGATCACCGGGGCGTCCGCGTTCACCGAAGCGTCGCCGGTCAGCATGCCGACGTTCTCGGTGCCGAAGAGCTTGCACAGGTCGAAGAACTTCTCCGACACCAGCGCCTTGATCGGGGCGGTGTAGAAGGTGACCTTGTCCTGGGCCAGGGCGGTGAAGTGCGCGCCGGCGGCGACCAGGCTCTTGCCGGAGCCGGTCGGGGTGGAAAGGATCACGTTCGCCCCGGAGACGACCTCGATCAGCGCCTCCTCCTGAGCCGGGTACAGGGTGATGCCCTGGTCCTCCGCCCACGAGGAGAAAGCCTCGAAGAGGGCGTCGGGGTCGGCGTTCGGCGGGAGCTGATCAATGAGGGTCACACCCCCCATCTTGCCTGGCTTCTTCCCGGATCAGGGAACCGGCCGTCGGAGCGAAGATCACCGACGGTACGCTGTGCCGTCGATGCGGCCCGGACGAAACAGTCGACCGGGCCCGACCAGCACACCACCGGGGCGGGGAACGACCATGATGGGTCCGGCGCATTCACTCTCCGGGGCAGCGGCCTGGCTGGGGGTGGGCGCGGCGACCGCGGCCGCCGGGCACCCCATGCCGTGGCCGGTCCTCGCCGTCGGCGCGCTGATCTGCGCCGGAGCCGCCCTCGCCCCCGACCTCGACCACAAGTCGGCGACGATCTCGCGCGCGTTCGGCCCGCTCTCCCGAGGCCTGTGCGAGGTGGTCGACAAGATCTCCTACGCGGTCTACAAGGCCACCCGCTCGCCGAAGGACGCCCGCCGCACCGGGGGCCACCGCACCCTGACGCACACCTGGCTCTGGGCCGTCCTGATCGGCGGCGGAGCTTCCGTGCTCGCCGTGACGGCCGACCGCTGGGGCGTGCTGGCCCTGCTCTTCGTCCACCTGGTGCTCGCGGTCGAAGGCCTGCTGTGGCGGGCCGCCCGGATGTCCAGCGACATCCTCGTCTGGCTGCTCGGCGCCACCAGTGCGTGGATCCTGGCCGGTGTGCTCGACCAGCCCGGAAACGGCGCGGGCTGGCTGTTCACCGAGCCCGGGCAGGAGTACCTCTGGCTCGGCCTGCCGATCCTGCTCGGAGCACTGGTCCACGACATCGGCGACGCCCTGACCGTCTCCGGCTGCCCGGTCCTGTGGCCGCTCCCGATCGCCGGCAAGCGCTGGTACCCCATCGGCCCGCCGAAGATGATGCGCTTCCGGGCCGGCAGCTGGGTGGAGCTCAAGGTCCTCATGCCGGTGTTCCTGCTGCTCGGCGGGTTCGGCGGCGCCTCGGCCCTCGGGTTCATCTAGGACCGGGACCGGAGGCCGTCCGGTCGGTACCCCCACCGGCAGAGAACATGTGGGCCGACGAGCCGTCAGAGCCGTCGGTTCGCGGCGGGACCGGGGGATCATGCGCAGGTGGCCGCAAGCCGTCCGTCCGGGTGCTGACGTGGCTCCCGGGATCGGGTCCCTGCCCGAACCCGTGGCTGCACCGCACCCAGGTGAACGACATCGGGTGGTCGTTCGGCCCGGCTGTCGGTGTCTCCCACGACCTGGCGGCCTCCTACCTGCTCGGCACCACGGTGTCCGCCGTACCCTTCCCGCTGGGGCCGCTGGGGCCGCTGGGGCCGCCGGGGCCGCCGGGGCCGCCGGGGCCGCCGGGGCCACCGGGAGCGCGCCAGCGACTTCCCGTACGCGCGGCCGCCGCCGGAGGACAGCCCGCAGGAGCGGGCCCGTACTGGCCCGGCAGCTGCCCGGTGCGCGCCCCCCACGGGCTCGCCCCGGACGCCCGCAGCACCGCTTGCACCGTCACCGACGACGACCGGCCCGGCGGCGCCGTGCAGGAGGCCGGCCACGGGCGACACCCACCCGGTCGTCCGGACCTGCGCCGCCAGGCAGGCCCTCGTTCCGGAGCCGGCAGGCTGACCGACGGCAGCGGGGCGGCCGGACCACCCGTCGGTCCGGCCGCCCCCGCGGCCGCCCCCGCGTCCCGGCAGCGGGGTCACCCGTGCCAGGACCGCCACAGCGCCGCGTACGCGCCGTCGGCGGCGACCAGTTCGTCGTGCGATCCGAGTTCGCTGATCCTGCCGCCCTCGACCACCGCGATCACATCCGCGTCGTGCGCCGTGTGCAGCCGGTGGGCGATCGCGATGACCGTACGGCCGTCGAGCACCCGGGCCAGTGAACGCTCCAGGTGCCGTGCCGCACGCGGGTCCAGCAGCGAGGTCGCCTCGTCCAGCACCAGTGTGTGCGGGTCCGCCAGCACCAGCCGGGCCAGCGCGACCTGCTGCGCCTGAGCCGGGGTCAGTGTCGTGCCGCCGGAGCCGACCCCGGTGTCCAGGCCGGCCTCCAGGCCCCGCGCCCAGCTCTCCGCGTCCACCGCGCCCAGCGCCGCCCACAGCTCCGCGTCCCCGGCGCCCGTCCTGGCCAGGCGCAGGTTGTCCCGCAGCGAGCCCACGAACACGTGGTGCTCCTGGTTGACGAGTGCCACGTGCTCACGCACCCGCTCCGCCCGCATCCGCGACAGCCGCGCACCGCCGAGGGTGATCTCGCCCGTCCGCGGCGCGTAGATGCCCGCGAGCAGCCGGCCCAGCGTGGACTTGCCCGCCCCCGACGGACCGACGAGCGCCATCCGGGTGCCCGGTGGCACGGACATCGACACCTCGTGCAGTACGTCCACGCCCTCCCGGTAGCCGAAGCGCACCTCGTCGGCCCGGACGTCCCGGCCCTCCGGCCCGACCTTCGGGTCCCCGGCGTCCGGCTCGATCTCCCGCACGCCCACCAGCCGGGCCAACGAGACCTGCGCGATCTGCAGTTCGTCGTACCAGCGAAGGATCAGGCCGATCGGATCGACCATCATCTGGGCGAGCAGCGCGCCTGTGGTCAGCTGTCCCACCGACATCCAGCCCCGCAGCACGCAGTACCCGCCGATCATCAGCACGGAGCCGAGGATCGTCACGTACGTGACGTTGACGACGGGGAAGAGGACCGTCCGCAGGAACAGCGTGTACCGCTCCCACGCCGTCCACTGCTTGATCCGGCGCTCCGACAGCGCGATCCGGTCCTTCCCCAGACGGTGCGCCTCGACCGTGCGGCCCGCGTCCACCGTCTCGGTGAGCGCGGCCGCGACCGCCGCGTAGCCGGCCGCCTCCGAGCGGTACGCCGACGGAGCGCGCCGGAAGTACCAGCGGCAGCCGATCACCAGCACCGGCAGCGCCACCAGTGCGGCCAGCGCGAGCTGCGGCGCAGTCACCGCGAGCGCTCCGTAGAGCAGCCCCGCCCAGACCACGCCGATGGCCAGCTGCGGCACGGCTTCGCGCATGGCGTTGGCGAGCCGGTCGATGTCGGTGGTGATCCGCGAGAGCAGGTCGCCGGTGCCCGCGCGCTCCAGCACACCGGGCGGCAGCCCCACGGACCGCACCAGGAAGTCCTCGCGCAGATCGGCCAGCATCTCCTCGCCGAGCATCGCCCCGCGCAGCCGGACCAGCCGGACGAAGAACGCCTGGACGGCGAGCGCCACCGCGAACAGCACTGCCACGCGCTCCAGATGGAGCTCCCGCGCTCCCGCCGCGAGGTCGTCCACGAGCCGCCCCAGCAGGTACGGGCCGACCATGGAGGCGATCACCGCGACGGCGTTGACGCCCACCAGCACCACGAAGGCCCGCCGGTGTCGCCGGAACAGGCCTCGCACATAGCCCCGTACGGTCGCCGACGTGCCCACGGGCAGGGTCGCGGCCGACTCGGGAGCCGCCGGATCGTACTCCGGCGGTGCCACGCCGATCATGCGGATTCCTCGATCTCTGTGAGTGCTTCTTCCAGCTCTGTCAGTCCGGGCCGCCCGGCCCGCTGCTCCTCTTCCGTCTCGCGCGTGACGACCGCCCGGTAGAGCGGTTCGCCGTGCAGCAGCTCGCGGTGCGTACCGACTGCCGCCACCGCGCCCTCGTGGATGAGGACCACCCGGTCGGCGCGGTCCAGCAGCAGCGGGGAGGACGCCAGGACCACGGTGGTGCGCCCGGCGCGCAGCGCCGCGACCCCGTCCGCGATCCGTGCCTCGGTGTGCGAGTCGACCGCCGAGGTCGGCTCGTCCAGCACCAGCACCTCCGGATCGGTCACCAGCGAGCGCGCCAGCGCCAGCCGCTGGCGCTGCCCGCCGGACAGGGACCGGCCGCGCTCGGTGATCCGCGCGTCCATCGGATCATCGATCCCGTCCGGCGCCGACTGCAGCAGTGCGTCCAGGACGTCCGCGCACTGGGCCGCCGCCAGGGCCGCGCCGGACTCGACCGCGCCCGAGGACGGTACGTCGAACAGCTCGCGCAGCGTCCCGGACAGCAGGACCGGCTCCTTGTCCTGTACGAGGACCAGGGTGCGCGCGGTGTCCAGCGCGAGCTCGTCCAGCGCGACCCCGCCGAGGAGCACCGAGGGTCCGCCGGCGGCCCCGGCGTCCTCCTCCATCGGGTGGCCGCCGAGACGCTCGGCGAGCCGGCCCGCCAGGTCCGGGTCGCCGCACACGACGGCGGTGAACCGTCCTGCGGGGGCCAGCAGTCCGGTCTGCGGGTCGTACAGGTCCCCTCCCGGGGACGGTGCCTTCGCCGCAGCGGCGGCCGGCTGCCGCTCGGCGGCGTCCGTACGGGTCAGTGACAGCACCCGGGCAGCCCGCTTGGCCGAGGGCCGCGAGAACGAATAGGCCATCGCGATCTCCTCGAAGTGCCGCAGCGGGTAGAGCATCGTTGCCACCGCGCTGAACACCGCGACGAGTTCGCCGACCGCGATGCGTCCGTCCGCCACGAGCCCGGAGCCGTACCAGACCACCGTGATCAGCAGGACGCCCGGCAGGAGCACCTGGATCGCCGAGATCAGCGCCCACATCCGGGCACTGCGCACGGCCGCCCTGCGCACCTCCTGCGAGGCTTCGCGGTAGCGGCCGAGGAACAGCTCCTCGCCGCCGATGCCGCGCAGGACCCGCAGGCCCGCGACGGTGTCGGAGGCCAGCTCGGTGGCCTTGCCCGCCTTCTCCCGCTGGACGTCGGCGCGTCGGGTGGCGCGGGGCAGCAACGGCAGCGCCGCCAGGGCGACCAGCGGCACTCCGATCGCCACGACCAGGCCCAGCTCGGGTACGTAGAACAGCAGACCGACGCAGACGAGGACGACGGTGAACGCGGCGGCGAGGAAGCGGGAGACCGCCTCGACGAACCAGCCGATCTTCTCCACATCGCCCGTGGAGACCGCGACCACCTCGCCCGCGGCGACCCGGCGGGTCAGGGCGGAGCCCAGCTCGGCGGTCTTGCGCGCCAGCAGCTGCTGCACGCGGGCCGCGGCCGTGATCCAGTTGGTGACGGCGGTCCGGTGCAGCATGGAGTCGCCGAGCGAGATGGCGGCGCCCAGCAGCACGAGCAGCCCGCCGACGAGGAGCAGCCGTGTGGCGTCGCGGTCGATGACCGCGTCGATGCCCGTGCCCACCGCGTACGGCAGTCCGGCGATGCCGCCGAAGTGCACCAGTCCCCAGCACAGGCTCTTGACCTGTCCGCCGAGCTGACCCCGGCCCAGCCACATCAGGAACCGGGGCCCGGAACGTGCGTCGGGTACCCCGGGGTCCGGATACGGAAGATCGCTGATCTGCATGACGCCCCATGACTGGTCGAGTGGTCCAAACCGTGCAAGGTTCGCCTTCCGGGCCGGAGCCGGGCAATCGATTTTCCGTCGCCACAGCCTCGTCACGGGGAGGTTTACGGCGCCCCGGACTACATAGCGCCAGGTCGGGAACGTACGTCAGGGGCGGGTGGCCTGCTCCAGTTCGAGCAGAACCGAGTAATAGCCACGCCCGGTCGCCCGCTCCATGCCGACCTCGCACATCCGGTTCGCCGAGAGGTGGGCGTCGAAGTGCCGCGCCGTCACCTCGGCGGCCTCCCGCGCCGTCGCCGAGGCCGTCAGCTCGGGGTGCAGCATGCCCCGGTCGCCCGCGAAGGCGCAGCACCCCGCGTCGTCCGGGACCACCACCTCGTCGGCGCACGCCTCGGCTACGGCCCGCAGCTGCCCCTCGCCGCCCAAGTGCCGCATCGAGCAGGTGGGATGGAGGACCGCCGAGCCGGCCGTGCGACGGACCTCCAGGTGCGGCAGCAGTTCCTCGGCGGCCCAGACCACCGAGTCGACGATGCGCAACTCCGCGTGCAGGGCCTGGTTCTCCTCGGTCAGGTAGGGGACCACCTCGTGGGCGATGCCCAGGGTGCAGGAGGAGGCGTCGACGACCAGCGGCAGCCGCCCGCCGGCGGTCCAGCCCCACGCCGCCTCGACGATGCGGTTGGCCATCAGCCGGTTCCCGGCGTCGTAGCCCTTGGAGTGCCAGATCGTCGCGCAGCACGTGCCGGTCACGTCACGGGGGATCCACACGGGTTTCCCGGCCCGCTCCGACACGGCCACCACGGCCTGGGGCAGGGAGGGCCCGGGCCGGCCGTCGGGACCGCCGCCGAAGATCCGGTTGACGCAGGAGGGGTAGTACACCGCCGAGGCGCCCACCCGCCGGGTGGCGGGCGGTCTCCGCGCCGCGGCTGGGGGGATCTGCGGCAGCCACCGCGGCACCAGGTCCGGTCGTACGGCCTTGCGCGCGGCCTCCGTGACCGCCGTCAGCAGGCCGTCCCCGAGCCGGTCCCCGAGCAGGTCCCTCAGCTGGTCGGCGGTGGCCACCGCCAGCCGGGTGGCGGCCTCGACGGCGCGGAACCGGCGCGCGGCGAGCACGGCGGCCCGCTCCTCACGGGAGCCGTGCCGGCGGTGGCGGAATTCCCTCATCAGCGCGCCGGTGTCGATGCCGACCGGGCAGGCCGCCTTGCAGGCGGAGTCGCCCGCGCAGGTGTCGACGGCGTCGTAGCCGTAGGCGTCGAGCAGCCCCTCCAGCACCGTCGAGCCGGGCTGCTGCCGCGTCATCTCGCGGCGCAGCACGATCCGCTGGCGCGGACTGGTCGTCAGGTCCCCGCTGGGGCAGGACGGTTCGCAGAACCCGCACTCGATGCACGGGTCGGCCGCCCCCTCCACCCGCGGGATGGTCTTCAGGCCGCGCAGGTGGGCCCGCGGGTCGCGGTCGAGCACGATCCGCGGCGCGAGCACCCCCTCGGGGTCGATGACGCGCTTGGTGCGCCACATCAGTTCGGTGGCCCCGGCGCCCCACTCCATTTCCAGGAAGGGCGCCATGTTGCGCCCGGTGGAGTGCTCCGCCTTCAGGGAGCCGTCGAACCGTTCCACGACGAGCCGGCAGAAGGCGTCCATGAAGGCCGCGTACCGCTCGACGTCCGCCGGGTCGGCGGCGTCGAAGGCGAGCAGGAAGTGCAGGTTGCCGTGGGCCGCGTGACCGGCGACGGCCGCGTCGAAGCCGTGCTCCGCCTGGAGCCCGAGCAGCGCCTCGCAGGCCTCGGCCAGCCGGGACGGCGGTACCGCGAAGTCCTCGGTGATCAGTGTGGTGCCGCGGGCGCGGGCTGCGCCGACAGCGGTGACGAAGGCCCTGCGGGCCGTCCAGTAGCCGCGGATGGTCGTGGTGTCCCGGGTGAACGCGTTGGTGACCGAGGCCACCGGGGCGACGAGGCCGAGCCCGGTGACCAGCCGCGTCGCGCGGCGTTCGTACGCGTCCAGGCCGGCCCCGTCCGGTGCGCGGAACTCCACCAGCAGGGCGGCTGTGTCCTTGGGCAGGTCCGCCCAGTCGGTGGGGACGCCCGCGACGCCGACCGAGGCGCGCAGGGTGTTGCCGTCCATCAGCTCGACGGCGATGGCGCCGGCCTGGTTGAAGAACGGCACGGCGGCGGCCGCGGCGGGCAGCGAGGGGAAGAACAGCAGGGCGGAGCAGAGTTCGCGGTCCAGCGGGAGGGTGTCGAAGACGACCTCGGCGATGAAGCCGAGGGTGCCCTCCGACCCGA
Source organism: Streptomyces sp. NPDC056224 (assembly GCF_042267665.1). Lineage (NCBI taxonomy): Bacteria > Bacillati > Actinomycetota > Actinomycetes > Kitasatosporales > Streptomycetaceae > Streptomyces > Streptomyces sp. NPDC056224. The sequence goes on from NZ_JBHJTK010000001.1 coordinate 50,438, forward strand.
CGATCAGACCGCGCAGGATCTCGACGGGGGTACGGCCGTCCAGATAGGCGTCGAGCCGGTAGCCGGTGGTGTTCTTGATCTGGTGCTTGGCGCGGATCCGGGCGACCAGTGCGGGGTCGGCCTCGATCTCGGCCTTGATCTCCATCAGCCCGCGGCACAGGGCCGGTTCCGCGCGCGCCAGCTCCTCGTCGGCCAGCGGGTCCGCCGTGTCCACCACGGTTCCGCTGGGGAGGACGAGGGTGAGGGAGGAGAGCGTGCGGTACGAGTTCCTCGTGGTGCCCGCCGTCATGCCCGAGGCGTTGTTGGCGACGACCCCGCCGAGGGTGCAGGCGATGGCACTGGCCGGGTCGGGGCCGAGCACGCGGCCGTGCCGGGCGAGGGCGGCATTGGCCCGGAAGACGGTGGTGCCGGGCCGGATCCGGGCCAGTCGGCCCTCGTCCAGCACCTCGACGCCGGCCCAGTGGCGGCGTACGTCGACGAGGACGTCCTCGCCCTGGGCCTGGCCGCCCAGCGAGGTTCCCGCGGCGCGGAAGACGACCTCGCGCCGGCGGCCGTGGGCGTACGAGAGGACCGCGGAGATGTCGTCGATGTCCTCGGCGATCACCACGACCTGGGGGACGAAGCGGTAGGGGGAGGCGTCCGAGGCGTAGCGGACCAGGTCGGAGACCTTCCACAGCACCTTTTCGGCGCCGAGCAGCTCGGACAGCTCGGTGCGCAGCGGATCCGGAGTGCCGGCGGCGCGGTGCCCGCGCACCCGGTCGGGAGCGGGGCCGCCGATGCTGCGCGGGCGCAGTGCCCCGGGCTTCGGTTCCAGCAGCGGCATGGGGACCCCTCGCCTCATCGCGGCCCGCGCGTGGCCCCGTCAGCAGCGGCGCTCCGCCGGGGCGTCCGACAGGGCGTTCAGCAGCCCGCCGAGGACCTCGCGCTGTCCGGCGGTCAATGGGGCAAGGATCTCCTCTGCCGCGTCGGTCCGCGCGTTGCGCAGACGGCGCAGCGTGGCGCGGCCGGTGTCGGTGAGCTCGATCCGAATGACGCGTCGGTTCTCGGGGTCGGGCGCGCGGCGCACGCACTCGGCCGCCTCCAAGCCGTCCACGAGGGTGGTCACGGCGCGCGGGACGACCTCCAGGCGGGCGGCGAGATCCGCCATTCGGGGTGCCTGACCGCCCTCGTAGTGCGAGACGAGGCGCAGCAGCCGACCCTGGGCGGGAGTGATCCCGAGCGGTTCCATGTGGCGCTTCTGGATCCGGTGGAGCCTGCGCGTCAGGCGCAGCAGCTGTTCGGCGAGGAGGCGATCGGTGTCGGAGGCGGAGCTCATGCCGGGAACAATATCAGGACCCCATTCATTGTGAGCATAGGTAACAATGACCTATGCTCCCATGGTCCTGACTTCCGACCCCCCGAGAGGGTGCCCATGCGCGACGAACCGAAGTGGACCCCGTCGAAAGTCCCGCTCGACCCCGACCGCCCCGCCCCGGCGGAGCAGCCGCGCGAGCTGCGGCGCATCGTGGGCCTCTTCCGGCCCTACCGCGGCCGCCTCGCCGTCGTCGGCCTGCTGGTCGCCGCCTCCTCGCTGGTCGGCGTCGCCTCGCCGTTCCTGCTGAAGGCGATCCTGGACGTCGCGATCCCCGAGGGCCGGACCGGGCTGCTCAGCCTGCTCGCGCTCGGCATGATCCTTACGGCCGTCGTCACCAGCGTCTTCGGCGTGCTCCAGACCCTGATCTCCACCACGGTCGGCCAGCGCGTCATGCACGACCTGCGCACCGCCGTCTACGCGCAGCTCCAGCGGATGCCGCTGGCCTTCTTCACCCGGACCCGCACGGGTGAGGTGCAGTCCCGCATAGCCAACGACATCGGCGGCATGCAGGCCACCGTCACCTCCACCGCGACCTCGCTCGTCTCCAACCTGACGGCCGTCATCGCCTCGGTCGTCGCCATGCTCGCGCTCGACTGGCGGCTCACGCTGGTCTCGCTGCTCCTGCTCCCCGTCTTCGTGTGGATCAGCCGGAGGGTCGGCCGCGAGCGCAAGAAGATCACCACGCAACGGCAGAAGCAGATGGCCGCCATGGCCGCGACCGTCACCGAGTCGCTGTCGGTGAGCGGCATCCTGCTCGGCCGCACCATGGGCCGCTCCGAGTCCCTCACCTCCGCGTTCGCGGAGGAGTCCGAGAAGCTCGTCGGTCTGGAGGTGCGCTCCAGCATGGCCGGACGCTGGCGGATGTCCACCATCGGCATCGTCATGGCGGCCATGCCCGCGCTCATCTACTGGGCCGCGGGCCTGGCCCTCCAGACCGGCGCCCCCGCGCTCTCCGTCGGCACCCTCGTCGCCTTCGTCACCCTCCAGCAGGGCCTGTTCCGGCCCGCCGTGAGCCTGCTGTCGACCGGTGTGCAGATCCAGACCTCGCTCGCCCTCTTCGCCCGCATCTTCGAGTACCTCGACCTGCCGGTGGACATCACCGAGCGCGAGGACGCCGTGCGCCTGGAGCGGGCCAAGGGCGAGGTCCGGCTGGAGGACGTGCACTTCGCGTACGACACCAAGAGCGGCCCGACCCTCACCGGAATCGACATCACCGTCCCGGCCGGCGGCTCCCTCGCCGTGGTCGGCCCGACCGGCTCCGGCAAGAGCACGCTCAGCTACCTGGTCCCCCGGCTCTACGACGTGACCGGCGGGCGGGTCGCCATCGACGGGGTGGACGTGCGCGACCTCGACTTCGACTCGCTGGCCCGCTCCATAGGCGTGGTCTCCCAGGAGACCTACCTCTTCCACGCCTCGGTCGCGGACAACCTCCGCTTCGCCAAGCCCGACGCGACGGACGAGGAGATAGCCGAAGCGGCCCGCGCGGCCCAGATCCACGACCACATCGAGTCCCTGCCCGACGGGTACCAGACCCTGGTCGGCGAGCGCGGCTACCGGTTCTCCGGAGGTGAGAAGCAGCGCCTCGCCATCGCCCGCACCATCCTGCGGGACCCGCCGGTGCTGATCCTGGACGAGGCCACCAGCGCCCTCGACACGCGCACCGAGCACGCCGTCCAGCGGGCCATCGACGACCTCTCCCAGGGCCGTACCACCATCACCATCGCGCACCGCCTCTCCACCGTCCGCGACGCCGACCAGATCGTGGTCCTGGACGCGGGCCGGATAGCCGAGCGCGGCACCCACGAAGAGCTGCTGAAGGCCGACGGCCGGTATGCGGCCCTGGTCCGCCGCGACCGGGACGCGGCGCAGCCGCCGGCATCGGTACAGGACGCCGAGCTGGCTCCGGTGAATGTGTGACCATATGACCGGCGCACCGGCTGGATGTCGGGAAAGCGGCGATATGCAGGTTAGCGTTCCCGTATGCGCCATGAGTACCGGCCGCCACAGCGCCGTTCCCGGCTCACCCGCCGGGGCCGGCTGGCGCTGCTCTTCCTCGGCACGCTGATCGCGATCGCGGCGGCCGTCCTGGTCCCGCTGCTCCGGGGCGGTGAAGAGCCGGAGAAGCCGCGCCAGTTGCTGATCCCCGAGGGCTGGCGCGCACCTCAGGTGTACGCGGCGATCGACCGCGCGCTGGGGCTCCCGGCCGGTTCGGCCAAGGCGTCCGTGCCCACCGCAGGCCTCGCCCTGCCCGCCGAGGCGAAGGGGAACCCCGAGGGCTACCTCTTCCCGGCCACCTACCCGGTGAATTCGAAGACCACCCCGGGCGCGCTCCTCGCGTACATGGTGCGGACGGCGAACCAGAAGCTCGCCACCCCGGCCGTCGCTGAGGGCGGCAAGGCCCACGGGATGACCCCGTACCAGACGGCCACCCTGGCCAGCATCATCGAAGCGGAGGCCGACAGCCGCGCCGACATGGGCAAGGTCGCCCGGGTGGTGCACAACCGGCTGGCGAAGTCGATGCCGCTCCAGATGGACTCCACCATCAACTACGCACTGAACCGGAGCACGGTCGACACCAAGCTGAGCGACACCCGGATCGACAGCCCCTTCAACACCTACGAACGCCAGGGGCTGCCGCCCACGCCGATCGACAGCCCGGGACTGGACGCCATGGCGGCCGCGGTCGCGCCGACGCCCGGTGACTGGCTGTTCTTCGTCACCGTCAAGCCGGGGGACACGCGCTTCTCTGCGACGTACGAGGAGCACAAGAAGCAGGTGGCCGATTTCAACCGGATCCGCGCCCGTGCCGACTCCCGCGCAGGTCAGGGGGCTGCCACCGGGAAATGAGGGGGCGGTGGCCCCGGGAGTGGCCCTACGATCGCGGCTTGCCGGACGTGTGGCCGGGGGGGGCAGCCGTGAAGTGGCCATGGAGAGCGAAGCCGAGAGCCGGAGCGAACGCAGAAGCGGGGGCAGGAGCAGGAGCAGAGGCGGGAGCGCAGGCGCCGCAGGGCGTGCCCGCCGATGAGGCACAGGACGCCCCACCGCCGGTGGACGCCGCCGCCGAGCGGGCAGCGCACAAGCTCGTGGTCGAACGGTGGGGCCGCAGCGCGGCGGGGTGGCGCGGGCTGAGGGCCCCGCGGCGCCGTCAGGCCGCGGGCGCGCCCACCCGTTCACGGGTCAGCAGTCGGCGGATCTCGCGGACCGCGGCGCCGCCCGCGCGGTTGGCACCGACGGTCGACGCCGACGGGCCGTATCCGACCAGGTGGATCCGCTCGTCCCGCACGGCCCTGGTTCCCTCGACGCGGATGCCGCCGCCCGGCTCGCGCAGGCGCATCGGCGCCAGGTGGTCGACGGCCGCACGGAAGCCGGTCGCCCACAGGATGACGTCCGCTTCCACGCGGCCTCCGTCCGCCCAGGCCGCACCGGTGGCGGTGATGCGGTCGAACACGGGCCGGCGGTCCAGCACCCCCGAGTCCAGCCCGGCCCGTACGGCTTCGTTCAGCGGGAGCCCGGTCACGCTCACCACGCTCTGCGGCGGCAGTCCCCGGCGGACCCGTTCGTCCACCAGGGCCACCGCGGCCCGGCCCTCGGCCTCGCCGAAGCCCGCGTCGCGGAAGAGCGGGGCCCGCCTCGTCACCCAGGTGGTCTCCGCGGCCACCTCGGAGATCTCCAGCAGGTGCTGCACCGCCGAGGTGCCGCCGCCCACGACGATCACCCGGGCCCCGGCGAACTCCTGGGGCCCCGGGTAGTCCGCGGTGTGCAGCTGGCGGCCGCGGAAGGTCTCCTGGCCGGGGTAGCGCGGCCAGAACGGCCGGTCCCAGGTCCCGGTGGCGTTGATCAGGGCCCGGACCGACCAGTCGCCGGCCGAGGTCTCCACGTGCAGCCGTCCGGAGTCCCCCTCGCGTACCGCCGACACGTCCACGGGGCGCCGTACGCGCAGGCCGAAGCGGTCCTCGTAGGCGGCGAAGTACTCCCCGATCACCTCGGACGACGGGCGCAGCGGGTCGGCGCCCGTCAGCTCCATGCCGGGCAGGGCGTGCATCCCGTGGACCCTGCCGTAGGTGAGAGAGGGCCAGCGGAACTGCCAGGCCCCGCCCGGTGCCGGGGCGTGGTCCAGGACCACGTGGCCGAGCCCCGCCCGCGTCAGGTGGTACGCGCTGGACAGGCCGGCCTGCCCGGCGCCGATGACTGCCACGTCCACGTTCCGCGTCACATTGTTCACGGTTCTACCAACTCGCGACGGCTGCGGGATCTTCCCGCGGCCGCCTGCCGGCCCAGGAGGCCGTCAGCCGCGGCCCCCACCGTGCCGGCCCGTGCGGCGCAGTGTCGCCAGGACCGGCCCGACCGGCTGCAGGGTGAGCCCCGGGAAGACCCCGGCCCGCCCGTTCCCGCTGTCCAGGTGGAACCGCTGCCCCAGCACCGCCAGTACGAGCGCCGCCTCCACCAGGGCGAACCGCGCGCCCAGACAGGCCCGCGGGCCGCCGCCGAACGGGAACCAGGCGTGTTCCGGCACCGGATGCGGGGCGTCCGCGTCCCACCGCTCGGGGCGGAACTCCTCCGGATCGGGGAACCAGCGCTCGTCCCGGTGCATCGACCAGGGGCTGGTCCACACCGCGGTCCCCGCCGGAACCGGCCGCCCCCCGATGCTCGCGCCCTCCGCGGCCACCGCGGAGATCAGCCAGATCGGCGGATAGATCCGCAGCGCCTCCTTGACCACCTGCCGGGTCCAGGGCAGCCGGTCGTAGTCGTCGTACGCCGGCAGCCGCCCGCCGAGCACCCGGTCCAGCTCCTCGGTCAGCCGGGCCCGCGCCCCGGGCGCCCCCGACAGCAGCTGCCAGGCCCAGGTCAGGGTGGTCGAGGTGGTCTCGTGGCCGCCGATGTAGAGGGTGATCGCCTCGTCCCGGAGCTCCTTGCGGGAAAGCGGGGCGCCGTGCTCGTCGCGGGCGGCGAGCAGCCGGCTCAGCAGGTCGTCCCGCTCGGCCCCGGCCGCCGTGGCCGCCTCGTGCTCGCCTATGACGTGCGCGATCTCCCGGTCGAGGACCGTCACCGCCTCCCGCATCCGGCGCCGCCCGGGCGTCCGTACCCACGGCGGCAGGAACAGCGTGAGCCCCCGGAACTCGGCTCCCAGCTCCCGCTGGGCCGCGGCCATGGCCGCGCTGATGGGCGCCTCCCGGCCGGCGGCGTCGCTCCCGAACAGTGTGCGCACCGCGATCCGTTGGGTGAGTCCGGCCATCTCCCGGTGTACGTCGATCCGTTCGCCCTCGCGCCAGCCGCCGGCCAGTGCGTCCGCGCACTCCACCATGGTGGCGGCGTACGAGCGCACCTGGCGCGGTCGCACGGCGGGCTGGACCAGGGCCCGCTTGCGCCGCCAGTCGTCGCCGGTGGCGACGACGACCCCGTCGCCGAGCAACTGGTGGAAGGCCCAGCCCAGTTCGTTCGGCTTGAAGGTGCCCTCCACGGTGCCGAGCAGCTCGCCGGCGTGCTCGGGCCGCGAGACCAGCACGTTGCGCTGCGGGCCGAGCGACCACGGCACCCAGTCGCCGTACTCGTCGCGCAGGGACTCGAAGAAGGCCAGCGGGTCACGGGCGAAGGCGGGCAGATTTCCGAGCAGGGGCCATCGGCGCGGCCCGTGTCCGGCGCCCCGGGGGAGCGTGGTGGCGGTCACGCAGGCATGGTGGCAGCCGCCGGGACGGGGCGCCAGAGTGCCGCGGCATCGTTCGCTGTTCGCTGTTCGCTGTTCGCTGTTCGCCGTTCCCGTGCGGTGCCGCGGCCGGGTCAGGCGGCCGCCCGCGCGGTGAGCCAGTCGTACGCCGCATCCGCGGTGAACTCCCGCTGTCCGCCCGCGAAGAGCAGCCCGGCGGCCGCGAAGGCCGGATCGTGCGCGGTGTCCGTCACGTACGGGACCGCCACGCAGTCCATGCCCGCGGCGCGCGCGGCCAGCGCGCCCGGGGCCGCGTCCTCGACGACCACGCAGTCGGCGGGTTCGGCCCCCAGCCGGCGGGCCGCTTCCAGGAACACGTCCGGGGCGGGCTTGCCGCGCGCGACCTCCTCGGCCGAGACGACCGTCGTCAGCAGGGCGTCCAGACCGGTGCCGGCGAGTACCGCGTCGATCGCCTCGCGCGAGGAGCCGGAGGCCACCGCCATCGCCGCGCCGTCGGCGTGCAGCCGCTCCACGAACGCGCGCATCTCGGGGAAGGCCTCGGTCCCGGCGCGGGCCAGCTCCAGGTAGGCGGAGTTCTGCTCGGCGAGCAGCTGGCCGACCGGCGCCCGGATGCCGTACCGCTCCTTCAGGAGCTCCAGCGTCTCCAGGGTCCCGATGCCGATGAACCGGGAGTGCTCCTCCCATGTGAAATCGGGAACCCCGTGCCGCAGAAGGGTGCGACGCCCCGACTCGTAGTAGTTCGGCTCGCTGTCCACGAGAGTGCCGTCGAGATCGAATATGACGGAAACCATCCGATGCGCCCGTCCTGCCGGTCGTGTCCCTTGCAGGCCATCCTGTCAGTTTTTGCGGGCCGCCCGACCCACGGCCTCGACCAGGGGGAGCAGCCGGTGCGGGACCCGCTCGCGCAGCGCCACCTCCGTGCGCGTGCGGACCACGCCCGGGAGCTGGATCAGCCGCTGGATCACGTCCTCCAGATGCGCGTTGTCCCTGGCCGCCACCCGCGTCAGCAGGTCGCCGCCACCGGTGATCGAGAACGCCTCGATGATCTCGGGCACGGCGGCCAGCGCGTCACCCACGTCGTCCAGATGCCCCTGGGTCACCTCGATGTGAACGAAGGCCAGCACCGGATGCCCCAGGGCGGCGGGGGAGAGGACCGGCCCCGTCCCGGTGATCACCCCGGTGCGTTCCAGCCGGTCCAGGCGGGCCTGGAGGGTGCCGCGTGCGACCCCCAGGATCCGGGCGTACTCGCGGACGCTGGTGCGCGGCTGCTCGATCAGCAGGCGCAGGATCCTGGTGTCGAGCTCGTCCACCGCCATGCCGCGACTGTACCAATGGCCCGGTTCGCCCGGATCTTGCCGTGGCGGGTGAACCGCCGGGCGGGCCGCATGGCACTCCCCGATGCGAGGGGCGACTGTGTTCTGGTCGGCATCCGAACCGGACACACGAGCGGAGCGAGCCATGTCAGGTCTGAACTGCCTGGTCACCGGGGCCACCGGCTACATCGGAGGCCGGCTGGTGCCCGAGCTCCTCGACGCCGGACACCGCGTCCGGTGCCTGGCCCGGTCCCCGGAGAAACTCCGCGATCACCCCTGGGCCGGCCGGGTCGGGATCGTCCGCGGCGACGCGACCGACCCGCGGTCCGTGGCCGAGGCCCTGGACGGCATCGACGTGGCCTACTACCTGGTGCACGCCCTCGGCGGCGGCTCCGGGTTCGAGGAGCGCGACCGCGCCGCCGCCCGCATCTTCGCCGAGCAGGCGCACAGCGCCGACGTCAGCCGCATCGTGTACCTCGGCGGGCTCACCCCCGCGGGCATCCCCGTCCACGAGCTCTCCCCGCACCTTCGGTCCCGCGCGGAGGTCGGCGAGATCCTCCTCGCCGGCCCCGTACCGGCCACCGTCCTGCGCGCCGCCGTCATCATCGGCTCCGGGTCGGCCTCCTTCGAGATGCTGCGCTACCTCACCGAACGGCTGCCCGTCATGGTGACCCCCAGCTGGGTCGGCACCCGCTGCCAGCCCATCGCCGTCCGCGACGTCCTGCGCTACCTCGTCGGCAGCGCCGCCATGCCGCCCGACGTGAACCGTGCCTTCGACATCGGCGGCCCGGACGTGCTCACCTACGAGGAGATGATGCGCCGCTACGCCGCCGTCGCCGAGCTGCCCCACCGGCTCATCCTGCGCGTCCCGATGCTCACCCCCGGCCTGTCCAGCCAGTGGATCGGCCTGGTCACCCCCGTGCCGCGGGCGCTGGCCCGGCCGCTCGCCGAATCGCTGCGCCACGAGGTGGTCTGTGCCGAGCACGACATCGCGCGCCACGTGCCCGACCCGCCCGGCACGCCGATCGGGTTCGACGAGGCCCTGTCGCTCGCCCTGCGGCGGGTCAAGGAGGCCGAGGTGACCACCCGCTGGTCCTCGGCCTCCGTGCCCGGTGCGCCCAGCGACCCGCTGCCCACGGACCCCGACTGGGCGGGCGGCAGCCTCTACACCGACCGGCGGCAGGCGGCCGTCGAGGCCCCGCCCGGCGCGCTGTGGCGGGTGGTCGAGGGCATCGGCGGGGAGAACGGCTGGTACTCCTTCCCGCTGGCCTGGTCCGTACGGGGCTGGCTCGACCGGCTCGTCGGCGGGGTCGGCATCCGCCGCGGCCGCCGCGACGCGACCCGGCTGCGCGTGGGCGACTCCCTCGACTTCTGGCGGGTGGAGGAGATCGAGCCGGGCCGGCTCCTGCGCCTGCGCGCCGAGATGCGGCTGCCGGGCCTGGCCTGGCTGGAGATGTCCGTGGAGCCCGGCCCCGAGCCCGGTCGCGCGCGGTACCGGCAGCGGGCGCTGTTCCACCCGCACGGACTGCTCGGCCACCTGTACTGGTGGAGCGTGTCCCCCTTCCACGCCGTGGTCTTCGGCGGGATGGCCCGCAACATCGCCCGCGCCGCCGAACGTCAGGGCACGGCCGACGGCCCCGCGTCTCCCGCATCCGCCGCGGCCCCCGGGACCGAAGTACCGCACGACAGCCGTCCTCCCCAGCCCCACGAGGAGCGAGAGCCATGAACGTAGCGGTGGTCCTGTACACCTCCGACCTACGCCTGCACGACCATCCGCCGCTGCGCGCAGCCCTGTCCTCCTGTGACCGGGTGGTCCCGCTCTTCGTCCGCGACCGCGCCCTCGCGGCCGCCGGATTCGCCCCGCCCAACCGGCAGGCCTTCCTGGCGGACTGCCTCGCCGACCTGGACGCCGGACTGCGCGAGCGCGGCGGCCGCCTCGTGATCCGCTCCGGGGACGCCGTCCGGGAGGTCTGCGCCCTCGTGCGCGAGACCGACGCCGACGAGGTCCACATGGCCGCCGGGGTCAGCGGCTTCGCCCACGCCCGCGAGGAGCGGCTGCGCACCGCCCTCGAAGCCGACGGCCGCCGCCTCTACGTGCACGACATGGTGGTGACGGCCGTCGCCCCGGGAGCCGTCCTGCCCGCGGGTTCCGACCACTTCGCCGTCTTCACGCCGTACTTCCGCCGCTGGGCCGAACTGCCGCCGCGGGCCGTCGCCGCGGCACCCCGCGTCATCCGGCTCCCCGAAGGCATCGGCTCCGAGCCGCTGCCCGCACGCGGCGCCCTGACCGGCGTCTCCCCGGCCCTCGCCCGGGGCGGCGAGACCGAGGCCCGCCGGCTTCTGGCGAACTGGCTGCGCTCGGGCATCACCCGCTACGAGGACACCCACGACGACCTGGCCGGCGACGCCACCTCCCGGCTCTCCCCGCACCTGCACTTCGGCACCCTCTCGGCCGCCGAGGCGGTCCAGCGGGCCCGCGCCGCAGGCGGCCCGGGCGCCGAGGCCTTCGTCCGCCAGCTGTGCTGGCGCGACTTCCACCACCAGGTCCTCGCCGCCCGCCCCGAGGTGGCCGCCGAGGACTACCGCGCCCGGCAGGACCGGTGGCGCACCGGGGCCGCCGCCGAGGAGGAGACCGAGGCCTGGAAGGAGGGCCGCACCGGCTACCCGGTGGTGGACGCCGCGATGCGCCAGCTGCGCCACGAGGGCTGGATGCCGGGCCGCGGCCGCCTGCTCGCCGCGAGCTTCTTGACCAAGACCCTGTACGTCGACTGGCGGACCGGGGCGCGCCACTTCCTGGACCTCCTGGTCGACGGGGACCTCGCCAACAACCAGCTCAACTGGCAGTGGGTCGCGGGCACCGGCACCGACACCCGCCCCAACCGGGTGCTCAACCCCGTGAGGCAGGCCCTCCGGTACGACCCGCGGGGCCGATACGTCCACCGCTGGGTGCCGGAGCTCGCCGGGCTCCCCGCCCCGCAGGTGCACGAGCCGTGGCGGCTGGAGGGCCTGGAACGGGCGCGGTACGACTATCCGGACCCGGTGGTGGAACTCGCCGACGGACTCGACCGTTTCCGGCGCGGGCGTGCGACCGGCTGAGCGACCCCGCGCCGGCCACCCGTCGTATCGTGGGCGGGTGCCGTCCGTGCCGCAGCCGCAACCACCGCAGGACCTTCCCGACGCCGCTCTGAGCACCGGAGCCGTCGCCCGGCGCCTCGGGGTGTCGCCGACCACGCTGCGCTCCTGGGAGCGCCGGTACGCGATCGGCCCGGCCCACCGCGAGGACGGGCGCCACCGCCGCTGGACCCCGCAGGACATCGCCCGCCTGGAGCTGATGTGCCGGCTCACCGCGCAGGGCGTGCCCCCGGCCGAGGCGGCCCGGGCCGTGCGGGACGAGGCCACCGCCACCCGCGCCGACGCCCGCGCGGCGAGGCCCGGCCCGGGCGGTCCGGCCTCCCTTCCCCTGGGGGAGGTCCGTCCGCAGTGCAGAGGGCTCGCACGGGCCGCCGTACGACTGGACGCGCCGGCCGTGGAGGACCTGCTGGACGCCGCCCTCGCGGAGGACGGCCTGGTCACCGCGTGGGAGGAGATCATCGCGCCGACCCTGCACGCGGTGGGCCGCAAATGGGCCACGGCGGGGGAGCCCTACGTGGAGGTCGAGCACCTGCTCTCCTGGCACGTCTCCTCGGCCCTGCGCCGGCTCCGGCCCGCCCGCGTGCCCCCGTACCCGGCCGTCCCGCCCGTGCTCCTCGCGTGCGCACCCGGGGAGCAGCACAGCCTGCCGATCGAGGCGCTGGCCGCGGCCCTCGGCGAACGGGGTCTGCCGGTGAGGATGTTCGGAGCCGACCTGCCCGCCGACGCGCTGCGCGCCGCCGTGCGCCGGACCGGGCCGCGGGCCGTCGTGCTGTGGTCCCAGTCCCGGAGCACCGCGGACTTCGCGCTGGCCCGTTCGGCCGCCGGCATCGAGTGGGGCCTGCGGGGCGCCCGGGGCCACTCGACGGTGCTGCTCGCGGGACCCGGCTGGGGCGCGGGCACCTCGGCCCCGCGCATCGAGCGGCTGTTCGGACTGCGGTCGGGCCTGGAGGTCATCGCGGCGTCGGCGGCGGGCCCGCCTCCGCCAGTGACCGGCGCAGGCCGTGCAGGGCCCGCCGCATATGGCTCTTGACGGTGCCCAGCGGTAGCCCGGTGCGGTCCGCGATCTGCGACTGGGTCAGGTCCCCGTAGAAGGCGAGGCGCATCACCCGCTGCTGGGCCGAGGGCAGCCGGGCCAGTTCCCCCAGGACCAGCACCCGGTCCACCACCCGCTCGGGCTCCAGCTCCGGCCGGGCCGCCGTACCGGGGTACGGCGCGAGGTCGTGGCAGGCGCGCGCGGCGGCGGCCGCTTCGGCGCGCCGGGTACGCGCCCGCAGCGCGTCGGCCACCTTGTGCCGGGTGATCCCGGTGAGCCAGGCCCCCAGCCCACCGGGTCCAGGGCGGTAGCCGTGGCGACCGCGCCAGGCGGCGAGGAAGACCTGCTGGGTCACGTCCTCGGCCTCCCGCTCGTCTCCCAGCGCACGCCGGGCCAGTGCGTGGACCAGCGGCCGCCAGCGGCGGTAGACCGTCTCCACACAGTCGTCGGCGCCGGCCACGAAACCGGCCGCGACGCGCTCGTCGAGCCTTTCGGGCCCCTTGTCGTCCATGACCCGAGATTCGTCGCCGCGCCGGGGTCGGCAAAGTCGCATCGTTTCCGCATCGTTTTTCCGCCGAACGATCAGGCGCTGTGCTCCAGCGGCGGCGCGCGGTGGCTCAGGGCCACCGCGAGGACCACCGCCGCCGCGGGCAGCAGCAGTGCGCCCACCGTCCACCCGGACCGACCAGCAGGGCCCCGGTCAGCCCGCCCGCGAACATCGCCAGCACCGCCCCGGCCCGGCGCGCCCAGGCTCCCGTCCCGTAACCGAAGGCGCTGTCCCGCCCCAGGGCCGAGCTGCCGATCAGCGCGGTGAAGGACCGGGTGATCAGGGTCGTCGGCACGCCGGGCACGTTCACGCGCATGGCCGTCACCGTCCGGATGCCCATCGCCGTCGCCAGGATCCCGGTCACCGCCAGATGCTCGGCGCTCGGGTGCCCGTACTGCGGCGCCACACCCCATCCGGCGGCGGCACCGGCCAGGATCAGCGAGGCCTCCACGTACAGGCCGAGCTCGGCCCAGCGCCGGCCCCGGGCCTCCGCCGCCGATTCCATCCGCGCGCCCCACACGGCCCCGAGGCCGAACGCCGCCAGCGAGGCCGCGGCCGACAGCGCGGGCAGGTTCCCCTGTCGCGCGAGCCCGAACGCCAGGAAGAGCACGTTCCCGGTCTGCATCGCGGTGAACACCGGCCCCAGGGCGAGCAGGCTCACCGCCTCGATCAGCCCCGTGACCGCGGTCAGGACGATCATCAGCCAGGTCAGGGACGGACGCACCGGGTGCGCACCTGCGTTCATGAGGCCCGACAGTGACACGCCCTCCGCGGTCCTCCGGCGCCGACATGCCGGAGGGCTCTAGGGTCCGGAGGATGAGCGACCTGCTGCTGGTGAGACACGGCGAGACGGCGTGGAGCGCCGACGGGCGGCACACGGGGCGGACCGACGTGCCGCTGACCGCGAAGGGGGTCGAGGAGGCCGTCTCGCTCGCTGCCTTCTTCCAGGACCGCCACCCGGCGCTGGTGCTGGCGAGCCCGTTGCGCCGGGCCGTCGCCACGGCCGAACTCACGGGGCTCACCGGCGCGTTCACCGACACCGACCTGTACGAGTGGGACTACGGCGGCTACGAGGGCGTCACCACCGAGCAGATCCGGCGGAGCACGCCCGACTGGTCCTTGTGGACCCACGGCGTCCCGCCCGGCGACGCGGCGCACCCCGGCGAGAGCGCCGCGGAGGTCGGCGCCCGCGCCGACCGCGCCCTGGCCCGCGTGGCCCCGGTGCTCCGCGCCGACGGCGGCGACGCGGTGGTGGTCGCCCACGGCCACTTCCTGCGCGTGCTCACCGCCCGCTATCTGGGCCTGGACCCCGCCTACGGCAGGCTGTTCCTGCTGCACACCGGCACGGTCGGCGTCCTGTCCACGGAACACGGGCTTCCGGTGATCGCGGGCTGGAACATCCGCCCATAGGGCCGTCCCGCCTCGCGCGGCGGCCGGGTGCGGGCGAGGATGCGTACATGGCCGACGACGGTGCGGGCGGTGCGGACAGCACGGGCGACGCGGGCGGTACGGACGGTGGCGGCGGACCGCGGAACGGGCCTGCGGGCGGCGCGGGGCCGACGGCCGGTGCGCGGCCCACGGCCGACGCGGGGCTCAAGGCCAACGCGATCGGTTTCCTCGACGCGCTCGTCATCGGCCTGAACTCCACGTCGCCCGCCTACTCCCTCGCCGCCGTCCTCGGGCCGATCGTGGCGTTGGTCGGGATCTACGCGCCGGGCGTGATGCTGGCCTCGTTCGTACCGATGCTGCTGATCGCCGCCGCCTTCTACTATCTCAACAAGGCCGACCAGGACTGCGGGACGACCTTCTCGTGGGTCACCCGGGCCATGGGGCCCTGGGCGGGCTGGCTCGGCGGCTGGGCGATCGCCATGACGGGCGTGCTGGTCATCGGCTCGCTGGCGGACGTCGCCGTCAACTTCGGCCTGCTCGCCTTCGGACTCGACGACTGGGCCGCGAACGCGGTGATCCGGCAGGGCCTCACCGTCGCGGTGATCCTGGGCATGACCGCGATCTGCGTCATCGGAACCGAGCTGTCGGCCCACTTCCAGGACATCCTCATCCTCGCCCAGGTCTTCTTCCTCCTGACCTTCGCGGTGGTCGCCATCTACCGCGTCTACGCCGGTAGCAGCACCCTGGAGGCGATCGAGCCGTCCCTCGGCTGGCTCAACCCCTTCGGAGCCGGTGGCGCCGCCCTCACCGGCGGACTGCTGCTCGGCGTGTTCATGTACTGGGGCTGGGAGTCCGCGGTCAACCTCACCGAGGAGGTGGAGGACTCCGCCACGGCCCCCGGCAAGGCGGGCATCTGGTCGACCGTGATCCTCCTGGTGACCTACCTGTCCGTGGGCTTCGCGGTCGTCGGCTACGCCGGCACCGCCTTCCTCGCCGAGAACGCGGCCGAGGAGGAGGCCATCTTCGCCGTGCTCGCCCACGAGGTCATGGGCGGCTGGGACTGGGTGGTGCTCCTCGCCGTCTGCACCTCCGCGCTCGCCTCCACCCAAACCACGATCATCCCCGCCTCCCGCACCGCCCTGTCCATGGCCCGCCGGCACGCGCTGCCGCCGCCGCTCGCGCACATCCACCAGCGGTTCCGCACCCCGGACGTGAGCACGTGGTGGGTGGCCGGCATCGCCATCGTCTGGTACCTCGCCGTCAACCAGATCAGCGAGAACGCCCTCCTGGACTCGCTCACCGCGCTGTCCCTGCTCATCGCCTTCTACTACGCGCTGACCGGTCTGGCCTGCGCCGTCTACTACCGCCGCCACCTGCTGGAGAGCCCGCACAACTTCCTGCTCATCGGGCTCGGCCCGGTGACCGGCGCCGGCCTTCTGGTCTGGCTGCTGGTGGAGTCGGTCGGCGACATGTCCGACCCGGAGAACTCGGCCAGCGGCGCCTCCTGGTTCGGGCTCGGCCCGCCGCTGGTCATCGGGATCGCGATCGCCGTCGTCGGCGTGCTCCTCATGTGCTTCTGGCGGGTCCGGGACGGCAGGTTCTGGCGGGAGCGGCGAGGAGTGGTCGACCCGGCCCTCGTCGAGGCCGGGAAGCGCTGAGGAGTCCCGATGTCAGTGGTCCTCGGATACGACGAGTCGCCCGGCGCGGAACGGGCCCTGCAGGTGGCGCTGGAGGTGGCCACCGCCTTCGGCGAGCCGCTCGTCCTCGTCTACGGAGCGGCAGCCCCGGGCAGCGCCGGCGAAGAGTACCGCGCCCACCGCGAGGCCGTACGCCAGGCCGGCCGCAGCGCCCTCGCGCACGCGGTCGAGGCGGCCGACCGGGCGGGCGTTCCGTCGACGGTGGAGGTGGTCGACGAGAAGCCCGCGCAGGCGCTGCTCGACGCGGCCCTTCGCCACCACGCCCGCGTCATCATCGTGGGCACCTGGGGCGACAGCCCGATCCGCGGCGCCCTGCTGGGCTCCACCCCGCACAAGCTCCTGCACCTGTCTCCGGTACCGGTGTTGTGCGTGCCGACGGAGGGCGGAGCCACCGCATAGGGCGGATGCTATCGACCAACTGTGCCGGTATTGTGGCTATTTCATGTGTGACTATGCTCAAGACCTAAGTGATTGAGGCGTTTTATTGATCACTCTTGGGCAGAGTGGGGCGGCCGAGAAACACCCCCACGTGACCGCATGACCGGAGAACCGATGGACAGCAACCTCGTCATCCAGCCCCCCACTGGTGGCCAGGCGTTCGACGAGAGACAAGTACCCCTCTACTACAGCCGCAAGACGGCGGACATACTCCACAAGTACGGCCCGGGACCGCGTGTCCACTTCCACATGGGGCTCTTCGCCCCGGGGGCGACGCCCAACACCACGGTGTCCCAGCGCGTCCTCAAGCGCCGCATCGTCGAGTCCCAGGAGGCGATAGTCGAGCACGCCGCCCGGAGCTGGGGCGCGTACGCCTCGCCGCCCGCGCGCGTGCTCGACATCGGCTGCGGGGTCGGCGGCGGCTCGCTCTACTGGGCGCAGGAGCACGGCGCGTCCGTCACCGGCCTCACCGTCGCCGCGGAACACGTCCCGGTCATCCAGGAGTTCGCGCGTCAGGCCGGGGTCGGTGACCGGGTCACGCCGCTGCTCGCCGATGTCCACGACTTCACCACCGACCGCAGGTTCGACGCGGCCTACGCCAACGAGAGCTCCGGCTACATGGACCGCGAGCGGCTCTTCCAGGTCGTCGCCAAGGCGCTGAAGCCGGGCGGCTGGTTCGGGATCCAGGAGCACTTCATCTGCCGTCCCGAGTGGACCGAGTTCATCGACGGCTACTACAAGACGCGCCTGGGCACGCTCAGCGAGTACATCACCGCCGCCGCGGCCGCGGGGTTCGAGCTGGAACAGGACGAGGACGTCACCGACCGCGTCGCGGAGTTCTGGGTGCAGTCGATGGCGTGGAACACCGCCGAACTGGACCGGATCGAGCAGTCGGGCACGGCCGTCGCGCCCGCCGCCTGGTGCCGGGAACGGCTCCAGGAGTCGACGATCACGCACGGCAAGCTGTTCCGGATCTGGCGCGACCACGCGCTGGAGACCCGCCTGCTGCTCTTCCGGCTCGGCGGGGGGAACTGATCGTGCCGACCGTCTACGCGGAGGGCACGCACCCCTCCCGGATCGGCTGGGAACTACCGCCGTTCTACTGCCCGTTCGAGCAGGGCCTCATCCACCCGGCGGTGGACGAGATCGAGAAGCGGGCCATCGACTGGATCGACGGGTTCGGGCTCTACCCGGACGCCACCGAGCGCGCGTGGGGGCTGGCCACCCGCAGCGCCGACTTCACCTGCCGGATCATCCCCCACGGCGACGTCGAGCCGATGCTGCTGTTCGCCCAGTGGAACTACTGGGCCTTCGCCACCGACGACTGGCAGGACTCCAACACCGGCGCCGCGGGCACCGCGGCCGTCGCGGACCACGGCGCCCGGCTGATCCGTACCGTCGAGGCCCCCGGCTCCGGCCTGCTGCCGCCGGGGCCGCACACCGCCGCGCTGGAGGACCTCGCGGCCCGGACCCGGGACATGCTCACCCCCGTCCAGCTGCGCCGCTTCACCGAGGGCATCCGGGACTGGGTGTTCGGCGCCACCTGGCAGACCGCCAACGCCGAGCGCGAGATCATGCCGAGCCTGAACGACTTCGTGGCGAAGCGGATCTCCAGCAACGGCACCCGGTTCACGCTCACATGGTGCGACGTGGCGAACGGGATCGACGTACCGGGCGACGAGCTGTACTCGGCCCCCGTCCAGGCGCTGACCGACGCCGCCGGGTTCATCGTCAGCTGCGACAACGACCTGTTCTCGTACAACAAGGACGACCACATGGTCCCCTGGGAGCAGAACCTGATCAACGTCCTGGCCCGGCTGCACGGGTGCACCCCGGCCGAGGCGCTCCCCGCCGCCTACGCCCTGCGCGACCGGACGGTGACCCTGTTCGTCCGGCTGCGCGAGCAGCTCGGCCGACGGGCGGGCGGGCAACTGGGCCGCTACTTGGGCTCCCTGGAGCACTGGATCGCGGGCGACCTCGACTACCACAGCAGGGCGCCGCGTTACGCGAGCCCGCGCAATCGCAACGCCCTGCCCGTGGAGGGCGCCCGCTTCGACATCGTCCGGAGCGACACGCCCAGCGATGCGAGCGTCGAGCCGCCGCCGGTCCCGGCTCTCGCCTGGTGGTGGCGGCAGCTCGAAGCCTGACCTCCCGTCAGCGGCGGCCCAGCAGCCGGGCCCACCACGAGCCCCGCGCCGCCGGCGGTTCCCCGGGCAGGGGGGCGGCCGGCGGCGCGGCGGGCGGCGCGGGCGCGCGCGTGGCCGCCGTGACCGAGGTCCCGCGCGGTGTGAACCGCACCGGAAGCGCGATCAGATGGCGGGACATGAGGGACGAGGTCCAGCGCAGTTCGTGCTCGGGGACGGCCAGTTCCAGGTCGGGCAGCCGCGTCAGCAGGGTGTCGATACCGGTGTCCGCGATCGCCCGGCCGATGTCCTGGCCGGGGCACTTGTGGGGGCCGCTGCTGAAGGCGAGGTGGGAGCGGTTGCCGTGGACGGGCACCGTCAGATCGGGACGTATCTCCGGATCGACGTTCCCGGGCGCGAGGCCCAGCAACAGCATGTCCCCGGCGTTGATGTGCACCCCGCCGAGCTCGGTGTCGCCGGTGGCCCAGCGGCCCAGGATCGTGGTGAACGGGGGTTCGTCCCACAGGACCTGTTCGAGCGCGTCGGGCAGGGTCATGTGACCGCCGGAGAGGTTCGCGCGGAAGCGCTGGTCGGTGAGGACCATGCGCAGCGTGTTCGCCACGAGGTTGGCGGTCGACTCGAACGCCGCGATCATCACCAGCCGCAGGTGCTCCACGATCTCGTAGTCGCTCAGCGCCGTCGGGTGCTCCAGCATCCAGGTGGTGAAGTCCCGGCCGGGCACCACCCGCTTGCGCGCGACGAGTTCCCGCAGCGTGGCCGTGACGTACTCGTTGCTGGCGACGGCCGTCTCGGTGCCCCGGATCATGTCCCGGGCGGCCTCGACGAGCCGCGGTCCGTACGAATCCGGTGCCCCGACCAGCTGGGTCATCACGAGCATCGGCAGCGGTTCGGCGAAGTCGGTGACGAGGTCGCCCCGCCCGGACTCGGCGAAGCCGTCGATCAGCTGGTCGGCGAAGCGCTTGACGTACCGCCGTACGCCGCGCCGGTCGAAGCGCTCGAGCGACTCGGTGAGCGCCCCGCGCAGCCGCTCGTGCTCGGCGCCGTCGACGAAGTGACACACCGGCTGCCACGCGGTCATGGGGGTCAGCGGATGGTCCTGGGGGACGTTGCCCGCCTGCATGTCCCGCCAGAGCCGGGGGTCCCGGGAGAACCGGGACGGCGTACGCGCCACGTCCAGGTTCTCCCGGTGGCCGAGCACCAGCCAGGCCGGCAGGTCGCCCTGTACGAGGACGGGGGCCACCGCGCCGTGCTCGGCACGCAGCTTCTCGTACAGCCCCATCGGATCGGCTTCGGCCTCGGGGCCGTAGAGCCGGTGCGCGGGGCAGCCCGGCGGCGGGGTGGACGCTGCGGGGGACGGGAAGGTGCTCACGAGGCCTCCGGGGTCACGGCGAGGGAGTGCAGATAGCGCATCAGCGTCATCAGGACGTCACGGCTGGATTCGCGCCGCCGGGCGTCGCAGAGCACCAGCGGGACCGACGCGGGCAGGTCGAGGGCGCTGCGCAGGTCCTCGACGGGGTGCTCGGGCGCGTCGGGGAAGGAGTTGACGGCGACCACGAAGGGCACCCCGCGCTCCTCCAGCCGGCCGATCACGTCGAAGCTGACCTCCAGGCGGCGGGTGTCGACCAGGACCACCGCGCCCAGCGCGCCCTCGAACAGGCCGTTCCAGAGGAACCAGAAACGCTGCTGGCCGGGGGTGCCGAAGAGGTACAGCACCAGTTCCTCGTTGATGCTGATCCGGCCGAAGTCCATGGCCACGGTGGTGGAGCTCTTGCGCTCCACGCCCGCCGTGTCGTCGACGCCGACCCCGGCCTGGGTCATCGTCTCCTCGGTGGTCAGCGGCCGGATCTCGCTCACCGAGCCGACCAGGGTCGTCTTGCCGACCCCGAAGCCGCCCACGATCACCACCTTGACCGCGGCGGCGGCCGTGGCCGGCAGTACGTCCTCGCGCCGCGGCCCGGCGGGCCGCTCAGAGCTTTCGAAGTCCATCGATGACTGCCTCAATCAATGCCAGGTCGGGGAGTTGGGCGCGGGCGACGGGTGCGCGGGAGAGCACCTGGCCCGCGGTGATCAGATCGTCGACCAGTACGGTGACCACGCTCACCGGCAGGCCGAGGTACGCGGAGATCTCGGCCACCGAGAGGGGTGCCTGACACAGCCGCATGATGGCCGCGTGTTCCGGCTGCATGCCGGGCTTGGGCCCCGACCTGGCGACGATGAGCGTGACCAGGTCGAGGCGGCGGGTGGGCACTAACGGTCCGCTGCGACCGCCCGTGATGACGTACAGCCGCTCGGGACTGCCGTCTTCCCAGCCGTTGCCCGGGTCACTCACGCGGGCTGCCTGTCGCTGCGCGGCGGGCTGCTGAGGTGCTCTCCGATCCGCGCCACGAGGTCGCGCATGCGCTGGCCCATCAGCCCGGCGTCCACGCCCTCGTTGGCCAGCACCGCGAGGTAGGCACCGGCGCCGGCCGCCATCAGGTAGAAGAACCCGCCGTCCATCTCGATCACGACCAGTCTCATCCGGCCGTTGCTGTTCGGGAGTTCGGAGGCGACCGCGCCGGCGAGGCTCTGGAGTCCGGCGCAGGCGGCGGCGAGCCGGTCGGCCGTGTCGGTCTCCGCGCCGTACTGGGCCATCCGCAGGCCGTCGGCGGAGAGCACGATGACGTGCCGGGTCTGCGGAACGCTCTCGGCCAGGTCCTTGAGCATCCAGTCCATGTTGGTCTGCTGCTGACTCATGGCTGTTCCCCCTTGCTCGCCGAGGCCGGCGAGACGTCTGTGTTCTGGCTTGCGCCGGCCTGGCTGTCCCCGGACAGGCCGCTCTGGAAGGCGGCCAGCCACATGCCGGGCTGCGCTTCGGTCTGGTCCGTGGCGGCCGGAGCGGTCCGCGGGGCGGGCGCGGGCTCGGCCGGCGCCGTCGCGCGGTTCTTGCGGCGCCGCTGCGGCAGTCCGTTCGGTGCCCGCTCGGTCACGATGGGCACCTCGTCCATGGTCACCGGGTGCCGCGGTCCCGTGGCCGGGCGCGGCGGCTGTGCCTGCTGTGTCTGCTGTGTCTGTTGCGTCGGCTGCGACGGTGCGGTGGCCACCGGCTCCAGGGCGGCACGGGGTCCCGAAGCGCTGCCGATGCCGTGGGCGACGCCGGTCGCGGTCGAGACGGTCGTGATCAGTCCCTGCGGGATGACCAGGACGGCGCGTACGCCGCCGTAGGCCGAGGAGCGCAGCGACACCCGGAAGTCGTACGCCTGCGAGAGCCGGCCGACCACGGCGAGGCCCAGTCGGGGCGTCTCGCCCAGGTCCGTGAGGTCGATGCCCTCCTGCGCCTGGCGCAGCATGCGCTCGGCCCGCTTGCGGGCCTCTTCGCTCATGCTCAGGCCGCCGTCCTCGATCTCGATGGCGATGCCCGAGTTCACGTCGACGGCGGTCAGGTGGACCTTGGTCTGCGGCGGGGAGTAGCGGGTCGCGTTGTCGAGCAGCTCGGCCAGTGCGTGGATGAGCGGCTCGACCGCGGGCCCGACGACGGCGACCTGGGAGACGGAGTGGAGCTCCACGCGCTGGTAGTCGATGATCCGCGACATGGCGCCGCGCAGCACGCTGTACAGCGGCACGGCCTTGCTCCACTGGCGGCCGGGCCGTGCACCGCCGAGTACGGCGATGGAGTCGGCGAGCCGGCCGATGAGCGCGGTGCCGTGGTCAAGCCGCAGCAGATCGCCGAAGACGGCCGGTGTCTGGCCGTGCCGGTCCTCCATCTCCCGCAGTTCCTGTGCCTGCTGGTGCACGATCGCCTGGACACGACGGGCGATGTTCACGAAGGCCCGCTGCGCGGAGTCGCGCAGGTCCTCCTCGGCGACCACGGCATCGAGCACCGAGCGCAGCACCGCGTGGTGGGCCGCCCGGAACTCGGGTGTCAGTCCGGGCTGGTAAATACCGGGGTCCTCCAGGGACGTGAGCACGTCCTCGGGGAACTCACCCTTGCGCAGGCGCGCCACGACATCGGGCAGCAGCGTCTCGGCCAGCCGTACGGTCTCGGCCTGCTGCCGCCACAGGGCCTCGTCCTGCGCGGCCACTCTGGCCTTGAGCGCCGCCACGGCCTTGCCTCGCCGGGCGGCCTCACCACAGGAGAGCGCGACGGCGACGAAGGCCGCGGCGCCGACCCAGGCCACCGGGGTGCGGGCAGGTGCGGACACCAAGGCCACGGCGACTGCCGACAGTGCCGCGGTCAGCAGGGCGGGCAGCGCCCATACGGCGGGTGAGGTGGGCCCTGGACTGCCGGGCGACGATCCCTCTCGAACCATCAGAACCCTCAAACGATCGAAAGCGAAAGATCATTGGACAACAGCCCGGGATCTTATCTGCTCGGTGAGTCGGCCTTGACAACAGGTCATGATGCGGGCGGGGCAGCGTTGTTGGGGCGCGGAGGCCTGTCCTGAAACGGACTGTGCCTCCGACCGGCCGCCCCGGCGGTACGGGACGGCCGTCCGCGCTGTCAGGACCCGGTGGGAACCTGCCGGGCGCCCCTGCGGGAGGTGGGGAGAACGCTCGCGACGGCCCGGCCGATTCGGCTGGTTTCCGACCACGGCCGATGTGCCCCGACCGGGCCGGGTGCGCGGCGCCGCCCGGAAGTGCCCCCGGACCCGCACGGCCGGCAAACGGAACGCCGCCGTGGACGCGGCGCCGGGCCGGGCCGTTGGCACCCCGCCGGCCGAAGAGCGCGCGCCCGCGCTGTGCCAATGGCCCAGTGACCGGGGCCCCGGTTGAGCCACCGGGCCCGCAGATGCTTATCTGTGTCGTATCCATGTACTTTCGGCGCCGCGCAGCGCCGGACGGCAACGACGCCGCTCCGGACCGTGGCGCCTTCGCCGTGCCCGTACGCCGCCCACCACCCCCGGGCGGCCGCCGGCCGGCGCGCACCATCGCAAGGGGGGCGGCACACCGCCGTGAAGAGGATGTTCGTGGCTCCGGATCCGGGGCGTTCGAGACTCAGGAACTCGGCTCGCGCAGTGATCGGCGTCGGCGCCGCCGTGGCCCTCGCCGAGCTGTGCGGTCTCTCCCTGACCGCCTCCATCACCGGGGGACTGGCGGCCCTGCTCGCCCTCTTCACGGTGCTCGACGCCGACGTCCCCGCCCAGCGCGCCACCACCGCCCTGCTGCCCGTCGCCGGGTTCCCCGTCCTCGCGCTGGCCACCACCCTCCACGGGGTGCCCCTGGCCCGTGACGCCGCCTTCCTCGCCGTCGTGTTCGCCGGGGTCTATGCCCGGCGCTTCGGCCCGCGCGGACACGCCCTCGGGATCTTCGGCTTCATGATGTTCTTCGTCACCCAGTTCCTGCACGCCCGGCCCGGGCAGCTGCCCGAGCTGTACGCGGCCGTCGGGCTGGCGCTCCTCGCCGCCGGAGCCGTGCGCTTCGCGCTGTGGCCCATCGAGCGGCGCACCCCGCCCGCCGCGGCGCCGCCCGGGCTGCCGGGCACCGGGCTCGCACGACCCACCACCCGCCAGGCCTTCCAAGCCACCGCCGCCTGCACCTTCGCCCTCGGCATCGGCCAGGCGCTCTCCGAGGACCGCTGGTACTGGGCCGTCGGCACCGCCTGGTGGATCTTCGTCAACACCGCCTCACGGGGCGAGACCCTCGTCCGCGGCTTCCGCCGGGTCGTCGGCACCGTCACCGGCATCGCCGCCGGGCTGCTCGTCGCCGTACCGCTGCACGGCGCGCCCGTGCCGACCGCCGCCCTCGTCGCCGTATGCGTCTTCGGGATCTTCTACACCGCGGCCCCCTCGTACTCCTGGATGATGTTCTTCGTCACCGTCATGGCCGGGCTGCTCTACGGGCTCCTCGGCGTCCTGCACCCCGGGCTGCTGCTCCTGCGCTTCCAGGAGACCGCGATCGGCGCGCTCGGCGCCGCCCTCGCCGTCGTGATCATCCTCCCGGTGACCACCCACGCCGCGAACGACGCCTGGATCCAGCGCGCCCTGCACTGCGTGCGCGCCTCCACCGCGGCCTCCCTGGACCGCCTCGCCGGAAATCCCGAGGCCGACCCGGCCCCCCACGCCGCCGAGCTGGAACTGCTGCTGGGCCGCGTACGGATGGCCCTGGCGCCCCTCGTCCACCCGCTGAGCCCGTTGCGCGCCCGCAAGGCCCGCGCCCGGCAGGTCCTGGCGCTGCTCGACGACTGCGCCCGGGAGGTGCGCGGCCTGGTCGCCGTGGCCGCCGACCCGCAGGCCTCGCACGACGCCCGGCTGGCCGCCGCCTGCTGGCGCGTCGAGGCGGCCGCCCTGGCCCTGACCGCGCCGCAGGGCGCCCCCGAGCCCGCGCCGACGACGCCGGCCCTGCCCGCACCGGCGGAGCCGGCCCTCGCCCACCTGCACGGCCTCGAACACGCCCTCGTCGCGCTCGCCACCCCGCTGCGCACCGACCCGCGGGCGCCGCTGGTCATCAGCGCCTGATCAGCCCCTCCGGGCCCAGGCCCGCCGGCAGCCGGCCCTCGGTGTGCACCACGCCGAGGGCCTGGGTGGCCCGGGTGAGCGCCACGTACAGGTCGCTCGGCCGGAGGTCGGCCGGCTCGACCACGATCACCGTGTCGAACTCCAGCCCCTTGGCCTGGCGCGGGTCGAGGAGCACCACCGCCCGGGTCAGGTCCGGCTCGGCCCCGGCCCGTACCCCCGGCAGCCCGGCGGCGAGCGGGGCGTGCAGCGCCCGCGGCGCGATCACCGCGAGCCGCCCCTCCTGCGGCAGCTCCCGCCGGACCGCCTCCCCGACCGCCTCCGCCAGGTTCCCTGCCGCCAGCGCCCACGGCCGGACGCCAGTGGTCCGCACCGAGCTCGGCGGCTCGAAGCCGGGATCGCGGGCGCGCAGTACGGCCGCCGCCACCTCCATGATCTCGGCGGGCGTCCGGTAGTTGACCCCCAGCCGGACCAGCTCCCAGCGCTCGCCCACGTAGGGGCCGAGGATGCGCTCCCAGGAGCCGCAGCCCGCCTCGTCGGCGGTCTGCGCCGGATCGCCGACCAGCGTCATGGAACGGGTGGGGCAGCGCCGCATCAGCAGCCGCCACGCCATCTCCGACAGCTCCTGCGCCTCGTCCACGATGACGTGCCCGAAGGCCCAGGTGCGGTCCGCCGCGGCCCGCTCGGCCGCGCTGCGGTGGTCGGCCTCCTCGTGGCGCTCGGCCATCCGCTCGGCGTCGATGATGTCGTGCGCCGCGAGGAACTCGCTCTCCTCGTCCTCGAACTCGTAGGACTCGGATCCCTGCGACAGGTCCAGCACGCCCTGCGCGTACGAGATGCGCCGCTGCCGCTCGCGCTCCTCGGCGGCGCGCCGGGCGGTGTCGTCCTCCCCGAGCAGTTCGGCCGCCTCGTCCAGCAGCGGCACGTCGGCCGGGGTCCACCGCGGCCGCGCGGACGGCTCGCGCCGGATCAGCTCCGTCTCGTGCGCGGGCAGGTGCGTGGGCTCCGCCAGGAAGTCGCCGACGAGCTGCTCGGGCGTGAGCGAGGGCCACAGCGAGTCGATCGCGGCCTGCACCGCGGGGCTCATCGCGATCTCCTTGCCCAGCTGGGCCACGTCGTCCGCACCCAGCAGGTTCGGTCCGCCGTACGGATCGGCCCCGAGCCGGTCGGCGAGCTGCGCCGTGAGCGCGTCGATGACCGGGAAGGCGAAGGCGGGACGCGCCTGGTTGTGCGGCAGTCCGGTGGCCCGGGCCCGGTCCCGCGCCTCGTACGCCATCGTGCGGTCCAGCAGCAGGGTCCCGTAGTCGTCGTGGTCGATCTCCAGCGCGGGCTCGGGGACGGTGTCGTACTCCTCGCCGGTGTCCGCCGGCACCGTCTGCGGCAGGCACTGCCGGTCGGCGACGACCCGGGCCAGCACCTCCGCCATCGCGGCCCGGCCCTTCACCGCGGCCGCCCCGGGGCGGTCGGTGCCCGTCGCGTGGACCCCGGGGAAGAGCTCGCCCGGGGTCGCGAGCAGGACGCCCGTCTCGCCGAGCGCGGGCAGCACCCCGCCGATGTAGCCCAGGAAGGCCGGGCCGGGTCCGACGATCAGCACCCCGCGCTTGGCCAACAGCTCCCGGTGCGCGTACAGCAGGTACGCGGCGCGGTGGAGCGCCACCGCCGTCTTGCCGGTGCCGGGGCCGCCCTCGACGACCAGCACCCCGCGGTGCGTGGACCGGATGACCCGGTCCTGTTCGGCCTGGATGGTGCGCACGATGTCGTGCATCCGGCCGGTCCGGGCCGCATCGAGGGCGGCGAGCAGCACGGCGTCCGCGTCGGCGCCCTCGTACCCGGTGCGCTCCGCGTCGGTCAGGTCGAGGATCTCGTCGTGCAGGCCGGTCACGGCCCGCCCCCGGCTGCTGATGTGGCGGCGGCGCCGCAGCCCCATGGGGGTGTGGCCGGTGGCGAGGTAGAACGGGCGGGCCACGTCCGCCCGCCAGTCCAGGACCAGTGGCGTGCGCTCGGCGTCGTCCGCGCGGATTCCGATGCGGCCGATGTGGTGGTCGCGGCCGTCGGAGAACTCCAGCCGGCCGAAACACAGGCCGTTCTCGCCGGCATTCAGCGCGGATAGCAGACCGGACTGCTCCGCGACCAGGACATCGCGCTCCAGGCGCGCCTGATACCCGGTCCCCACATCGCGCAATGCCCCCTCGACGGCACGTTCGGCCTGGTCACGCAGGTGATCGAGGCGCGCGTAGAGACCGTCGACGAATTGCTGTTCTTTCCGGAATTCCTCGGTTGACAATTGCACTCCTGGCGCGATACGGTGTCCTCGTGAGCTTCTTCATGCCTTCGCTTTCGGTGAAGTCATGAAACATTAAATATACGCTCTTCCGTCCCTCGGCAGTCAATTCCGCCGGGGGATTTTTTGCGTACCGTGGATCCCATGACCACCGCACACGGCTCCGCCGACGGCATCGTCTACCGCCCCGCCCGCCCCGAGGACGCGGGAGCCATCGAGGCCCTGGACGGCTCCTTCACCACCGACACCGTCTTCGAGGTGGACGCCGCCGGATCCGGCTTCGGATTCATGCTCCGCGAGATCCCCGCCGATCCGCCGCTGTACAAGGAGTTCCCGCCCGAGGAACACGACGAGCAGGGGCTCGGCGGCGGCCGGGACACCGCCGGGGACGCCCGGACCTTCGTGGCCCTCGACGGCGGCCGGGTGTGCGGCTTCGCCGCCGTCGGCTACGCCGCCTGGAACCGGCGGCTGACGATCGAGGACATCGAGGTCTCGCCCGGCCATCGCAGCCGCGGCATCGGCCGCGCCCTGATGGAGTGCGCGGACGCGTTCGCCCGTGAACGCGGCGCCGATCACCTCTGGCTGGAGGTCAGCTCGGTCAACGCCCCGGCCGTGCACGCCTATCGGCGCATGGGATTCACCCTCTGCGGCCTCGACACCACCCTGTACGGCGGCACGCCCGCCGCCGGCGAGCGGGCGCTGTTCATGAGCCGGCCCTGCCGCTGACCCGTCGCGCGGTGGGTCAACCCCGGGATTCCGGCGGATAGTACGCCGTTCGGCGGCGCGCCCGCAGTCCGTTCCCTGGAGACCACTCGGAGGAGTGTTCCGAACGTGCCTGGCGCACGACGCTGACCTGTGACCCGTACAACGGGGCATGGTGAATTGCACATTCATCCGGCATGTACAGGGTGGATCTGGTCGGACAGGGGGTAACCGCCCGGAATGGAAATACTTCAACAGCGCTCCACCACCGCTCAGGTGTGGGAAGCGGCCGAGGAGTTCATCCGGCTCTTCCACCGGGAGAACCAGGGCGCCGGTGATCCGCGTGCCCGGCTCGCCGCCGTGCGGGCCGAGCTCGCGGAGACCGGCACCTACCGGCACTCGCCCGAGGAGCTGGTCCACGGGGCCCGCGTGGCCTGGCGCAACAGCAACCGCTGCATAGGCAGGCTCTACTGGAACTCCCTGCGGGTCCGTGACCGCCGGGAGCTCACCGAAGGCGCCGAGATCGCCGACGCATGCTTCGGGCACCTGCGCGAGGCGACCAACGGCGGCCGGATCCGGCCCACGATCACGGTCTTCGCCCCGGCCGCCCCGGACCGCCCCGGACCGCTGATCTGGAGCGAGCAGCTGGTCCGGTACGCCGGATACGGGGACCACCACTCCGTCACCGTCGGCGACGCGCGCAACGCCCCGCTCACCGAGGCCCTGCTCCGGCTCGGCTGGACCGGCGGCGCCGGCACCCCCTTCGACCTCCTGCCGCTGGTGGTCCAGGGCGTCGACGACAAGCCCCGCTGGTTCGACACCCCGGCGGACGCCGTCCTGGAGGTCCCGATCGGCCACCCCGAGGACGAGGGCTGGGCGGACTGGGGGCTGCGCTGGCACGCCGTGCCCGCCATCTCCAACATGTGCCTGGAGATCGGCGGCATCCACTACCCGGCCGCCCCGTTCAACGGCTGGTACATGGGCACCGAGATAGGCGCCCGCAACCTCGCCGACACCGACCGGTACAACCTCCTGCCCGCCGTCGCGCGCCGCCTCGGCCTGGACACCTCCAGCGACCGCTCGCTGTGGAAGGATCGCGCGCTCGTCGAGCTCAACCGGGCGGTCCTGCACTCCTTCGACCGCGCGGGGGTCACCATCGCCGACCACCACTCCGAGTCCCGGCGCTTCCTGTCCCACATGGCACGGGAGGAGCGCAAGGGCCGCGAGGTGGGCGCGGACTGGTCCTGGATCGTGCCGCCGATCTCCGGCGCCGCGACCCCGGTCTTCCACCGCACCTACGAGGACCGCCGCAGCAATACCGCGTACGTCCACCACTCCGGCGCACAGGACCGGGCCCAGGGGCGGGACTTGGTCTAGACCCTTCCGTTACCGTCGCCCCGGACGGATCCGAAAGCGGAGAGGGGCCTCCCGTGGGCGGCGCGGACAGCACGGACCAAGACGGCGGACACCGGGCCTACATCGGCTCGTTCACCTCCGGGGGCGGCCGCGGTGTCACCACCGCGGCCGTCGATCCGGCCACGGGAGCCCTGACCCCGATCGCGGCCACGGGCGCCGCCGTGGCGGACCCCTCGTACCTCACGCTCGCCCGGGACACCGGCGTGCTCTACGCGGTGAGCGAGACCGGACGGGGGACGGTGACCGCCTTCACGCCCACCGCCGCGGGCCTGGCGCCCCTCGGCCCGCCCGTCGACGTCGGCGGCTCCGGTCCCACCCACCTCAGCCTGGCCGGGCGCCGGCTGCTCACCGCCAACTACACCTCCGGCAGCGTCAGCAGCCTCCCGCTCGCCGCCGACGGCCGCCCGGAGGGGCCCGCCGCCGTGCTCGCACACCACGGCTGCGGCATCGACGCCGACCGCCAGGAGCGGCCGCACGCCCACCAGGTGCTGCCCGACCCGAGCGGCCGCTGGGTGCTCAGCGTCGACCTCGGCACCGATTCCGTCCGGGTCTGCGCGCTCGATCCGGAAACCGGGGAACCGCGGCTGCACGCCGAGACCGCGCTGCGGGCCGGGACCGGACCCCGCCACCTCGCCTTCCACCCGGACGGCACGGTGGCGTACGTACTGCACGAGCTGGAGCCGCAGCTGACCGTCTGCCGGTGGAACGCGGTCTCCGGGCGACTGGAACCGGTCGGAGAGGTTCCGGTGGCCTCCGCGGGCCCGTCGGGGGCCGTGCGGGCCTATCCCTCGGCGGTCGTCGCCTCGGCCGACGGCCGCTTCGTCTGGGCCGCCATCCGCGGCACCGACACCATCGCCACCCTCTCCCTCGCCGGAGGCGCCGAGAAGCCGCAGCTCACCGGTGTCGTGGGCTGCGGCGGCAGCTGGCCGCGCGACCTCGCCGCCGACCCCTCGGGGCGCCGCCTGTACGCGGCCAACGAGCACTCGGGAGACGTCACCTGGTTCGACCTCGACCCCCTGACCGGGCAGCCGCGCGAGGCCGGCTCGGTGGCGGTGCCGGCGGCCACCTGCGTGGTCTTCGGCCGGTCCGTCTGAGGTCCGCGGACGCCGAGAGCCCCCGCCGACGGCGGGGGCCCTTCAGGTCGTGGCGGGCGGTTCAGTGCGTGGCGGCGCCCTGGGTGATCCCGAGAGCCGCGGCGTACTGCGCGACGGCGAGCTTGCCGAGCGCGGGGTACGCGCCGAGCACCTCGGCGGCGCTGCAGTCGGCGTCCTTGCAGGCGCTGTCCAGCAGGCCGTCGGCGGCCTCCGGGCCGATCAGGTACGGGGCGAGCGCGACCTGCGTGGAGCCCTCGCGGCGCAGCTGCTCGGCGACCGCGGCCACCGAGCCCTCCTCGTCGAGCGCGGCCGCCATGACCGGCACGGCGAGCCGGGCGGCGAGCAACATCCCGGTGATCCCGGCGGCCTGTACGGCCTCCTCGCCACCCGTGGTGGCCAGGACGATGCCGTCTGCGGCGGTGGTCACGGTGAAGAGCCGGGCGCGGTCGGCGCGGGCCAGGCCGGCCTCGGACAGCCGCACGTGCAGGCCCTCGGCGAGGAGCGGGTGCGGGCCGAGTACGTCGGCCAGCTCGGCGGCGGCCGAGGAGTCCATCAGCGCCTGGCGGACCCGGCGGAGCAGATCACCGTCGGGGCCGGCCAGCAGCGGGACCACCACGGCGTCCGGGCCGGTCGGCGCGGGCACCTCGTGGCCGGCGGCGCGGGCGAACTCCGCGCGCGCGACCCGCTCGGTCGCGACGGCGGTCAGCACGCCGGACAGGGACGGGAACTCGGAGGCGTCGTCACCGTCGAGGAAGCCGATCCGGGCGTCGAGGCCCGGCAGCTCGGACCGACCGATGCTGATGATCTCTTCCGCCAGCCCCCGCGAGGCGGCCGAGGGGGCACCGGGCACGGCGAGCACCAGCGCGGGCGCGCCCTCGGGCGCCGCCGCGGGCTCGGGCCGGCGGTGCCGTCCGGTCTGGCGGGGTCGCGGCATTCGTACGGGCAGGCCATTTGCGGGCCCAGTGGGGGAGCTCATGGCGCCGCATGCTACTGGCTTATCGGAACCGGGTGTTCGGGCAGGGCCATCTCTTGGGGTATCTGTCCGTATTTATCCGGTGAATGGCAGATACCGTCAACTGACGGACGGCAAGCGCCAGTCCACGGGCTGTGAACCTTGGCCCACCAGCAGCTCGTTCGTCCTGCTGAACGGCCTGGATCCGAAGAATCCGTAATCGGCCGACTTGGGGGAGGGGTGGGAGGACTCCACCACCGGCAGCTCGCCGAGCAACGGCCGCAGGTTGCGGGCCGCCCGGCCCCACAGGATGGACACCAGTGGCTTGCCGCGCGCGGCGAGGGCCCGGATGGCCTGGTCCGTCACGGCCTCCCAGCCCTTGCCCTGGTGGGCGTTGGACCTGCGGGGCGCGGTGGTGAGCGAGCGGTTGAGCAGGAGCACGCCCTGCCGGGTCCACGGGGTGAGGTCACCGTTCGCGGGCCGGCCGGTGCCGAGGTCCCGGTGCAGTTCCAGGAAGATGTTGTCGAGGCTCGGCGGCACCGGCCGCACCTCGGGCGAGACCGAGAAGGACAGGCCCACCGCGTGCCCCGGGGTGGGGTACGGGTCCTGGCCCACGATCAGCACCTTGACCTCGTCGAAGGGCTGCTGGAAAGCGCGCAGGACGTTCGCCCCGGACGGGACGTAGGTCCTGCCCGCCGCGATCTCGGCGCGCAGGAAGTCGCCCATCGCGGCGATCTGACCCGCCACCGGCTCCAGAGCCCGGGCCCAGCCCGGCTCGACGATCTCGTTCAACGGTCTTGCTGCCACGGTGGATCACTCTACTGGCCGATCGTCGCCGCCCGCACACACAGCACGTCGGGCAGGTGCCCGGCCAGCAGCCGCCAGCTCTCGCCGTCGTCGTGGCTGGCGTAGAGCTCGCCGTTGCGGTTGCCGAAGTAGACGCCCGCCGGGTCCGCGTCGTCCGTGCACAAGGCGTCGCGGAGCACCGTGCCGTAGTGGTCCCCGGCGGGCAGGCCGTGCGACAGCGGCTCCCAGCTGGCGCCCGCGTCCCGCGTGCGGAAGACCCGGCACCGGTGCTCGGCCGGGACCCGGTCGGAGTCGGCGTTGAGCGGGAAGACGTAGGCGGTGTCCGGCCGGTGCGGGTGGGCGGCCACCGCGAAGCCGAAGTCGGAGGGCAGTCCGCCGCCGATGTCGGTCCACCGGGCCCCGGCGTCGTCGCTGCGGTAGACGCCCCAGTGGTTCTGCAGGTACAGCCGGTCGGTGTTCCCGGAGTCCTGGGCGATCTTGTGCACGCACTGGCCGAACTCGGGGTGCGGATCGGGCAGGAAGACGGCCGACACCCCGTCGTTGGACGGCTCCCAGCTGGACCCGCCGTCCTTCGTCCGGAACACCCCGGCGGTGGAGACGGCCACCGTCACGGCGTCCGCGTCGCGCGGATCGGTGATCACCGTGTGCAGCCCCTCGCCGCCGCCGCCCGGCTGCCAGCTGCCCCGGCTGGGGTGCTCCCACAGCGGGCGGACCAGCTCGAAGGTCGCGCCCCGGTCGGTCGAGCGGAACAGCGCGGCCGGTTCCGTCCCCGCGTAGACCACGTCCGGGGCCTCGGGCCCGGCCGGCTGGAGCTGCCAGACGCGCTCCAGCGAGGCGCCGGTGTCCTTGGGGAACTTCACCGCGGCCTCGGCGGGCTCGTTCCAGGTCGCCCCGAGGTCGTCGGAGCTGAAGACGGACGGCCCCCAGTGCGAGCTGTCCCCGGCGACCAGCAGCCGGGGTACCGGGCCCCGCCGGTCGACGGCGGCCGCGTAGACCGCCTGGGCGTTGAAATGGGGCCCGTCGAACTCCCAGCGCCCCTCGCCCCGGCGGCGGCCGATGAAGAGCCCCTTGCAGGTACCCACGAGCAGCAGTACGTCGGCCATGGCCGGCACCTCCGGACTTCGTCGTCCATGTCTTCGGGGTGGTCGTGTTCTCCGAGCTGTCCGTCTCTTCCCGGTCAGTCTGCACCCGCCCACTGACAGCGCCCCGGCGGCGGCGCGGGGTTCCGGGCGGCCGATTAATACCGATCATTTACCCGCCGGAAACGATCGCTGCTTGCGTGGAGATGTTCCGAATAGATTGACTTCAGGCCACTGCTGCCGCACGCGAGAGGATGTACGTGGCCACGGAGCATTTGTCCCCGCTCGACCTCGCCTTCTGGCGGATCGAATCCGCCGCCCACCCCATGCACCTCGGCGCGCTGGCCGTCTTCAGGGCCGCCGGGCCCGGGGCCGCCGAGCACGCCGCGGAGCTGCTCACCGCCCGCTGCGCCGGCGTACCCGGCCTGCGCCGCCGGATCCGGGACGTCCTGCTGCCGGTCGGCGCGGCCGCGTGGTCGCCGGACCCGGGGTTCGACCCGGCGCGCCACGTCTTCCTCGTGCCCACGCGGGTCCCGCCGCACGAGGCCGCGGGACCGCTGATGGCCCGGCCGCTGGACCGGAGCCTGCCGCCCTGGGAGGCGCACGTACTGGCCGGGCCGGACCCGGACTCCTTCGCGGTGCTGTTCAAGTTCCACCACGCCCTCGCCGACGGGCTCGGCGCGCTCGCCCTGGCCGCGGCGCTGTTCGACGAAGGCGCGTCCCTGCGTCCGCCGTCGGGCCCGGCCCCGCGCCCCGCTCCGCGTCGGACCGGCGGTCCCGGCCCCGGCCCGCAGGCCGCCCCGGTCCTGCGCCGGCTCTCCGGAATCCTCGCGGCCCGCGTCCAGGACGTCGGCCAGGCCCTGGAGATCGGCGCCGCCGTGGCCCGCGCCGGGCTGCCGCTCGGGGTCCCCCCGGTCCTCACCGCTGGCCCCGGCGCGGGGTCCCGTACGGTCGCGGGCCTCGCCCTCGACCTCGACGAGGTCAGCCTGGTCCGCAAGGCCGCCGGCGGCACCGTCAACGACGTGCTCATCTGCCTGGTCGCCGGCGCGCTGCGGCGCTGGATGGAGGGCCGCGGCGAGCCGGCGCCCAGCGGACCGGGCCCCCGCGCCCTGATCCCCGTGTCCCGCCGGGGCAGACCCGGAACCGGCGGCGGCAACCGGCTCTCCGGCTACCTGCTGCGGCTTCCGCTCGCCGAGCGGGACCCGCTGCTGCGCCTGGACCGCGTCCGGGCCGCCATGGACCGCAACAAGGACGCCGGACCCGCCCGCGGCGCCGGGGCCGTCGCCCTGCTCGCCGACCACGTCCACCCGCTCGGCCACCGCCTCGGCGGACCGCTCGTCGCCCAGGCCGCCCGGCTGCTCTTCGACATCCTGGTCACCAGCGTCCCGCTGCCCGGTCTGACCTTCTCGCTCGGCGGGAGCCGGGTCGGCGAGGTCTACCCGCTCGCCCCGCTGGCCCGCGGGCAGTCCCTGGCCGTCGCGGTCTCCACGTACAAGGGAACGGTCCACTACGGCCTCGTGGCGGACGCGGCAGCCGTCCCGGACCTGCCCGCGCTGGCGGAGGCGCTGCGTGCGGAGCTCGACGCGCTAGTACGAGAGGTCTCGTAGTACGAAGAGATTCGTAGTACGGTGATTCTCGTACT
This sequence comes from Streptomyces sp. NPDC056224, assembly GCF_042267665.1. Taxonomy (NCBI): domain Bacteria; kingdom Bacillati; phylum Actinomycetota; class Actinomycetes; order Kitasatosporales; family Streptomycetaceae; genus Streptomyces; species Streptomyces sp. NPDC056224. The sequence continues at coordinate 85,548 of NZ_JBHJTK010000001.1, forward strand.
TAGCCGCCGGTCCCGGCGGCCCGGTGACGTCCTGGAGAGCCCTGATGAGTGCTGCCCCCGCTGGTTTCGCTGCCCTGTTCGCTCCCTACACGCTTCGCTCGGTCACCATCCCGAACCGCGTGTGGATGGCCGCGATGTGCCAGTACAGCGCCGAGCCCACCGGCCCGGCCGCGGGCGTGGCGCACGACTGGCACTTCGCGCACTACGCCGCCCGCGCCGTCGGCGGCACGGGCCTGATCATCCAGGAGGCCACCGCCGTCTCCCCGGAAGGCCGGATCTCCCCCTATGACCTCGGCATCTGGAACGACACCCAGGTCGAGGCGCTGCGAAGGATCACCTCCTTCCTCAAGGCCCAGGGCGCCGTTCCCGGCATCCAGATCGCGCACGCCGGACGCAAGGCCTCCACCGACCGGACCTGGAAGGGCGGCGGCCCGGTCGGGCCCGAGGCGCACGGCTGGCTGCCGGTCGCCCCGAGCGCCGTGCCGTTCGACGCGGACCGCCCGGCGCCCCACGAGCTGACGGCCGATGAGATCACCGGGATCGTCGGCCAGTTCGCGGCCGCCGCCGAGCGCGCCCTGGCCGCGGGCTACGAGATCGTCGAGATCCACGGCGCCCACGGCTACCTCATCGGCGAGTTCCTCTCCCCGTTCAGCAACAAGCGCACCGACGCGTACGGCGGCTCGTTCGAGAACCGCACCCGCCTCGCCCTCGAAGTCGTGGACGCCGTACGGGCGGTGTGGCCGCAGGAGCTCCCGCTGTTCTTCCGGATCTCCGCCACCGACTGGCTGGAGGAGGACGGCTGGACCGCCGACGAGACGGTCCGCCTGGCCGGGCTGCTCCAGGAGCACGGCGTGGACCTCCTCGACGTCTCCACCGGGGGCCTGGCCCCCAGGGTGGAGATACCGGTCGGCCCGGGCTACCAGGTGCCGTTCGCCGCGCGGGTCAAGGCGGAGACCGGCCTCCCCGCGGCCGCCGTCGGTCTGATCACCGAACCGGAGCAGGCCGAGAAGATCCTGGCCAACGGCGAGGCCGACGCCGTCCTGCTGGGCCGCGAACTGCTGCGCGACCCGTACTGGGCCCGCCGCGCTGCCGTCGAACTCGGCGCGGAGCTCCGTACGCCCGACCAGTACCACCGGTCCTGGTGAAGCCGGTGCGGCTCCGGCGCCCCGTGCCGGAGCCGCACGAGCCGCACCCGCCCTGTTCCTACGACGACTCTCGTACCATGGGGGCCGGGGCAGCCGAGCGAGCGGAGCAAGGACATGACGGAACGTGACACGGCCCGCGCCCTCGCCCACCCCGAGGCGGCGGCGATCCGGCTGGAGGGCGTCCTGCACGCGCTCTCCGACCCGCTGCGGCTCTCCATCGTCCGGGACCTGGCCGGCTCCGCCACGGAACTGGCCTGCTCGCACTTCGACCTGCCCGTCACCAAGTCGACGACCACCCACCACTTCCGCGTCCTGCGGGAGAGCGGCCTCGTGCGCCAGACCTACCGCGGCACCACCAAGCTCAACGCCCTGCGCCGCACCGAGTTGGAGGACCTCTTCCCCGGCCTCCTCGACAGCGTCCTCGCCGCGGCGGCCGCCGAGGACGCGCGGCCGGTCCGGATCCTCACCTGAGTCCGGCGGCGTCCAGCAGCCCCTGCCAGTCGGGGATCTTGACCGAACGGCGGCCCAGTGAGCGGCCGAGCTCGGACTCGGCCGCTTCGATGGCCTGCCAGCCCGGCCATTCCACCGGCCGCAGGCCCGCCGCCCGCATCGCGTCCAGGGGGTCCCCGGCGGGCAGTTCGCGCCGGGCCAGCCTCCCCGCGTCCTGGAGCAGCGAGGACGCCGTCTCCTTGGCGCAGGGCCGGTTCGTGCCGATCACTCCCGTCGGACCGCGCTTGATCCAGCCCGCCACGTACTCGCCGACCGAGGCCCGGCCCGCGCGCACGACCCGGCCCGCCGCGTGCGGGACCGTGCCCTTGTCCGGGTCGAAGGGCAGACCTGCCAGCGGGACGCCCTTGTACCCCACCGAACGCAGGACCAGCTGCGCCCCGACGTCCTCGTACACACCGGTCCCGGTCACACCGCCACGGCCGTCCGGGGCGGTCCGCTCGAAACGCACGCCGGTCACCCGGCCCCCGGGCCCGCCGAGCACCTCCACCGGCCGCAGGTAGAACCGCAGGGCGATGCGGCGCGGCGCGTGGCCCGGGCCGGCCTCTGCCCAGCCGCGCAGCACCTCCAGGTTCCGCCGCGCCACCGCGGGCAGCGCCGCGGCCGCCGCAGGATCCCCGTACACCGGGTCGAGGGCCGCCTCGGCGGGGTCCACCACGGCGTCCACGTCCGGCAGCGTCCCCAGCTCCCGCAGCTCCTTGGTGGTGAACTTGCCCTGCGAAGGGCCGCGCCGGGCCACCATCGCCACCCGCCGCACCCCGCTGTCCGCGAGCGCGCCGAGCGCCGGCTGCGGCATGTCGGTCGGCGCCAGCTCCGCCGCGCCGCGGGCCAGGATCCGCGTCACGTCCACCGCGACGTTGCCCGCGCCGACCACGACCGCCGAGTCCACCCCGGTCAGGTCGAACACCTCGGCGGCGGCGTCCGGGTGCCCGCTGTACCACGACACGAAGGCCGTCGCGGAATGCACGCCGGCCAGCTCCTCGCCGGGGATCCCCAGCAGCCGGTCCCGGGCCGCGCCCACGCAGTACACCACCGCGTGGTAGAGCTCCAACAGCCGCTGCGTGGGCAGCAGCTCGCCGCCGACCTCGACGTTCCCGAGGAAGCGGATCCGCTCGTCCTCCAGCACGGTGCGCAGGCTGCCCTGCAGCGACTTGATCTTCTCGTGGTCCGGCGCCACCCCGTACCGCACGAGCCCGTACGGAGCGGGCAGCCGGTCGAGCACGTCGACCCGCACTCCGGGCACCTCGCGCTGCTGGACCAGCGTCTGGGCCGCGTAGACCCCGCTGGGGCCCGATCCGACGACGGCGACACGAAGCACGGCGGAGCTCCTCCCGCAGGTGGTCCCAGCATGACACCGGCTACCCCGGCAGTCAGCCCATCGCGCGCATCCGGTGGACCTCTGCGCTCTGCGTGGCCACCACCTCCGTGGCCATCTCCTCGACCGCGACGTTGTTGCCGCCGGTCAGCGCCTCGCCGGCCATTTTCAGGGCGCCCTCGTGGTGGGCGGTCATCAGTTTCAGGAAGAGCCGGTCGAAGTCGGCTCCCGCGGCGCCGGACAGCTCCTTCAGCTGCTGTTCGGTCGCCATGCCCGGCATCGCGCCGTGGTCGTGCCCGGGTCCGCCGGCGCTCGCCGACGGCGCCGGATGGAGGGTCAGCCACTTCTCCATCGCCGCGATCTCGGGCTGCTGCGCGGCGGTGATCCGTTCCGCCAGCCGCTTGACGCCCTCCGCCGAGGCCCGGTCCGGCGCCAGCGCGCTCATCGTCAGGGCCTGCCGGTGATGTTCGATCATGTTCTGGACGTACGCGTGGTCGGCGGCGTTCGGGCTGTCGTCGGGCTTTTCCTTCGCGGCCTGTTCGGGGGTGAGCGTGCGGGCCTTCTCGCCCGGCTTGCCCGGAGCGACGACCACGGGGCGTCCGTCCTCGGAACCCTCCGCCCGGTCGTCCCCCTGGCAGCCGGCGAGTGCCAGCACGAGACCGGCGGCCGCGGCCGCTGCGGCGAGCGGGCCGAGCCGCGCGCGTAAGGCCTTGCGGCCCCGGGGGTCTTTTGCCATGTCCATGGAAAGGAAGATACTGCCGGGGTCCTGGTTCCGTTCCCCTGTCGACCGGAACCGATCGGACTCCCTTGGGAGGGCACGTTGAGCTCGTTCCACACCACGAGAGCGCGCAGCGCAAGGGTGGGAGCGGCCGTCGCGGCGGCCGGGCTCCTCACCGCGCTCGTGACCGCCGGACCGGCGGCCGCCACCCCCGACCCGGGTGACTTATCGCCCGGTAACGGCAACCAGCACAGCGCGAGCCCCGTCGACGGCAGGGAGCTCGCCCCCGGCGAGATCCCCGGCCAGGACGAGATCGTGCACAGCGCCAACATCAAGCCCCTGGCCAACATCCCCAGTGCCGACCCCGCCGTCATCAACTCCGACCTGGCCTTCCAGGGCAGGTACGCCTACGCGGGCAACTACAACGGCTTCACGATCTACGACATCGCCAACCCGAAGGCGCCGAAGACCGTCACCCAGGTGCTGTGCCCCGGCGGACAGAACGACGTCTCCGTCTACGGGGACCTGCTCTTCCTCTCCACCGACTCCTCGCGCAGCGACGACTCCTGCAACAGCGTCTCGCAGCCCGCGACGGAGAAGTCCTCGTGGGAGGGCATCAAGATCTTCGACATCAAGGACAAGAAGAACCCCAAGTACATCAAGTCCGTCGAGACCAACTGCGGATCCCACACCCACACCCTGGTGCCGGGCGGCCGTGACATCTACCTCTACGTCGCCTCGTACTCACCGAACGAGGCCTTCCCCGACTGCAAGCCCCCGCACGACGGCATCTCGGTGGTGAAGGTCCCGAAGAAGGCGCCGACGCAGGCCGCGGTCGTCGCCTTCCCGATCCTGTTCCCCGACGGCGGCAACCCGGGCGCTCCCACCAACCCCGGAGTCTCCAAGACCACCGGCTGCCACGACATCACCGTGCTGCCGTCCAAGAACCTGGCGGCCGGCGCCTGCATGGGCGACGGCATCCTCTTCGACATCAGCAAGCCCGAGCAGCCGCGGGTCATCGACCGGGTGCAGGACAACGTGAACTTCGCGTTCTGGCACTCCGCCACCTTCAACGAGCGGGCGGACAAAGTGGTGTTCACCGACGAACTCGGCGGCGGTGGCGGCCCCACCTGCAACGAGGCCACCGGTCCCCACCGGGGCGCCGACGGGATCTACGACATCACCGGCAGCGGGGACCAGCGCAAGCTCGCCTTCCGCAGCTACTTCAAGATCCCGCGGCACCAGGCCGACACCGAGAACTGCGTGGCCCACAACGGCTCGCTGATCCCGGTCGGCGGTGGCCGCGACATCATGGTGCAGGCCTGGTACCAGGGTGGTGTCTCGGTGTGGGAGTTCACCGACTCCGCGCAGCCCAAGGAGATCGGGTACTTCGAACGCGGCCCGCTGACCACGGACAAGCTCGGACTCGGCGGGTCCTGGTCGGCGTACTACTACAACGGGCACATCTACTCGAACGACATCGCCAAGGGCCTCGACGTGCTGCGGCTGGACGACTGGCGCACCGCGAGCGCGAGGCGGGTGTGGCTGGACCGGCTCAACGTGCAGAGTCAGCCCGAGTACCACTGACGCCCTCGACACCCGGGGGCTGAGGGTGTGAAGGAGACGTTCCGCCGGGCGGCCCGCCGTCCGGCGGGACACCGAGCTCCCAGTCCAGCCCGTAGCGCTGGAACAGCTCGGCCCGCAGCCGGGCCGCCGGCATCGGCGCGCCCGGCAGCAGGACCGCCACCACGGCGCCCATCAGCAACGCCCGCAGCAGGGGATAGTCCACGTCCACGTCCGTCGAGCCGTACCGGGCGACGGTGTCCCGCAGCAGTTCGGCGAGCCGCTGCTGCTCCGCGCACTGGACGAAGCCCTCGGCCTGGAGGATGCCCGCCATGTGCGTGCGCATCAGCCGCGGCTCGTCCCGGGCCAGACCGAGGATCGCGTCGATGGCCCGGGCCAGCCGCTCGCGCCCCGCGTCCTCGCCGGTGGGCAGGGGCTCGCGCTCCAGCGCCACCGCCAGGGTGAGGTGCATCCGCCGGTGTACGGCCGACTGCAGCAACTGCCTCTTGCCCGGGAAGTAGTACGAGACCAGGCCGCGCGCGGCACCCGCCCGGTCGGCGATGTCGCCGAGCGTCGTGGCCTCGTAGCCCCGTTCGGCGACGAGCTCGACCGTGGCGTGGAGCAGCCGCTCGCGGGAACGTCTGCGCAATTCTTCATTGACCGATGCGCTGCGCGGGGACATGCTTACTCCTGCGTTGACTGGCTCAGAGCCAATATACTCAGCGCGCGGAGTCGCCTGCTCTGGGTGAAACGGGGGATCGCCCAGGGCAGGCACACCGGCCGGGCATGCCGCCCCTCACGGTCCGGCGCGGCCGGACCCCGGCCGGCGTACGGAGACGGATGTCGCGAGGGCGACCACGGCCACGCCCAGCAGCCAGCCCGCCACCACGTCCGTCATCCAGTGGACCCCCAGGTAGAGACGGGTGAAACCGACCCCGATCACGGAGACGACGGCCACCGCCCAGGCGGTACCCGCCCACCGGGCGGGAGCCGCCCGCGGGAGCAACCAGAGCAGCAGCCCCGCCACCACTGCCGCCGTCATCGCGTGGCCGGACGGGTAGGCCGAGAAGTGGGCCGAATCCACCGGGTCCGGCCACACCGGGCGCCCCCGTCCCACCAGCCCCTTCACCCCCTGCTGCACCACCGTGGCCACCAGCGTCGCCAGCGCCACCCGCACCGCCCGCTCCCGGTCGCCGCGCCACCACAGCGTCACGCAGGCGACGGCGGCCAGGGCCCGCATGGTCCAGGGGTCCCACACCCAGTCGGAGAGGATCCGCATCGTGTGGGTGACCCCGGGATGGGCGACGGCATGACCGTGCAGGTCCCGGGCGACCTGGTCGTCGTACGACAGGAGCGGCCGCCACCCCGCCACCACCAGCGCCGTCAGCACGGCCGCGAGCAGCGCGCAGCCGATGCCCGCCCGGCGCAAGTGATCGTTCCGCATACGGGGATCCTGCCACCGGCGGGCGAGCCGGTGCCGGACGGGCGCGCTACGCGAGGGCGCTCAGACCCGGAACGAAGGCCACCAGCAGCGGTACGGCCGGGACCAGTGTCCCCAGCGCCGTCAGTCGCAGCCTGTTCATCGCGGACAGCCGGGGAGCGGCCGACAGCAGCCGGGCCACCCGCTCCTGGACGTGCGCCTGCGGGGCGGCGGAGGGCCCGAACGCCCCGCGGTCCTCGTTCAGTTCGACCAGGGCGAGCGCGATGGTGAGGCGTCCGTACCGCCGCGAGGCCACGTCGTCGGCGGCCAGCTCGACGAGGCGGTGCATCTCCGCCTCGAAAGCCGCGAAGACGGGTACCTGCGGGAAACCCCCGGCCAGGGCCCGTGAGCAGTGCAGCAGCCAGTCGTGCCGGGCCGCCGCGTGCCCCTGTTCGTGCGCGAGCACGGCATCGAGCTGGCTCCCCTTCAGCCGGCCCAGCGCCGCCGTCGTGACGACCAGCTGCGGGGCCGCCCCGGGCAGCCACCAGGCGTCCGGCCGCTGCCCCTCCAGGACGACGAGCCGCGCCCCCGCCGGGTCCTCCCCGGGCAACAGCGGGGCCCGCCTGAGCAGTTCGGTGCCCTGGGTGCGCCGCCGGGCCCGCGCCCGCAGCACCTCCCGGGCCAGCATCGTCCCGGTCCACAGCGCCCCGCCCGCCAGCGCGAGCGCCGTACCGGCGGCCCAGGGACCTCCGGACGCGCCCAGGGCGTACGCGTCGACCACCCCGTGCGGGGCGGCGGCGAAGAGCCGCTCCCGGACCACCTGCCAAGCGGCCGCCGCGCTCAGCAGCATCGACAGTCCGAGGCACAGCAGCACCGCCCCCACCACGCACTGCCACACCCACAGGGCGACGACCGGTTCACGCTCGGGCCATCGGGCCCGGCCCAGCAGGCGGGGCGCGAGCACCGCGGTCAGAGCGCCGAGCAGCAGGAGTGCGGCGGGGACCATCATGGCCACCAGCCTATGAGCGGGGGGCTACCTGCGGGTACGGCCTCGGGGGATTGGTGACGCAGGACACGTGGGACGCCGTCGTCACATCGTGAGCAGCATCGCCAGCATCGCCGTCCCCATGGCCAGTCGGCAGGCGCGGGTCAGCTCGGCCGCCCTCCCGGGGCCGGGTACCGGGCCGCCCGCGGAGGCGACCGGGTGCGCGCCCCCGCCCGCCGCCACCAGCCGGGCCCCGCCGAGCAGGACGTACCCCGCGAAGTAGAGGAGCAGTACCCCGGTGACCAGGGGCAGCCCAGCGCCGTGCCCGGACCCCGCGGCCGCGGTCAGCGTCATGTAGGCCATGGCCAGCGAACCGACCAGGTGGTGCGCGTGGTGCACGCCTCCCCGCAGCATCCACAGGGCGTGCAGGGCGGCGGCGCAGAAGACCACCCCGAGCACGAGGGCCTGCCACCCGTCACGGACGCCGACGGGCACCGCCATCAGCGCCATGCCGAACCCCATCACGGCCTCCCCGGCGGCCCCGGCGCCCGATCTGCGCACCTGCCCGAGGCAGTACGCGCCGCTCACCGCGCACAGCAGGACGAGCAGCCAGGAGGAGACGGAGGCGGATGCGGACATGGTGGAACCGTGCACGGCGGAACCTCCCGGTTCGTCGGCGTCACGGGAAGAGATGCCCGTCCCGGGCGGCCCGCACGCAGCCCCGGCCGGGTTGTCCTCGTGCGGCCCCGGGATACGCTCTCGGGAGCCGTACCGGGCATGTCATATACCACCGCGCAGAACGGAGCCCCCGATGTCGACCGCCAACCCCGCAGCCCTGAGCTTCCGCACCGCCGAGGAGGCGGACGTGACGGAACTGGTGGCGCTCGTCGAGTCGGCGTACCGCGGTGACGCCAGCCGCGGCGGCTGGACCACGGAGGCCGACCACCTGGAAGGGCGGCGCACCGACGCGGACGGAGTCCGCCAGATCATCGAGACCCCGGACAGCACCCTGGTGGTCGTCGAGCGCGCCGGTGAGCTCGTCGCCTGCTGCCAGCTCGAACACCGTGGCGACCACGCCTACTTCGGAATGTTCGCGGTCCGTCCCGGGCTCCAGGGCGCGGGCCTCGGCAAGGAGATCCTGGCCGAGGCCGAGCGCCGCGCCCGCGAGACGTGGGGCGCCAGGGAGATGCGCATGACGGTGGTGAACGTACGGGAGGAGCTCATCGCCTACTACGTGCGCCGCGGCTACCGGCGCACCGGCGAGCTGAGCCCCTTCCCCTACGGCGACGAGCGCTTCGGCGTCCCGCTCCGCGACGACCTGGCCTTCGAACTGCTGGTCAAGTCGCTGTAGCCGGACCGGCTATGCGGTGAAGCGGCCCGTGCTGCGGATCTCCGGGAAGTCGGTGACCGCGCCGTCCAGGCCGAGCGCCCGCGCGAGCCGCAGCTGGTCCAGGGTGTTCACGGCCCGGCCGGTCACCCGCAGCCCGGCCGCGTGCGCCGTCTCCACGCCCTCCAGGGTGAGCCGCCGGATGTCCGCGGCGATCGCCGCCGTGCCCGCGGTCCGCGCCCGTGCCACCAGGTCCCCGGCGCCGTCGCCGAGGGAGTCCGCGAACAGCGCGGTCCGCACGCCCGGCACCCGCCGCGCCGTCTCGGCCAGCAGCGCGTCGTCGGGGGAGGCCACTTCCACGCGGGCCGTGAGGTCGCGGCGCAGGAGCAGTTCCGCGAGCGCTCCGGCGGCGGCCCGGTCCCGTACCGACGCCTGGAGCGGGATCCGGACCGCGTCCAGGACGTCCTCGAAGACCGGCACGCGCTCGCCCTCGCCCGCGTCCAGCCCGCGCAGTTCGTCCAGCGTCAGGTCGGAGACGGCGCCCGAGCCGTCGGTGGTGCGGTCCACCTCGGGGTCGTGCAGGGCGACGAGGGCGCCGTCCTTGCTCAGTCGGAGATCCAGGGCGATGGCGTCCATGCCGGAACGTTCCGCTCGGAGGTACGACCGCAGGGTGTTCTCCGGTTCGACACCCATGACCCCGCGGTGACCGATGGTGAGGAAAGTCAAGGTTCTCTCGCTTCCGTCGACGGCGGCTCCCCGCGCGGTCGCGGTGTCCCGACCGGCCGCGCGCGGTGAGGACGCATGCTAGTGCGCCGACCGCGCGAAGGGACCGCCCGTGCAAGGCCCCGCAGGGGCCCAACGGCCGCTTCCCGCCGGGGTTGTGCGCCCGCCCGCGCCGGGTGGCGGTCCCGTCGCGTCACCCGGGCGTGGGCGTGTCCCGGCCGCCTTGACCAGCCCGGCCCAGGCCTCGGTGACCGCGGCCGGAGCGGGGTCCTCCCGGTCGCGCGCGAGGCCGGCGAGATCGTGCGGGAGGGCCTGCGCGAGTTCCCGTTCCGCCAGGTGCCGCCCGTCGCTCCAGCGCAGGCCGCCCGCGTGCTCCGTCACCTTCCCTACGGCCGCCAGTTCGGCCGGGTGCGCGCCATCTGCTCCCCGACCGTCGCGCGCAGCCGCTCCGGCTCGGCGAGGCGTCCGGGCCAGACCCGCGGCGCCGGCCCGATGACGAACCCGTCCGGGGGAGGGACGCGGCGCTGCGTCCGCTGCCCGTACCGGTGCCACGCCCGCCCGGCCGACGGGGCCGGCTTCCAGGCGTCGGGGCATCGGCCGGACCGGACCGGCGAGCTTGATCACGCCGCCCGGGGCGGCGAGCCGTACCGGATCAACGCCGACGACCGGTTCTGGGAACAGCGCCTCGGCCCGGGCGCCGGCGGCGGGCATCCGACGGCCCCGCCGCTGCCCGTGGACCTCGCCGGCCCGCCGTCCGCCCGCATGACCGCCGCCGGGCGGGATCCGCCGCGGGACGACGGGCGGGCGCACCACCGCAGGCCGGCGGAGAGCGGAGTCCCTTTCGTCCTCGACGTCCGTCCCGGGATGTTTCACGGCTTCCCGGCGCCGCCGACGGTGCTGCCGGAGGCCCGACAGGCCATGGAGGGACTGGGCGGAGGCATGCGTTCCACCCTGGCGAACGGGAAGACTTTCGGTGAATCGGGGGGTCGCGCAGGATAATTTCCCGAGTTACCACTTGAGCGGAAGAGCCTGACACGTTTACGCTGCCTGGACGTGAGGTTCTCCTGTGGAGGAAGTGACATGACGGAAACTCTTGTGCCGGGTGACGGCGGTGCCGTGATAACCGCCGGGGCGCGGGTGGTCGACCACCCCGCGTGGCCCGAGCTCAAGGCCGCCGTGGAGGAGATCCGCCCCTGGCAGTCGGCGGACGGGTCCATCAGCTTCGAGGCCGAGGGCGCACCCGCCCAGCACACCGCCGAGGCTGCCGTCGGGCGCGTGATCCGCGCCGTCGAGACGCTGTCCCCGCTGCTCCCGCACGCCACCGCCTACCACCAGGCGCTCGTGGACGACCTGCGCAAGTGGGCCGCGGGCGGCTTCCAGGTGCCGGACTTCCTCGACTCCCTCCTGGCCTTCCAGCCGGCCGCGGAGCGCGCCGACGGTCTCGAGCACCTCGTCGTCTTCCCGATGTACACCCAGAACGGCAACCCGGACCGCAATCTGGAGGCGGTGGTGCTCAAGATGGTGTGGCCCGAGTGGCTCTCCGAACTCGAGCGCACCCGCTACGACAACCCGCTCTTCCTCGGCATCACCTTCGAGGACTTCACCGCGGGCTACGACACCCACTCCGCCGTGCTGTTCCCGGAGACCATCGCGGTGCGCCAGGCCCCCGAGCGCTTCACCTGGGGCGGAATCTTCTGCGACCGCGAGGCCGCCCGCTTCCGCAAGGTCACCGAGGCCGCCGTCGACATCCTGGGCGTCGAGCTGCCCGCCGACATCGCCGCCATGGTCACCGACCAGGAGCGCTGCGAGAAGGCGTTCGTCCTGTGGGACATGGTCCACGACCGCACCCACAGCCACGGTGACCTGCCGTTCGACCCCTTCATGATCAAGCAGCGCCAGCCGTTCTGGATGTACGGCCTGGAGGAGCTGCGCTGCGACCTCACCGCCTTCAAGGAGGCTGTGAAGCTGGAGTCCGAGGGCAACGAGCACGGCCGTGACGTGCAGTACGCCGTCCTCTTCGACCGGATGTTCCGCTTCCCGGTCTCGGGCGACCGCAACCGCAACTACGACGGCCTCGGCGGCCAGCTGCTCTTCGCGTACCTCCACAAGCACGACGTCGTGCGCTGGACGGACAACACGCTGAAGATCGACTGGATGCGTGCCCCGCAGGTCACCAACCAGCTGTGCGGCGAGATCGAGGACCTCTACCGGGCCGGCATCGACCGCCCGAAGCTCGTCCACTGGTTCAAGGCGTACGAGCTGGTCTCGACGTACCTCGCCCCGCACCCGGGCTCCAAGTGGGCCAAGGGTCCCGACGCCCTGGACATGACGCAGCCGCCGCGCAAGCTCGTCGACGACGTGCTTCCGGACGAGTTTCCGCTCAGCATGTTCTTTGAGGCCCTCGCCAAGAAGCTCAAGGGCGTGATCGCTTCGACCAAGGGCATCACGGCCCGCAACGCGGAGCACGCCGATCGGGCCGCCGCGTGAGCACTCGCCCTCAGGAGGCTGCACAGATGAACGGCTCCGGGAACGGCAACGGAAAGCTGCACGGAGCGGTGGTGGCGGTGGCCGGGGCCGGCGGGCCCGCCGGCCGCGCCACTCTGCTCCGCCTCGCCGAAGCGGGTGCGGTGGTCGTGGCGGCCGACGCCGATCCGGCGCGCCTCGCCGAGGCCGTGGACGCGGCGCGCTACGCCCACGGCGGTGCCACCGTCACCGGTGACACCGTGGACCTGCTCGACCTCGGCGCGACCAAGGCGTGGGCCGACCGGACCGAGAAGGAGTTCGGCCGGATCGACGGTCTCGTCCACCTCGTCGGCGGCTGGCGCGGCAGCAAGACCTTCACCGACGCCGACCTCGCGGACTGGGACTTCCTGGAGAAGCTCCTCATCCGCACGGTCCAGCACACTTCGCTCGCCTTCCACGACGGACTGCTGCGCAGCGACCGCGGACGCTTCGTCCTGGTCAGCCAGTCCGGCGCGCACAAGCCGGTCGCCAACAACGCCGCGTACAACGCGGGCAAGGCGGCCGCCGAGGCCTGGACCCTGGCCATGGCGGATTCCTTCCGCAAGGCGGGGGGTGACGAGGGCCCCGGAGCGGCAGCTGCGATCCTGGTCATCAAGGCACTGGTGCACGACGCGATGCGCGCCGAGCGTCCCAATGCGAAGTTCGCGGGCTTCACCGACGTCAAGGAGCTGGCCGAGGCCATCGCCGGCGTCTGGGAGCGGCCCGCCACCGATGTGAACGGACAGCGTCTGTGGCTCACTCCGCAACCGTGAGAACCGATGCCGGGAAGACCGATGCCCGGCGGCACCACGATCCGGCGGTGCGCGGCTTCGCGAGCGACAACTACGCGGGGGTCCACCCCGAGGTCCTCGCGGCCGTCGCGCTGGCCAACGGCGGCCACCAGGTCTCGTACGGCGAGGACGAGTACACCGAGCACCTGCAGAAGGTCATCCGCAGCCACTTCGGGCCGTACGCGGAAGCCTTCCCGGTCTTCAACGGCACGGGCGCCAATGTCGTCGCCCTGCAGGCCATGACCGACCGGTGGGGCGCCGTGATCTGCGCCAAGACCGCCCACATCAACGTGGACGAGGGCGGCGCGCCCGAGCGGATGGCGGGCATCAAGCTGCTCGCCGTGCCCACCCCCGACGGCAAGCTCACCCCCGAGCTGATCGACCAGGAGGCCTGGGGATTCGAGGACGAGCACCGGGCCATGCCCCAGGTCGTCTCGATCACCCAGAACACCGAACTCGGCACGGTCTACACCCCGGACGAGATCAAGGCCATCTGCGATCACGCCCACGGCCTCGGCATGAAGGTGCACCTCGACGGCGCCCGGATAGCCAACGCCGCCGCGGCGCTCGACGTGCCGATGCGCGCTTTCACGAACGCGGTCGGCGTGGACGTGCTGTCGTACGGCGGCACCAAGAACGGCATGATGTTCGGCGAGGCCGTGGTGGTGCTCAATCCGGACGCGGTCCGGCAGATGAAGCACATCCGCAAGATGTCGATGCAGCTCGCGTCGAAGATGCGGTTCGTGTCGGTGCAGCTGGAAGCGCTGCTCGCCAAGGACCTGTGGCTGCGCAACGCCCGGCAGGCCAACGCGATGGCGCAGCGGCTGGCCGCGGGCGTGCGCGAGACGGACGGTGTGGAGATCCTCTACCCGGTGCAGGCGAACGCGGTCTTCGCGCGGCTGCCGCACGAGGTCTCGCGGCGGCTGCAGAAGCGTTACCGCTTCTATTTCTGGGACGAGGCGGCCGGCGATGTGCGCTGGATGTGCGGCTTCGACACCCAGGAAGAGGACGTGGACGGCTTCCTTCAGGCGCTCAAGGAAGAGCTCGCCCGCTGATTCGATAGATATGCAAGATGTCGCATAGGTATGCTCCTGGGTCATGGAACTGATCCAGGAGCAGACCGGCCTTGCCGCCTACCTGGCGGCCGACGACGTCATCGACCACCACCACCCGCTCGTGCGCGACACCGCCGACGCCCTCCGGGCCGCGACGGGCGGCGACGCGCGCGCGTACGCCGAGGCCGCCTTCGAGTGCGTCCGCGACACGATCCCGCACTCGGCGGACTCGGGCGACACGCGCGTCACCTGGCGCGCCTCCGACGTCCTGGCCACCCGCAACGGCATCTGCCACGCCAAGTCCCACGCCCTGGCCGCCCTCCTGCGCGCCCAGGGCATCGCGACGGCCCTGTGCTACCAGCGCCTCGCGGACGACGACGGAACCCGTCCCGTGATCCACGGTCTGATCGCGCTGCGCCTGCCCGGCGCCTCGCGCTGGCACCGGCAGGATCCGCGCGGCAACAAGCCCGGCGTGGACGCGCGGTTCAGCCTCGACGGCGAACGACTGGCCTTCCCCGTACGCCCGGAAATCGGCGAGGTCGACTACCCCGGGCTGTACGCCGCCCCGCACCCGGCCGTGCTCAAGGCCCTCCAGGAGTCCGTCGACCGGCCGGAGTTGTGGCGGAGGCTTCCGGCGGCTCTGTGACCGGCGGCGGCGCCGGTGAGGGGCGGGGGCGCCGCGCGGCCGTCAGCGCGTGCAGCAGTGCCGCCGCGAGCTGCAGTCCCGCGATCCCGGTCAGCAGCGTCCACGCGGGCGCGTCGGCGGCGACCCCCACCAGGGCCGCCCCGGCCGACGCCGCCGTCAGCTTGAGTCCCGCGCCCAGGGTGAACACCTGCGTCCGCACCTCGTCCGGGGCGTGCTCCGAGCGGATCCGCAAGGTGGCCGTGAGCAGCGGTCCGTCGCACACCCCGGCCACCGCGAACAGCGCCGCCGCGGCGGCCACGGACGACGTGAACGAGGCGGCCGCCAGCGCCGCCCCGGTCCCGGCCAGCGCCCACCGCACCAGCAGGCCCGGCTCCACGGAGGTCATCCGGCCGAGCGTCAGCGAGCCCGCCAGCGCGCCGACCGCGAAGGCCGTCATCAGCGCGCCCCCGGCACCCGGGCTGCCGAGCCCGTCGGCCAGCAGGACCGAGGTGGTGGTGAGGGCGCCCACGCCGACGAAGGCCAGGGTCGTCGCCGAGGTGACCGCCCGCAGCTCCCGGACCCGCCACAGGGCGGCGAGTCCCGCGCCCACCCCGGCCCGCGGTCCGCCCTTCGACGGGTCCGCGCCCGGGTCCTCGTACGGGAGCGTGGCCGCGAGCCCCGCCGCCAACGCGCCGGAGGCCGCCAGGAGCGCCATCGCCGGAGCGGCCGAGCCCAGCGCCGCGGCCAGGCTGACCGCCGCGGGCGCCGTGACCGAGGCGGCGTTGTAGGTGGACGCGTCCCAGCCGTACGCCCGGTCGCGCCCGGCGCCCGCCGGGACCAGCCCCGTGACCAGGCTGGACAGTCCGCCCGTCACCATCGGCCCGCAGCTGCCCCCGAGCGCCGCCACCGCCAGTACCAGCGGCACGGGCGCCCGGCCCAGCAGCACGGCCAGCGCCGCTATGGCGGCCGTGAACCCCGCCAGGGTGCCCACGTAGAACAGCCTCGGCCGCCGGACCCGGGCCGCCGCGGCGCCCGCCAGCGGAGCCGCCAGCACGTGCGGTGCCAGCCAGGCCGTCAGGACGAACGCCCCGTACGCCGCGCTCCCGGTGCGCTCCAGGGCGAGCAGCACCACGGCCATGCCCATGCCCTCCGACGCCAACCGCGCGGCCAGCGCCGCCGCCAGGTACCTCCCGAACCCGCTCAACCCCAGACCCCCAGTGTGTAACGTGATAGGCGAACAAGACGTTACGTCATTCAGGTGTACGGGGAAAGGATCCGGGTGTGGCGGACGATCGAGGGGGCTTCTCGGCGGCCCGGCGGCTGATCGACCTCGCCGAGGCGGTCCGCGCCGACCCCGAGCTGTCGCGCGCCGCCCTCGCGGAGCTGCTCGCCGGGCACGGGGAGCGCCCGGCGGACCTCACCGGGCAGGCGTTCTCCGAGGCGGACGCCGCCGAACTGCGCACGGCCGCCCGGCGGATGGCGGGGGTGCTCGGCGAGAGCGACGAGGACCGCGCCGCCGGCGCCCTCAACGCGCTGCTGGCCGAGTGCGCCACCCGGCCCCGGCTAACCCGGCACGACGGCCACCCGTGGCACCTGCACGTGGACCGCGGCGAGGAGGCGGGCTGGGGCGACTGGTTCCTCGCCTCCGGCGCCCTCGCGCTCGCCCAACTCCTCACCGAGTACGGGCGGATCGCCTGGGGCGCCTGCGCCGCCCCGGGGTGCGGCCGGTTCTTCCTCGCCACCGGGCCGGGCAGCGTCCGCCGGTACTGCTCCGGCAGGTGTGCCGGCCGGGTCCGCGTCGCCGCCCATCGCCGCCGCAGGCGGGAGAGCTGACAGGAAAGTTTCTTGCCAGATGTCGTTGTCAGCTTGGCATGGGCATGAGTACCTTCAGGGGCGCCGGAATCCCTCCCACCGGAAGGCCCCCCCATGCGTTTCGGATTACCCGCCGCGCTCACCGCCCTGGCACTCGGCCTGTCGGCGGCCTTGGTCCCCGTCCCCACCCTGGCTGCGGCCCCCGCCGCCCCCGCCGCCCCCGCCGCACCCGCCGCACCCGCGGCCCCCGCGCAGTTCGCCCACCCGGGAGTCCTCAACAGCCGCGCCCAGCTGGACTTCGTACGGGCGAAGGTGCAGGCGGGAGCCCAGCCGTGGAAGTCGGCCTTCGACTCCATGCTCGCGAGCAAGTACGGCTCGCTGTCCCGCACGCCCAAGCCGCGCGCCGTCGTCGAGTGCGGCTCGTACTCGAACCCCGACATCGGGTGTTCCGACGAGCGCGAGGACGCCATCGCCGCCTACACCCAGGCACTCGCCTGGTACATCACCAGGGACACCCGGTACGCGAAGAAGTCGATCGAGCTGATGGACGCCTGGTCCGCGCAGATCAAGGACCACACCAACAGCAACGCCCCGCTGCAGAGCGGCTGGGCGGGATCGACCTGGCCGCGCGCCGCCGAGATCGTCAAGCACACGTACGGCGGCGGCTGGGCGAACCAGGGCCGCTTCGCGACGATGCTGCGCGAGGTCTACCTGCCCGAGGTGATCAACGGAAGGCCGAACACCAACGGCAACTGGGAACTGATCATGATGGACGCCGCCGTGGGCATCGCCGTCCACCTCGACGACCGCGCGAGCTACGACAAGGCGATGGGGATCTACCTCGGCCGCGTCCCCGCCTACTTCTACCTGGCGTCCGACGGGGCGCAGCCCGTGTACCCGCCGCGCTCGACCATCGACACCAGGAGCGAGCTGGTGGAGTACTGGCACGGCCAGAGCACCTTCGTCGACGGCCTCGCCCAGGAGACCTGCCGGGACTTCGGCCACACGGGCATGGGGATCGCGGCGGCCATGCACGTCGCCGAGACCTCAAGGATCCAGGGGCGAGACCTGTACCCGCAGTTCAAGGACCGCTTCCGGCACGCGCTCGGCTTCCACGCGAAGTACGAACTCGGCGCGGCGGTGCCGTCCTGGCTGTGCGGCGGAAGCCTGGCCAAGGGCATCGGCCCGGCGACCGAGGTCGGCTACAACGCCCTGCACACCCGGCTCGGCGTGACGATGGAGAACACCCGCAGGCTCACCGAGGGGCGGCGTCCGGCGGGCACCGAGAACCACTTCGAGGCGTGGGAGACCCTGACCCACGCCGACAACCCCAGCTGAGCGGGCGCGTGGGGGGCGCGGGCGACGGCGGCTCGCGCCGGCCCGGCTATCAGGGTGCTCCGGGCCGTCAAGCCACGAGATTCAGGGGCGTGACGCCATGCGCGCGGCCAGGCGTACTGGAGATGTCCATTTTTCGCCCCTCGCCAGAGGAGAACCGCCATGACCCACCCCTTTCGAACCCGACACCTCGTTCTGTTCGCGGCCACGACCGCCGTAGCCGCCGGAGCGGTGCTGGTGCCCACGACCGCCTTCGCCGCCACCCCGGCGGCACCCCACACGGTCGTGACGGTCACCGCCGACGGGGACGACGGCAACAAGTCCAGCCTCCTCCTGGTCGTCCCGCCCGGCAGCGAAGGCACCATCAAGATCGCCCCCGGGGAGGACCAGCCCGCCAAGAACCGTCCCGGCAAGTGGGGCAGCGACAAGTCGGGCAAGAAGCACCCGGGCAAGGGCGGTTCATCCGACGACAGGATCATCGTCACCCCCGGGAAGCCGACGGAATGGCAGTGCATCACCGCGCCGTGCGGTCCCCCCGAGGACGACCCGGCCCGGGGCGGCATCGCCGGGCGCGACCCCGCGGACGCGCCGCAGCTGCCCGACGGCAGGACCTTCCCGGGCTGAGGCGCCCGGCGCCAGGATCCCGGATGACTGCGGCCCCGGCCCCCGAAGGGGCGGGGCCGCACTCTGCTCCGGGGATCAGCCCGCTTCCTTCACCTGCGCCGGCGTCGGCGCGGTCCCGCCCAGGTGGGCCGGCAGCCACCACGAGTCCTCGGCGCCCTTGGGCTTCTCCGGGTAGGCCCGCTGCGCCGCGTCCAGCAGTTCCTGCACGCGCTCGCGCAGGCGCCGGGTGATGGCACCGGCGTACTGGTCGGCCGGCGCCTCGAGCGGCTCGCCGACGCGCATGGTCACGGGGATGTGGCTGCGCTTGAGGTTCTTCGGGCGGCCCTTGGTCCACAGCCGCTGGGTGCCCCACAGCGCCACCGGGATCAGCGGGACGCCGGCCTCCTGCGCCATGCGCGCCGCACCCGACTTGAAGCTCTTGAGGGTGAAGGACTGGGAGATCGTCGCTTCCGGGAACACCCCGATGATCTCGCCGGAGCGCAGCGAGTCGAGCGCGTGCTGGTACGCCGACTCACCCTGCGCGCGGTCCACCGGGATGTGCTTCATCGCGCGCATCAGCGGGCCGGACACCTTGTGCCGGAACACCGACTCCTTCGCCATGAACCGCACCAGGCGCTTCTGCGGCCGCGCGGTCAGGCCGGCGAAGATGAAGTCGAGGTAGCCGATGTGGTTCGACACCAGGACCGCCCCGCCCTTGCGCGGGATGTTCTCGGTGCCCTTCACGTCGATCCGGATGTCCAGCGCACGGAAGAGCGTGTGCGCGGCGCCGATCACCGGGGGGTAGACGAACTCAGCCATGGTGCGGAGACCCCGCTTTCTGCCTGGGGAGGTGCTCCCGGCCGGAAGTTACGGCAGCGTAGGTACGCGCCATTGGGGATCGTGCCCCATGTGCGCGCTGCTGGCCAGCCCAGACGCCCGTGCCCGGGGAGATTCTCGTCACGCCGGGAATCATGCAGGTCCGGCGGGCGCTTCGATCTCCGTACGAGCGTACGGCGATGATGTACGCACACGAAGGCGACGGCCGGGGTGACGGCCGGGTGGCGGGCGAGGCGACGACGGGAGCGCGGGTGCGCGGGCAGCTTGACGCGGCGGGACGGCTGGGCGCGGCGGAACTGGGCGCGGAGCCGGGGGAGCGGGCCAGCCTGGTGCAGTTCTCCAGCGCGTTCTGCCAGCCCTGCCGGGCCACCCGGCGGATCCTCGCCGAGGTCGCGGCGATGGTCGAGGGGGTCGCGCACATCGAGATCGACGCCGAGGACCGGCTCGAACTGGTCCGGGCCCTGGGGATCGAGAAGACCCCGACCGTGCTCGTCCTGGACGGGGCGGGCCGGATCGTCCGCAGGGCGGCCGGGATGCCGCGCAAGGCGGACGTGATCGCCGCTCTCGGGGCCGCCGTATGACAAGCGCGCAGGTGGACGGGCCGGTCCGGGCATCGGTACGAGCACCGGCACACGCGCCGTGCCGCGAGCCCGCACGCAGCGTGACGCGCCTGACATCTGCCCGATCCGGCTTGACTGTGTACACGCGCGATCGCCAGGCTGGCCGCATGCCGTATGAACTCATGCTTTACGGACGGGTCCACATCGACCTCGTCCGCCACGCGAGCGCGCGCTGTCGGGATCACTGAACGTCCCCGGTCCCCGATCCCCGACAGCGCCCGCGTGCTCCGCGGCAGAAGGAAGTACCCCGATGACCGCTCCCGCGGCCCCGACGGTTCCGTCCCCCCGATCCGGCGCCGGGCTCCCCGGCTCGCCCGACCTCCTGCGCTCCGTGTTCCGGCAGCACGCCGCCGGAGTCGCCGTGATCACCGCCGAGACCGGCGGCCGGCCGGCGGGCTTCACTGCCACCTCGCTCAACTCCGTGTCCGCGGATCCTCCGCTGCTCTCCTTCACCATCGCCACCGGGGCCTCCAGCTGGCCCGCGGTGCGCGACAGCGAGCACCTCGGCGTCCACATACTCGGCGAGCACCAGCGGGAGCTGGCCGGTCTCTTCGCCCGGAGCGGAGCCGACCGTTTCGGCCCGGCCACCGGCTGGCACGCCGGGCCCCACGGGGTTCCCGTGCTGGACGGCGTACTGGCGTGGCTGGTGTGCAGGGTGGTGGCCCGGGTGCCCGCCGGCGAGCACCGTGTGATCATCGCGGAGGCGGTCGTGGGGGATCCGGCCGGCGAAGGCCGGCCCCTGCTCTACCACCAGGGACGCTTCAACGCCTTGCGCGACTGAATCGTCCCTGCTTGGGCGGGTCGGGCGGCGTTGGGCAGATCACAGTTGACCAGCCTTGCGACTTGGCGGGACCCACGGTGTACTGACGAGTAACATTCCCTTCGGAGCGCGGGCCGCCCCGACCGGGATCCGCCCGACAAGGCGCCTATGCTGCCTGCACAAGGCGGTATCAGAAAAAGACGATGCGGTAGGAGAGCCGGCGTGAGCCTGAGGATCGTTGTCTGTGTGAAGTACGTGCCCGACGCCACCGGCGACCGGCACTTCGCCGATGACCTGACCGTCGACCGCGACGACGTCGACGGCCTGCTGTCGGAGCTCGACGAGTACGCCGTCGAGCAGGCGCTGCAGATCGCCGACGAGGCCGACGATGCCGAGATCACCGTTCTGACGGTGGGCCCCGAGGACGCCAAGGACGCGCTGCGCAAGGCGCTGTCGATGGGCGCCGACAAGGCCATCCACGTCGAGGACGACGACCTGCACGGCACCGACGTCATGGGCACCTCGCTGGTGCTCGCCAAGGCGATCGAGAAGGCCGGCTACGACCTGGTCATCACGGGCATGGCGTCGACCGACGGCACCATGGGCGTGCTCCCGGCGATCCTGGCCGAGCGCCTGGGCGTCCCGCAGGTCACCCTGCTCTCCGAGGTCAAGGTCGAGGACGGCACCGTGACCGGCCGCCGCGACGGCGACACCGCGAGCGAGCAGCTGGAGGCCTCCCTCCCGGCGCTCGTCTCGGTGACGGACCAGTCGGGCGAGGCGCGCTACCCGTCCTTCAAGGGCATCATGGCCGCCAAGAAGAAGCCGGTGGAGTCCTGGGACCTGGAGGAGCTGGAGATCGAGGCCGACGAGGTCGGTCTGGAAGGCTCCTGGACCACGGTCGACTCCGCGGCCCAGCGTCCGGCCCGCACCGCCGGCACGATCGTCAAGGACGAGGGCGAGGGCGGCAAGCAGCTGGCCGAGTTCCTGGCCGGCCAGAAGTTCATCTAAGAACTTCGGCCACCCCTCACACGCCCCCAGACACTTCGCAATAGCAGGAGAGCAGTCCCATGGCTGAAGTTCTCGTCTACGTCGACCACGTGGACGGCGCCGTCCGCAAGCCCACCCTTGAGCTGCTGACGCTGGCCCGCCGCATCGGCGAGCCCGTCGCCGTCGCCCTGGGCGCCGGTGCGGCCGACACCGCCGCCGTGCTCGCCGAGCACGGCGCCGTCAAGGTCCTCACCGCCGACGCCCCCGAGTTCACCGAGTACCTCGTCGTACCGAAGGTGGACGCGCTCCAGGCCGCCTACGAGGCCGTCTCCCCGGCCGCCGTGCTCGTCCCGTCCTCCGCCGAGGGCAAGGAGATCGCCGCCCGCCTGGCGGTCCGCATCGGCTCCGGCATCATCACCGACGCCGTCGACCTGGAGGCGGGTGACGAGGGCCCGGTCGCGACGCAGTCCGCCTTCGCCGCGTCGTTCACCACCAAGTCCCGTGTCTCCAAGGGCACCCCGGTCATCACCGTGAAGCCGAACTCGGCTCCGGTCGAGGCCGCCCCGGCCGCCGGCGCCGTCGAGGCGCTCGCCGTCACCTTCGGCGCCCTGGCCACCGGCACCAAGGTCGTCTCCCGCACCCCGCGCGAGTCGACCGGCCGCCCCGAGCTGACCGAGGCCGCGATCGTGGTCTCCGGTGGCCGCGGCGTCAACGGCGCCGAGAACTTCCACATCATCGAGGAGCTCGCGGACTCCCTCGGTGCCGCCGTCGGCGCCTCGCGCGCCGCCGTCGACGCCGGCTGGTACCCGCACTCCAACCAGGTCGGCCAGACCGGCAAGTCGGTCTCCCCGCAGCTGTACATCGCCTCCGGCATCTCGGGCGCGATCCAGCACCGGGCCGGCATGCAGACCTCGAAGACCATCGTGGCCATCAACAAGGACGCCGAGGCCCCGATCTTCGACCTGGTCGACTACGGCGTGGTCGGCGACCTCTTCGCGGTCGTCCCGCAGCTGACCGAGGCGATCAAGGTCCGCAAGGGCTGACCGACCTGCGGTTACGTGGCCTCCGGGGCCGTGTGGTGATTCTCACCGCACGGCCCCGAGTCGTTTGTCCGGGACGGGAGAGGGACCATTGACGGAGCGGAACCACGTGACTAAATTCTGCTATGCGGATCTAAGCTTCCGTGAAGCGGAAAAGAGGAGAGTGCACGATGGGTCAGCAGGAGAAGGTGGCGACGAGCCTCGCAGGCGCGGTCAGCGAGGACATCAGCGCCTCTCTCGCGCCGGTGGACGCGGAACTCGCGCGCCACTACCCGGGCGACCCCGGCACCCGTCAGCCCATCCACACGGTCTACGTACCCGGTGACGTCTTCGCGGCGGACACCATCCGCTCCTGGGGCGACCGGGCCCTCGCCGCCCTCGACGAGCACGCCCCGGACGCCGCCACCTTCGCCAAGGTGCTCGGCATCTCCGACGAACTGGCCGCACCGGTCTACGACCGCGTCCGCGCCAAGCTGCTGAGCGAGCCCGTCGAGGACCTCCGCGTCGACTTCGAGGACGGTTTCGGGGTCCGCTCCGACGAGGAGGAGGACCAGGCCGCGGCCCGCGCTGCCCGCCTCGTCTCGGAGGCCTTCTCCAACGGCACGAACGCCCCGTACATGGGCATCCGCATGAAGTGCATGGAGGCCAACGTCCGCGACCGCGGCATCCGCACCACCGACGTCTTCCTCTCGGGCCTGCTGGCGAACGGCGGGCTCCCCGAGGGCCTCGTGCTGACCCTTCCGAAGGTGACGTACGCCGAGCAGGTCAGCGCCTTCGTCAAGCTGCTGGAGGCCTTCGAGGCGGCCCGCGGCCTGCGCCCGGGGCGGATCGGCTTCGAGATCCAGATCGAGACCAGCCAGTCCATCCTGGCCTCCGACGGCACCGCCACCGTGGCCCGGATGATCGAGGCCGCCCGGGGCCGCGCCACCGGTCTGCACTACGGCACCTTCGACTACAGCGCCTGCGTCGGCGTCTCCGCCGCGTACCAGTCGAGCGACCACCCGGCCGCCGACCACGCGAAGGCGATCATGCAGGTAGCGGCCGCCGGCACCGGCGTACGCGTATCCGACGGCTCCACGAACGTGCTCCCGATCGGCACCACCGAGCACGTCCACGAGGCCTGGAAGCTCCACTACGGCCTGACCCGCCGCGCCCTGGCCCGCGCCTACTACCAGGGCTGGGACATGCACCCGGCACACCTCCCGACCCGCTACGCGGCCGTCTTCACCTTCTACCGCGAGGGCCTCGACGCCGCCGCCGCGCGCCTGAAGGCGTACGTCGCCAAGATCGAGGGCGACGTGATGGACGAGCCCGCCACCGCGAAGGCGCTGGCCGGCTACCTGGTGCGCGGCCTCGACTGCGGCGCCGTCGGCGCCGACGAGGTCACCGCCCTGACCGGCCTGACCCGCGCGGAGCTGGACGCCTTCGCGATCCCGCGCCGCTCGGCGACCCTGACGGCTACCTCCTGACCGAGACCCTGCCGGTACGCCACCGCAGCCCCGACCGGACGACTCCGGTCGGGGCTGCGGTGTGTCCATCATGGTTTAGAACGCTTCGAGGGGAAAGCGGTGAGTTGATGCCGTCGCGAGCCATGGCGAAGCATGGCGAATTGGCCGAGAAGTCACGCGGAGGTTCCATCTGCTGGAAGATGGTGGAGGGAGCGGAGTGGTCGTGCGAGTCCGGGATCCGCTGCCATCTGCTCGTCGTGCCTTCTCCGTCGCGTGTTCCAGGAGATCCGTTCATGAAGGAAGATCCGGGCGTCGTCCCGCAGATGACAAATGTCGTCCCGCAGATGACATCCGCCGGCAGGCCCGCGGCCGAGTGGGACCGGCTGAGCGCCTGGTGGCATCTGATGACGACCCCGGTCAGGAAGGACGAGAAATGGCTCGGACGGCCTGCGGGGATGCCGAGCATCCACGACACCTCACGGCAGCTCACGGACATCGCGCAGAAGTACGATCGTGTCGTTCGCGGCCTCGACGAGCCGGGTGCGGTTGAAGGCATCGGGGAGACGGACCTGCTGGCCGCCCTGCTGGTCATCCGGGAACTCCGCGAGAAGCTCCAGTCCGATGAGGTCCGCCTCCTCGGAGCCGCCCGGAGCAAGAACGTCACCTGGGCCCGGATCGCGCAGGCCCTGGGACTGAAGTCCCGGCAGGCCGCCGAGCGGCGCCACCTCCAACTGCGTTCCGACCTGGACGAGGCCAAGGGCGCCCCTCTCAAACAGGCGGAGCGCGTAACATACGCCCGCTCCCTGCGTGACAAGCCGGAAGAGGGCGGCCGGCTGGACAGGCGGACCACACGCGTTGCCCAACTCGCGGGGAGGCTCGCGGCGTTGCCGGACCTGGCGCAGCGGGCGGCTGACCCGTGGCCGGACCGGTTAGCGGAAGCCCTGGCAGGGCTGGCCACGCTCGCGTCGGGCGGCGGGACGCAGGGAACTTCGGGCTTCCCGGAGCGGTATGCCGCCACATGGCGGACCAAGTACACCCAGCAGCTGTCCGAACTGCTCGGCCAGGCCCGGGACGCGAACCGTGTCGACCTGAGCGGCCATCCCCGCCTGCTGGCGGACATCGAAGAGTTCTGCGCTGCGGCGGGCATCGCCGACCCGTCATGAACGCCGCCGACCTCATTGCCGAGCTCGCCACGGAGCGGACCGACGACCTGGCTGTCGAACTGCTGATCTGGCTCCGGGAACGAGGCGCCGCGATCGGCTCGGAGGTGCCCCTCGACGACTTCGTCGCCGACGACCACCCGCGCGCCACGCAGGCGGACGAGGCGGCCCGCCGGCTCAGGAGCATCGGCCACATCACCTTGGAGTACACCTTCGGTGCGGCGCTCCTGGGCGCGACGGCGGCAGGGCTGGTCGAGGCGGACCGGGTCGTCCAGGCCCGACGGCGTGTACGCCCGCAGTTCGAGTTCCTCCTCGACGAACTGGTCCGCCAGGCCGCGGAGACGGCCGACGCCACTGTCTGTCTGAGGCTCTTCCTGACCCGGACGCGCTTCCTCGGTCTTCCGCTGCGCCCCCAGATCGTGCGGCGCGCCGCCCGCTACCTGCAGGGACACGGACTGGCCCTGCTCCTGCGGCCCGATGGGGAGTCCGAGGCCCTGAGGCTTACGTCGCGCGGCGAGGACTGCGCGGTGTCCACCCTGACCGTGAGGCAGTACATGAACCATCACCACCAGCAGCAGCCCGCAGCCGCCCCCACCTTCACCCAGAACGTGTACGGCGGCGCCGCTGCCCAGGGCATGTCCGTCACGCAGAACGTCGGCCACCCCGCGACGGAGACCGCCCTTCTCATCGACCGGCTCCAAGCTCTGGCGAGTGAACACGGCCTTTCCGGGACCGCGTTCGACGGGGATGTCGCCGTGCTCCAGGACACGGACCAGGAACAGGGCCGCCGGGTGGGGGCCTGGCACCGGATCAGAGCGGGCTTGCTCCAGGCGGCACCCGCACTGGCCGGCCAGGCGGCCCTCGCGGCCATCGACCAGGGGCTCGGCCGACTGGGACTCAGCGGTCAGTAGGCCGGGCTCAGTTCGCCCGAGCCGCGGGGGATCAGGCGGGTCGGGAGTTCGATGCGGGTCGGGGGCAGGCTCGTTCCGGCGAGGCGCTGGAAGAGCCGGTCCGTGGCCACCCGGCCCAGCTTCGCCGGGTCCTGGGCGACCACGGTGACGCCGGGGCGGAGCAGGTCGGCCAGTTCGAAGTCGTCGAAGCCGACCAGGGCCACCGGGCGCTCCCGCTCGGCGAGGACCCGTACCACGGTGACCGTCACGCGGTTGTTGCCGGCGAAGACGGCCGACACCGCCTCCGGGCCCGCGAGCAGCGCCCGGGCCGCCGCGGAGACCCGTTCGGGGGCCGTGGAGCCGAGGGAGATCCATGATTCGGCCACCGGTAGGCCCGCGTCCGCCATCGCCGCGCGGTAGCCGCGCAGGCGCTCCGCCACCGTGTGGATGCGCGGATGGTCGCCGATGAATCCGATGCGGCGGTGGCCGCCCGCGATCAGGTGGGCCACCCCGTCCCGGGCTCCCCCGAAGCTGTCCGACAGCACCACGTCCGCGTCGATCCGGCCGGCCGGGCGGTCCACGAACACGGTGGCCACACCCGCCCGGATCTCGGGTTCCAGGTAGCGGTGGTCGTCGCCGGCCGGGATCACGACCAGCCCGTCGACCCGGCGCGCGCACAGCGCGAGCGCCAACTCCCGCTCCCGGTCCGGGTCCTCGGCGCTGGAGCCGTTGATGAGCAGCGCCCCGTGCGCACGGGCCACCTCCTCCACCGCGCGGCTCAGCGGGCCGTAGAAGGGGTCGGCGAGGTCCTCAAGGACCAGGCCCACGGTGGCGGTTCGGCCCTTGCGCAGGACGCGGGCGCTGTCGTTGCGGCGGAAACCGAGCGCGTCGATGGCCTCCTGGACCCGCTGCTCGGTGTCGGGGGTGACGCCGGCCTCACCGTTGACCACCCGGGACACCGTTTTCAGGCCCACGCCCGCCCGGGCCGCCACGTCCTTCATGGTCGGCCGGTTTCCGTAACGGGGGTCGGACGGGCGGCGGCTGATGGGCACGGTGGGGAAACCTCCGGAGGTATCGGGCGGCGCTGTGACCACGAGGATAAGCACTCGGCCGATAGTGAGGTTTCCGTGGCAGGGTGAGACGGGCAAGCCACTGGGGGCTCCGGCGGAGCCATGGGGAGAGGGGTAGACGTGATTGTCTGGATCAACGGCACATTCAGCGCCGGAAAGACCAGCACGGCCCGCGAACTGACAGGAATCCTGCCGGACAGCACCCTGTTCGACCCGGAGTTCATCGGTGACGCGCTGCGCGTGCTGCTGCCGCGCAAGCGCCTGGCGGAGGTCTGCGACTACCAGGACCTGCCGAGCTGGCGGCGCCTGGTGGTGGACACGGCGGCGGCGATGCTGGCGGAACTGGGCGGCGTCCTGGTCGTACCGATGACGCTGCTCAGACAGGAGTACCGGGACGAGATCTTCGGCGGTCTGGCGGCTCGCCGGATACCGGTGCGCCATGTGCTGCTGGCCCCTGCGGAAACGATCCTTCGGCAGCGGATCGCGACGCGCGAGGAGCCGGGCGAGCCGCAGGACGTGGACCTCCGGGTCCGCCAGTGGGCCTACGACCACATCCCCGTCTACCAGCAGGCACTCGGCTGGCTCACCGCCGACGCGCACGTCATCGACAACGGCGCCCTCAGCGTCCGCGAGACCGCGGAGCGGATCGCCGAAGCGGTGCGCACCGAGGAGGCCCGGGTCTGCGACATCGTGCAGACCCCGGAGCCCACGCGGGAGACGGTGGCATCCGGGGTGCTGCTCTTCGACGAGCGGGACCGGGTGCTGCTGGTGGATCCGACGTACAAGGCGGGCTGGGAGTTCCCGGGCGGCGTCGTCGAGGCCGGTGAGGCACCCGCGTGCGCGGGCGTACGGGAGGTCGCCGAGGAACTGGGCCTCGTACTGGACCGGGCGCCCGGGCTGCTCGTCGTCGACTGGGAGGCCCCGCAGCCGCCCGGCTACGGGGGGCTGCGCCTGCTCTTCGACGGCGGCCGCCTCACCGACGGCGCGCAGGACCGGCTCCGGCTGCCCGGCCCGGAGCTGCGGGCCTGGCGCTTCGTCACGGAGGCCGAGGCCGCCGGACTGCTCCCGCGGCACCGGTACGAGCGCCTGCGCTGGGCCCTGCGCGCCCGGGAGCGGGGTCGCCCCCTGTACCTGGAGGCGGGCGTCCCCGTGGGCTGACCGGTTCCGCCGGTGCGGCCCGCCGGCCTGGTGCCTCAGGAAGCCGCGGCCGCCTCGGAGAGGGCCGCCGCGGTGTCCTCCGTCAGCGGATCCCCGTGTCCGAAGCAGGCCGTCGAAGGGGCGAGCGCGGCCAGCCGCCGGAACGAGTCGACCGCCCGCGCCCGGTCCACGTTGAACACGCCCAGCATGAGCGGGCCGACCGCGGCTATGCAGTCCCCCGTGAACAGCACGCCGTGGCCCGGGAGATGGACGCCGATGCTGCCGTCCGTGTGACCCGGGGCATGGACCGCGTACGCCCCGTCCCCGAAGCCCAGTGCGTCGCCGTCCTCCAGCTCCCGGTCGACCGGGGTGGGCGGGGCCTCGGGGACGGTCAGGCCGTGCGCGTACAGCGGCAGCTCCCAGTCCAGCAGCACCGGTTCGGGCACGGGCGACTCGCCCCGGATCACGGGCGCGTCCAGACGGTGCGCGAGCACCCGCGCGCCCCAGCGGGCGGCGAGCTCACCGGCCGCGCCGACGTGGTCGCGGTGGCAGTGGGTCAGCACGATCCGCTCCAGCCGCTCGGGCCGCAGCCCGAGGGACCGAACCGCCCCTTCGATCGCGGGGGCGGATCCGGCGTGACCGGCGTCGATCAGGGTGAGCGCCTCGCCGTCCTGCCAGAGGTACGCCTGGCCGATGGGGAAGCGGAGCATGTGGAGCCGGTTGGGCAGCACTTCGACGAGATCCATGCCGCGAACGTACGGGCACGGCCCCGCCCCGGGCACGTGAGTTCGCCGGGAGCGCAGTACGCCCAGGGCGCACTGCGCCCTGGGCGTACGGCCGACCCCCGCGGCGGGTCAGCCGCGCTTGGACTCCGCGTAGTTGACGAGGAAGAGGGCCTCGGCCACCGACAGGCGCTCCAGCTCCTGCGGCGACACGCTCTCGTTGACCGCGTGGATCTGCGCCTCCGGCTCGCTCAGCCCGATCAGCAGCATCTCCGCGTCCGGGTACAGCTGGGTCAGCGTGTTGCACAGCGGGATCGAGCCGCCCATGCCGGCGATCTGCATCTCCTCGCCCGGGTACGCCTCCTGCAGCGCCGAGGCCATCGACGCGTACGCCGGGCTGCTCGTGTCCGCCTGGAACGGCTGGCCCTGGCCCACGACCTCCAGCTCCAGCCGCGCCTTCCACGGGGTGTGCGCCACCATGTGCGCCTCCAGCAGCTTGACCGCCTCGGTGGTGTCCATGCCCGGCGGCACCCGCAGGCTGATCAGCGCGCCGGCGCTCGCGTGCACCGACGGCGTCGCACCGACCACCGGCGGGCAGTCGATGCCGAGCACCGTCACGGCCGGACGGGCCCACAGCCGGTCCGCGATCGTGCCCTCGCCGATCAGCCCGACCCCGTCCAGCACCCGCGCGTCGGCGCGGAAGTCCGCCTCCGGGTACTGCAGGCCCTCCCACACCGCGTCCGAGGCCAGCCCGTCCACGGTCGTCGAACCGTCCGCCGCGCGCAGCGAGTCCAGCACCCGGATCAGCGCGGCCAGCGCGTCGGGGGCGACGCCGCCGAACATCCCGGAGTGCAGGTTGCCGCCCAGCGTGTCGATCTTCACCTTGAGCAGGCACATGCCGCGCAGCGTCGCCGTCACCGTCGGCAGCCCGAGGCGGAAGTTGCCCGCGTCGCCGATGACGATGGTGTCGGCGCCCAGCAGCTCCGGGTGCGCCTCGGCGTACTGCTGGAGACCGCCGGTGCCCTGCTCCTCCGAACCCTCGACGATCACCTTCACGCTCACCGGCACACCGCCGTTCGCCTTCAGGGCGCGCAGCGCCAGCAGGTGCATGATGAACCCGCCCTTGCAGTCGGCGGAGCCGCGTCCGTACCAGCGGCCGTCGCGCTCGGTCAGCTCGAAGGCGGGGGAGATCCAGGCCGCGTCGTCCAGCGGCGGCTGCACGTCGTAGTGCGCGTAGAGCAGTACGGTCGGCGCGCCCTCGGGGCCCGGCAGGAAGCCGTACACGGACTGGGTGCCGTCGGGGGTGTCGAGCAGCGCCACGTCCTGGAAGCCCTCGACGCGCAGCGCGTCCGCGACCCAGTTCGCTGCGGCCTCGCTCTCGCTCTTGGGGAACTGCGCCCAGTCCGCCACCGACTGGAAGGCCACCAGCTCGGTCAGCTCCTGCTTGGCGCGGGGCATCAGCGAGGCGATGGTCTCGGCGATCGGATTCTGGGACATGGGCACGCTCCTTTTGGGTGCGACGTTGTGCTCTGTGGTACGCCACCCGCATCCGCGGGTGTGCGTATGCCGGGTACGGCGAAAGACAGTCCCGATCCTCGCACAGCGGGGCGAGGGGGTGTCGCGCCGTAGGATTTCCCCGGCATCGGAGCAAACCGGGTGATCAGGAGCAGCAGCACATCGTGAGCAGCGACGACGACGTACGCGACGCAAGCGCAGGACACGACGCGCAGGGGGCGGACGACGAGGTGGCCGGGGGGACCGGCGAAGTGGGCGAAGTCTGGGACGTGGTCGTGGTCGGGGCCGGCCCGGCCGGGGCCTCGGCGGCGTACGCGGCGGCGACGGAGGGCCGGCGCGTCCTGCTGCTGGAGAAGGCCGAGCTGCCCCGGTACAAGACCTGCGGCGGCGGCATCATCGGCCCCTCGCGCGACGCCCTGCCGCCGGGCTTCGTGCTGCCCCTCAAGGACCGCATCCACGCGGTGACCTTCTCGCTGGGCGGGAAGCTGACCCGGACGCGGCGCTCGAAGCAGATGCTGTTCGGGCTCATCAACCGGCCGGAGTTCGACGCCGGGCTGGTCGCCGTGGCCGAGAAGGCCGGCGCGACCGTCCGTACGGGCACGGCCGTGGCCCGCGTCGAGCAGCACGGAGCGGCCGTGCCCGACCGGCGCACCGTGGCCGTGGTCCTCGCCGACGGGGAGACCGTGCTGGCGCGCGCGGTCGTCGGCGCGGACGGCAGCGCGAGCCGGATCGGCGCGCACGTCGGGGTCGAGATGGAGCAGATCGACCTCGGGCTGGAGGCGGAGATCCCCGTGCCCCGGACGGTCGCGGAGGACTGGAAGGGGCGGGTGCTGATCGACTGGGGCCCGCTGCCCGGCAGTTACGGCTGGGTCTTCCCCAAGGGCGACACCCTCACCGTCGGCGTCATCTCGGCCAAGGGCGAGGGCGCCGCGACGAAGCGGTACCTCGACGACTTCATCGCCCGCCTCGGACTCGCCGGCTTCGAACCGGCCGTCTCCTCCGGGCACCTGACCCGCTGCCGCACGCCCGATTCGCCGCTCTCGCGCGGGCGGGTGCTGGTGGCGGGCGACGCCGCCGGACTGCTGGAGCCGTGGACCCGGGAGGGCATCTCCTTCGCGCTGCGCTCGGGGCGGCTGGCGGGGGAGTGGGCGGTGAAGATCTCCGAGGCCCAGGACGCGGTGGACGCGCGCCGCCAGGCGCTGAACTACGCCTTCGCCGTGAAGGCGGGGCTGGGTGTGGAGATGGGGGTGGGCAGGCGGATGCTGTCCGTCTTCGAGGCCCGCCCGGGGATGCTGCACGCGGCGATCACCGGGTTCCGCCCGGCCTGGCGGGCCTTCGCCCGCATCACGCGGGGCTCGACGACCCTGGCGGACATGGTGCGTACGTACCCGCTGGCGCGCAGGGTGCTGCACGCGCTGGACGCCCGGCAGGCGGCGCGGGGCACCGGCGGCGGTGGCGCCGTCGGCAGCGGCAGCGGCAGCGGCGGACACGGGCCGGCGTAGGCGTCGACGCGGTGCGCGGGTCGGGGGTGAAGGCGCGGACGGTGGCCCGGACCGGAGCAACGGCTCGAACCTGAACGGGGTGGACCGGCCGGAGCGGGTGGTCGCGGCCTTCGCGCGCGGCGACAAGCACGCCGGGGTGGCGGTGATCGCTCTCGCACTCAACCACCCCGGCCCGGCCGAGGTGTTGCCCGTGGTGGCCGGAGCGCTGGAGTCGCCGGACCCGGAGGTGCGCCGGCAGGGCGTCATCGCACTGGCGCACGTCGCGAGGCTCCACCGGACGGTGGACCGGCGCTGTCTGGAGGGCTTGCGCCACTGCCCGCGCGGCAACGAGGCGGATGACGACCTGTGGTCGTTCGTGCCCCACCGGCGGCTGCCGCTCTGGTTGTGGCGGCACCACGTGGGCGAGCGGGTGGCCCGACTGCTGCCGGCCCGCTGTCGCTAACGCGCCCGCGCCTGCGGCCGTGCCCGCGCCTGCGGCCGTGCCCGCGCCTGCGGCCGTGCCCGCGCCTGCGGCCGCGGCCGCGGCCGTCGGCACAGCTGACCGGCCGCGGCCTCGCCGGGAGGGGGGCCCTGACCCGGGGGGCTGTCCTGTCGGCGACCTGACCTGGGGCGGCGGGTCAGTTCGCCACCGTGATCCGGAAGACCGGGTGGTCGCCGGCGGCCGCCTGGAGCTCCGCGTCGGAGGACTTCGCGGTGACCCCCTGGAAGAAGCGGTTGACCTCCCAGCCCCACTTCTCCAGGTAGGCGCGCAGGACGGTGGCCTTCTGGACGGGGTCGGTGATCTCGGTGGCGGTGAAGGCCCGGACCTTGCGGCCGACGCGCAGCTCGCCGCCGCCCGCGACCCTCATGTTGCGGACCCACTGGGAGTGGCCGCGGGCCGAGACCAGGTACTGCGCGCCCTCGAAGGCGTGCGGGTTGACCGGGATCCGCTGCATCTCGCCGGACTTGCGGCCCCGGACCGACAGCTCGGCGGTGCCGGCCAGGCTGATGCCGAGCCGGGCCAGCTTGCCGAAGAGCGCGTTGAACCGTACGCCGAACGGGCTGGCCTGGACGTAGTACGGCTTGGACGCGTTCATGGTGACCTCCGGGGGAGTTTTCCTCATTGAGAGAGCACTGCTCTCGCCTGAGAACAGTGTGCACGGATCGGCGCACCGAAACAAGAGCACCGCTCTCGCAATGGAGCGACGATCCGATTCTTGGGCAGTGCTCCACGTGCGTGGCACACTGGCACGCATGAACACCGTGCGAGGGGCCAGGGAGCGGGCCCGCAACGAGGTCACCGCCGCCATCAAGGACGAGGCGCGCCGCCAGCTCGCGGCCGAGGGCGCCGCCAAACTCTCCCTGCGCGCCGTAGCCCGCGAGCTGGGCATGGTTTCCTCCGCCCTCTACCGCTACTTCCCCAGCCGCGACGAGCTGCTCACCGCGCTCATCGTCGACGCGTACGACAGCGTCGGCGCGGCGGCCGAAGGGGCGGACGCCCGCGCCCTCGCCGCCGGCCGTCCGCCCCGCGCCCGCTGGATCGCGGTCTGCGAGGCCGTCCGCACCTGGGCACTGGAGCACCCGCACGAGTACGCCCTCATCTACGGCTCCCCGGTTCCCGGCTACAGCGCCCCCCTCGACACCGTCGGGCCCGCGTCCCGCGTGGGGAACGCCTTCATCGCCATCCTCCGTGCCGCCCACGAGGGCCGCGGCCTCGCGCTGCCGCCGCTGCCGGCCGCCCTGCGCCCCGAGGCCGACCGGATGACCGCCGACTTCGCCGAAGGTCTGCCCCCGGAGGTCACGGCCGCCCTGGTCGCTGCCTGGGCGCAGCTGGTCGGCCTCGTGTCCTTCGAACTGTTCGGCCAGTTCAACCGGGTGGTGGAGGACCGGGCCGTCTTCTTCGCGCACGCTGCCGGGCAGCTGGCCCACGGGGTCGGACTGCCCGCCGTGTGACGGCAGCCCCAGGCGGCTCCTGGCGGAGGAACATGCGATGAGGTGACAGTTCGCTCTTCTGTTCCTCGTACGAATGCAGGCGGTCCAGCCTTGAACCGAGGGGCGTCCGTCTAGTGTTCCTCGGGTCGCCCCCCCCTGCCGCCGCCGGAGGAACCGTCATGCCCCGCGCCGTGAAGGCCCTGTACGCCGTCCTGGTGACCGTCCTACTCGCCGCGCCGGCGCCGGCGGTCACGGCGCCGGCGCGCACAGCGCAACCGACGCCGCCGGGCCGGTGGGCGGCCGCGCCCCCATCGGGACGGGCCCCCACCGTGACCCCGGCCCCGGCCCCGGCCCCGGCCCCGGCCCCGACCGCGGCCCCGACCGGGCCCCGGGCCGCGACCGCGACCCCGGCCCCGGCCCCGATCCCCGCACCTCCGGCGCCCCGGATACCCGGCGTGCGGGGCCTGGACATCGGTGTCCCCGCGTACGTCTGGGCCGACGACGCCATGCTGAACGACCTCACCGCGTCCGGCCCGGCCGCCTCCGTCGTCGTCCTCAACCCCGGCAACGGCGATTCCCCCTTCGAAGCCCCCTGGCGGGCCCGCGCCGACGCCCTGCGCCGCGGTACGACCGCCACCGGCGGGAAGACCAAGGTGCTCGGCTACGTCCACACCGACCACGGCAACCGCGCAGCCGCCGCAGTCAAGGCGTCGGTCGACAACTACCTCAGGACCTCCGACGGCCGCCTCCACGTCGACGGCGTCTTCTTCGACGTCGTCAGCCGCGACTGCGGCCCCGGCAACGCCACCCGCGACCACTACGCGGAGCTGCGCCGTCACGTGGAGGACACGATGCGCGCCGTCGACCCGGCCGCCTCCCCCCTCGTCGTCAACAACCCCGGCACGGCGATAGCCGACTGCTACCTGGAGCCGGGCCGCCGCACCGCGGACGTCTTCGTCACGTACGAGGACACGTACGCCGCGTACACCGGCGGCGGCTGGCTCGGCGGCAACGTCTTCGACCCGCTCACCGGTTACCGCACGGGTACCGAACTCGACCCGAGCGGCACTGCGTTCTGGCACCTGGTGCACGACGTCCCGGACGCCGGGGCGATGCGTGCGACCCTGCGCACGGCCTTCGACCGGGGCGCGGGCTACGCGTACGCCACCAGCGCGGCCATGCCCAATCCCTGGAACACGGGCCCGGCATGGGAGCACGGCGCCCAGACCGCCTACGCCGCCACCCTCGGCTGACGCAAGGGACAAGGCGCAAGACGCGAGTTGTTCAGGCAGGTGCGGCGAAGCAGTGCACGGTGACGGTCCGGGTCGCGCTCCACCGCTGGTCGACGGTGTCCAGCAGGCGCCAGCCCTCGCGTTCGTACAGCGCGACCGCGGCGGTGTCGTGGGCGAGGACGTCGAGCACCGGATGCAGACCACGCTCCCGCGCGTCCCGGACGGCACGCGCCAGCAGCAGTGCGCCGAGCCCGAGGCCGCGCGCGGCGGGCGAGACGAACAGGCGGCCGACCACGGCGGTGTGCTCGACGGGCACCCGCGCACGGTCGCTCCACAGGACCGGTGCCAGGTCCCCCGCGCCGCTGCGCGCCAGGCCGACGTGGCCGGCGATCCGCCCGTTCGCCTCCGCCACCCAGGCCGCCAGCGGGGAAGGCGGCGTCAGCCACTCGGCGGGACGCCCGGGCCAGTTCACCGGATAGCCGTCGCGGTCGTGGACCGCCCGGAGGAGGTCGACGCACGCGTCGAGGTCGGCCGCCGTGCGCCGCCGGATCACCGGTAGTCGTCCGGGTGGCCCTGCATCCAGGCGTTGATCTCGTCCCGGGTGCCGATGAGCGACTTCTGGTGCTTCGTCAGGTTCTCGAAGGAGCGGTCCCCGCCGAGTTCCCCGTCGAGCTTCGCGATCAGGGCGATCGGCTCGGGGAAGTGGCCCGCCCCCTTCGGGTCGGCCTTCATTGCGCGGTCCAAGCGGTGGAGTTCGTCGTGGACCCGGCCCAGGAAGTACGCGCAGTTGCCCGGGGTGCACGCATCGTTCAGCGTGGCCTGGAGACCGGCGAACGCGTCCCGCACCTTCTCGGCCGGGAGGTCGCCGGGGGCCGACGCGGCCGCCGAGCCCGGGGCCGCCGGGGCCGCGGACGCCGTCGCGGAGGGCGCCGCGGCAGCAGGGCCGCCGCGCGGAGTCGCGGGCTCCGCGCCACAGGAGACGGTGAACGCCGCCAGGGCGGCGGTGACCACCACGGCAGAGCGCGCTGAGGACGTGAACATCGATGGACCCCCGTGATCGACTAAGGCAGTCGACCCTACTGCCCGGTCGCGGGGTGCCCGCCGCCGCCCTCCTCAGATCCCGGCGGCCTCGGTCCACAGCCGGGCCAGCGCCAGGTCGCCGGTGACCCCCGGACCCGCCAGCGGCAGCCGGTTCCACAGCGCCGCGTACAGCCAGGCCGCCTCCCCGGTCACCTCGCAGTCGACCGCGTCGTCCGTGGCACCCGGCACCGTCCGCGGCGGTTCCGGCGACAGGTGCACGGTCCACACCGCGCCGGTGTCCGCGGCCCTGACCCGCAGCACCCGGGGCTCCGGGGTCCGCACCCTGCTGCGCGGCCGGGCGTGGAATCCGGTCAGCAGCTCGTCCACCCCGTCCTCCGCGAACTCGGGCGCCACCGGCGAGAACGCGACACCGAGCGCCGCCTCGGCGTCCATCCGGTGCACGGCCGTCTCATGGGCCTGGCGCCGTGCCCAGAACGCCAGCGGCGACGGCGGGGCGGTCGGCAGGAACGTCCAGCACTGCACATCGGCCGGGGCCTCGCCCAGGGCGCGGACCAGAGCCGCGTGCCCTTCGCGGAACCAGGCGATCAGCTCCGCGCCGGCCAGCTCCGGGGCGGCCGGGAACGGCGCCCCCTCCAGCAGTCCCCCCACGACGTACCCGGCCGCCCAGCGGTGCACCGAGCCGGTGTGCCGCAGCAGATCGGCTACGTGCCACCCCGGACAGGTGGGCACGAGGGCGGTCATGCCCGCCTGCTCCGCCAGGTCGCCGAGCAGCTCGCCGTCCCGCTCAAGAATCTTCACGAAGTCGTTGATCTCCATGCGGGGAGTCTGCCAGCAGGCCCGCGACAATGGAGGGCATGGAAGGGGAACTCTTCCCGCGCGAGCGGACCGTGATCGCCCCCGGCGCGGTGCACGTGCCCGACTGGCTCGCCCCCGCGCGGCAGCGGGAGTTGCTGGCCGCCTGCCGCGAGTGGGCCCGCCCGCCCGCGGGCCTGCGCACCGTGCACACCCCCGGCGGCGGCACGATGACAGCCCGGCAGGTGTGCCTCGGACTGCACTGGTACCCGTACGGTTACGCCCGCACCGCGGTCGACGGCGACGGCGCCCCCGTCAAGCCGATGCCCGCGTGGCTCGCCGAGCTGGGGCGGGAAGCGGTGGCCGCCGCCTACGGGGAGCTGCCGGAGCCCGAGGTCGCGCACGACATCGCCCTGATCAACTTCTACGACGGCGACTCCCGCATGGGCATGCACCGCGACGCCGAGGAGCGGTCCGGGGCGCCGGTGGTCTCATTCAGTCTCGGCGACGCCTGCGTCTTCCGCTTCGGGAACACCGTCTCGCGCGGCCGTCCGTACCGGGACGTCGAGCTGCGCAGCGGGGATCTGTTCGTCTTCGGAGACGCGAGCCGACTGGCCTATCACGGGGTGCCGAAGGTCCTGTCGGGCACCGCCCCGGCGGGGCTCGGGCTGACCGGCCGGCTGAACATCACGCTCCGGGTCGGCGGCCTCGGCTAGCGGGGCGGCGTCCGGACGCCCCCGATCATGCGAGGATCGATGCCATGAACGGCAACGGGGCCCCGCCGCGGGTGGGGGATGTGACCGCGGTGTCCACGGTTTCTGCGGCTTCGTCGGCTTCCACGAGGACCAAACTGGAGCGGGGCCGCAGCGCGCTCGGCCCGGCGCTGGAGCTCGTCCACACCGGCCGTGCGCCGACCCGTGCCGTCCTGACGGCCGAGCTCGGGGTCACCCGCGCGACCGCCGGAGCGGTCGCCGCCGAGCTGGAGGCGCTCGGGCTGATCCGCGTCGACTCCCGCCCGGGTGGCGCGGGCGGTGCCCAGGGCCGCCCCTCGCACCGTCTCTCGGTCGACGAGAACGGCCCCGTGGCGCTGGCCGCGCAGGTGCATGCGGACGGCTTCCGGGCCGCGCTGGTCGGTCTCGGCGGCCGCATCGTGGCCACCGTCCCCGGCAAACTCACCGTCTCCGCCGACCCGGCGCAGGTGCTCGGCGCGGTCGTGGAGGCCGGGGCCGCGCTGCTCGCGGAGAGCGGCCGCCGCTGCATCGGCGCGGGGCTCGCCGTCCCCTCCGCGGTCGCGGAGCCGGAAGGCACGGCGCTGAACCCGTTGCACCTGGCCTGGCCGCCCGGTTCGCCGGTACGGGCCGTCTTCGCTGAATGCGTGAAGGCGGCCGGGATCGACGGCCCGGCCCTGACCGGCAACGACGTCAACCTCGCGGCCCTGGCCGAGCACCGGCACGGCGCCGGACGCGGCGCGCAGCACCTGCTGTGCGTGGCCACCGGCCACCGCGGGGTCGGCGGGGCGCTGGTGCTGGACGGCCGCCTGCACAGCGGGAGTTCGGGCCTGGCCTTGGAGGTCGGCCACCTCACGGTGAATCCCGAGGGGCGGCCGTGCCACTGCGGCGGCCGCGGCTGCCTGGACGTGGAGGCCGACCCGCTGGCCTTCCTCACGGCGGCGGGGCGCACGCCCGGCCCGGAGGTGTCGCTGCTCCAGCAGGCCCGCGACCTGCTGGGCGCGGAGTACGCGGAACCGGCCGTACGGGCCGCCGCGGAGGAGCTGATCGACCGGCTCGGGCTCGGCCTCGCGGGCCTGGTGAACATCCTGAACCCGGACCGGATCATCCTGGGCGGGCTGCACCGGGAGCTGCTGTCCGCCGACCCGGAGCGGCTGCGCGCGGTGGTCGCGGACCGCAGCCTGTGGGGGCGCAGCGGGGGCGTCCCGATCCTGCCGTGCACCCTGGACCACAACAGCCTGGTCGGCGCGGCGGAGCTGGCGTGGCAGCCGGTGCTCGACGACCCGCTGGGAGCGCTGGGCGCCGCGGCGTAGCGCGGTGGCCGGCGCGGCCGGGGGCGGGATGCGCGTCCGGCGACCGGGTGGCCGGGTTCGCCGTCCGCCCGGGTTCGCAGTCCGCCCGGGTTCGCCGTCCGGACGGGGGCCGACCGGGGCTGCCGGACCGGGACCGCCACGCCCCGCTCCGCCCGGCACCGCTCCGGCTCCCCGGCCGGGTGCTGGGCGCCCGGGGGCCGCGGCCGCCGTACGCTACCCGGGCCTGACACCGACCGACGCCGCCACCGACACACCCGTCGAGACGGACACCGGGTCCACGGCGACGATGGTGGCCCGGGCGGGTTCCCGTACGGGCTTGGTCCCGATCCGTACCGGCCGCGTCGGAGCCGGCGGCGCGGGGGCCGCGGTGAGCGAGAACCACACGACCTTGCCCGCACCGTCCGCCTGATGCCGGGCGCCCCAGGCCTCGCTGACCGCCTCCACGAGCGCGAGCCCGCGCCCGCAGGTCTCCAGCGACCCCGCCACTGCCTTCCGGAGCTCCGGAAGCCGTGGATCGCTGTCGATCACCGAGACCGTGAGCCGCCCGAGGCGGAACTCGATCTCGACCGTGCAGGTCTTGTCCGGCTGCGCGTGGCGATGGACGTTGCTCAGCAGTTCCGTCACACCGAGCGCGGCCCGGTCTATGAGCGGATCGAGCTGCCAGTGGCGCAATTGCGCAGAAACAATTCTGCGGATCTGCCCTATGCGCGACGGCAGTGCCTGCAGTTCGACGACGCAGTGTCTGCGGGAATGACTGATCACGGCTGCGACTCCCCGACATGAGTGTTACGGGTGCTGCACCCTCGGTAATGCTCCACCAGGGTCACCCACGGTGCTCCACAGTGCAACCGAAAGCGACCGAAAGCGATTCGCATGGAACCCCAAAGCGACTGTTTGTGCAGGTGGGGGAGGTACATTGCGAAAGCAGGGGGCGAATACACGCACAAAGGAGCACGGCGCATGAGCACCACCGGTACCAGCGGCACGACTGCCACGACCATCGACGTCGACCGCAGCGACGCGGAGTACCGCGCCTGGCTGAAGGAGGCCGTCCGCAAGGTCCAGGCGGACGCCAACCGCTCCGCGGACACCCACCTGCTGCGCTTCCCGCTCCCCGAGGCCTGGGGCATCGACCTCTACCTCAAGGACGAGTCCACGCACCCGACGGGCTCCCTCAAGCACCGCCTCGCGCGCTCGCTGTTCCTGTACGCCCTGTGCAACGGCTGGATCCGCCCCGGCCGCCCCGTCATCGAGGCCTCGTCCGGTTCCACGGCCGTCTCCGAGGCGTATTTCGCCAAGCTGATCGGCGTCCCGTTCATCGCCGTCATGCCGCGCACGACCAGCCCGGAGAAGTGCCGCCTCATCGAATTCCACGGCGGCGAATGCCACTTCGTGGACGACCCGATGAAGATGTACGAGGAGTCGGCGCAGCTGGCCGCCGGCACCGGGGGCCACTACATGGACCAGTTCACGTACGCGGAGCGGGCCACGGACTGGCGCGGCAACAACAACATCGCCGAATCGATGTACCAGCAGCTGCGGCTGGAACGTTTCCCCGAGCCCGCCTGGATCGTGGCCACCGCCGGCACCGGCGGCACCTCCGCGACCATCGCGCGCTACGTGCACTACATGCAGCACGACACCCGCATCTGTGTCCCGGACCCGGAGAACTCCTGTTTCTTCGACGGCTGGACCAACAACGATCCGCACGCCAGCAGCGATTGCGGCTCGCGCATCGAGGGCATCGGCCGACCGCGCATGGAACCGAGCTTCGTACCGGGCGCCATCGACCGGATGATGAAGGTCCCGGACGCGGCGAGCGTCGCAGCCTGCCGCGCGCTGGAGACGGCGATAGGGCGCAAGGCGGGCGGCTCGACCGGCACCGGCCTGTGGAGCGCGCTGAAGATCGTCTCGGAGATGGTGGCCGAGGGCCGTACGGGCAGTGTCGTCACCCTCCTGTGCGACCCGGGCGACCGCTACCTCGACAAGTACTACTCCGACGCCTGGCTGGCGTCGCAGGGGCTCGACATCGCGCCGTACGCGGAGACGCTCGAGACGCTGCTGACGACGGGAATCTGGCGCGAGCCCGCTGCCTGACGGCGTTCGCGGGCCGCGTGAACTCCCCCTGTTCGGGCGGCGGTCGGCTGTCGGCCGGACACGCTGTGCGGACGCCCGCACGCGGCGGCACCCGCGGCACCCGCGGAAGCCGCGGCGGGGAGCGAGGACGGGGTGCGCCCCCGGTGGCCGGTCCGCGGTGCGGCCGGGAGGGCCGAGCCGGGAGGGCCGGGGCCGGAGGAGGTCGCGGCCGGCCGCGTACGGGCGCGGCTGGCGGCCGACCGCGGGGCCTGGTCGCCGAGCCCCCGGCGCTCTGACGGCCCGGGTGCGCGGGCTCTGGTCCGCGCCTGTGGCGCGACCGTGACGGTCCGGTACGAGAACACCCTCGTCGGGCCCGGATCCGCTCGCTACGCTGTGGCGGACTTCGATCACGGCGGAGCTTCGGGGGAAGCCATGGCGGGCATCGCGTACAACAGGCCGGAGCGGGACGCGCGTACGCGCGCCCAGGCGGCTACGGGGACCGGAACCGGAACCGGAACCGGAACCGGGAGCGGGGCGCAGGCGTCGCCGTTGGAGTGTCCGAGCTGTCGGCGCTCCGACGAGGTGCGCGCCGTCCCCGCCGTCTGCCTCGGCGGGCACCGTCGCCTCGAACAGGGCGGCACCCGCGCTGACGACCGGAGCGTCCACACCCGGGAGTGCGTCCCCAGGCTGGCGGCAGCGCTGGCCGCGAGCCCGCCCGCGCCGGTGACCGCCGGGCGGACCGCTCTGGGGGTGCTGCTGATCCTGGTGTCGATCGGCACGTTCATCGGCGGGGCGGCGGGCGGGAAGTGGTTCGCCGACCCGCCGAAGAGCGAGCCCCAGGGGTCGCTCCAATTCCGGGGCGGCGCCCATGCGGAAGTCAC
Source organism: Streptomyces sp. NPDC056224 (assembly GCF_042267665.1). Classification (NCBI taxonomy): domain Bacteria; kingdom Bacillati; phylum Actinomycetota; class Actinomycetes; order Kitasatosporales; family Streptomycetaceae; genus Streptomyces; species Streptomyces sp. NPDC056224. Next base: position 127,636 of record NZ_JBHJTK010000001.1, read on the forward strand.
GGCCGCGCCCGGGGCCGGGCTCCTGTTCCTCGGATGGATCTCGGCGTTCGCGCTACTGGGGGCGGTCCTGCTCATCGTCTCGGCCGTACGGATCCGACGTGCCTTCCGGACGCGGATCGCCGCCGGCCGGGACGCCGCCGAGGAGGTCTGGTCCCGCGGCTGGTGCTGTGCGCGCTGCGCGGTGGTCCACTTCGCCGGGGGTCCGGCGGTGTCCCTGCAGGAGTTCCGGGCGACGGTGTGGGGCGCGGGAGGCTACGGAGACCTCGCCCGAGAACACCGGGTGACGGGAGCGGGCGGCGACTACTGATCCGCCGCGCGCCGTCCGGTGAGGCGGGCGTCGAGCGTACGCACCGCCGTACGGAAGGAGTGGCCCAGGCCCGGGCGGGCGGCGGAGAGGGCCAGCCGGAAGGGGGCCGGCCCGTCCGCGGCAAAGGTCCAGCGGACGTGCGTGCCCGAGCCGGCGGGGGTCAGCCGCCACTCCTCCAGGAGCGCGCGGAGACCGGGGGCGTTGGTCTCGTCGGCCCGGTACGCGTACCGCTGCCCGGGGTCCGCGGCCATGATCGTCTCCTGGAAGCGCACCCCGCCCACCAGCTTGATCTCGCGACCCGCGCCGCCGCGCGTGGGGCGGGCCAGGGTGACGGCCCTGAACCACCGCGGCCAGCCCCCGACCTCCTCCGCCAGCGCCCGGTACACGGCCTCGGGCGCCGCCGTCGCCCGCGCGGCGAAGACCAGCCGTACCGGCGCGTCCTCGGTGAAGTCCAGCCCCACCGGGCGGAGTCGGCGCAGAGCCATGGCGTTGCCTCCTGGGAGGGGATGCGGAACGCGCGTGCGGAACCGGCGCGCTGAAACATGAGTGACCATAACTGACCAACAGTCAGAAGTCCGCCCCGGGACGGAAACCCGCGGCGCGGGGGCTGGGCAGGCGGTCCGCCGCGCGGGATGCTGGAACCCCGCCGATCACGCTCCGCGAGCGGAGGCCGCATTGCCGGATGCCCGCAGCCCCGAACCGCCCCTCGGCCCCGAGCCGTCCGTCGCCCCCGTACCGCCCCTCGCTTCCGTACCGCCCCTCGCCCTCGAACTCCTGGTCCACGGCGTCGCCGGCGCCGCCCCCGCCGAACTGCTCGGCGACCCGCGCACCGTGCGCGTCACCGGCGACTCCACCGCGGCCGTCTTCCGCCGCACCGAGGACGCCGACGCCGAAGCCCACCCCGAGCGCTACGCAGGGCGGCCGGTCCCCGAGGCCTACTGCTGGTCCCGGCTCACCTCCGGCAACGGCGCCCGCGCCCTGTGGCTCCTGCTCCTGCCCTTCATGGTGGCCAACCTCGCCCACTGGGCCCGCCCGGCCACGCCCGCCGCAGACCCCGCCCCGCGCGCGGTCCGCACGTACGGGGTGCTCGTACGGATCCTCGCGCTCAGCCTGACCGTGCTGCTGATCGCGGCCGCCTGCGAGGTCGCGCTCGACCTGTTCGCCTGGCAGTGCGCGGGCTCCGGCACCTGCTCCGGCTCCCGCTCGTGGCTGCGCTTCCTCGCGCCCGGAGGCGGCTGGTGGGCCCGTCCCGGGCGCCGCCTCGCCCTCGCGGCCCTGGTCCCCGCCGCGCTGACCGGGCTGCTCTGGTTCCTGTCGAACCGTACGTGGAGCGCCTACGAATCCCAGCCGCCGCCCGCCGGCGCCGCCGACCCGGACACCGCGTCGGACACCGCGCCCGCGCTCGGCCGCCCCGGATTCTGGTACGGGCGGCGGCTCGTGGCCCGGCTGCGCGCCGCGCACACCGCCGCCGGGCTGCTCACCGTGGCCGCGGCCGTCGCCGCCCCCACCGCCCGCCACGACCGCCGTGCCGGTTCCGGCGTCCTCGAAGTCCTGGGCTGGGCCGCCCAGTCGCTGCTCGTCGCCGGGGGACTCGTCGTGGTCTGGGTCGTCTGCCGGCGCGGCCGCACCGAGGCCCGGCCCGACCACCGGCTCGACCGCGCCGCCGTCACCCTGCTGCCCGGAGCCGCCCTCGCCCTCCTCGCCGCCGTCCTCGCGTACGCGTGCTGGCCGCCGCGCCCCGGCTGGACCTCCGCCGGGCGGCTCCCGGGGGACTTCGCCTTCGGGGTCCTCATGCTGGGCCAGGGCGTCTGCGTGCTCGCCCTCAGCGGTGTCGCCGCGTACCTCCATCGCAGGGCCCCCGTCCCGGCCGCCGCCCTGCACGGCCTCGGCGGGCCCGCCGTCGCCATGCTCGGCTGCGCGCTCGGCGGTGTGATGTCCGGCGGGGTCGCCCAGCGCGTCGCCGACTGGCTGGACGGGGGAGCCACTCCGGGCATGGCCGGGGCGCCGCTGCCCGGGCCGCCCGTACTGCTGTCCTGGCAGGCCGCCGTGCTGCCGCCGCTGCTCCTCGTACTGGCCCTGCTCGCCGCCTGGTTCGCGGGGCGCGGAGCCGGGGCCCGGCGCCGGCTCGCCGCGACGGTCGCCGCCGAGTACCCGGGGGAGGCACCCGACCGGGCCCGCAGCCGCCGGATCGCCGGGGCCCGGGCCGCCGCCGCGCTGACCGACTCCGCGCCGTGGTTCGTGGCGGCCGTATCCGGGATCACCCTGCTGCTCGGCGCGGGCGCGCTCGCCGGAGCCTGGTTCAGCGGCCGGGTCCCGGGCGAGGCGGCCCGCGGGACCGGGCCGCTCCTGGAGAGCGCCGCCCGCGCCGCCCAGGACACCGGGTCCTGGCTCGTCGGCTTCGGCTTCGTCCTCTTCGTCACCTGGGGCCGCCGCGCCTACCGGGACCCCGCGGCCCGGCGCACGATAGGCATCCTGTGGGACGTCGGAACCTTCTGGCCGCGCGCCGCCCACCCCTTCGCGCCACCCTGCTACGCCGAGCGCGCCGTCCCCGACCTGACCTGGCGAATGGCCGCCTGGACCGGCCGCACCGGGGGCCGTCTGGTGATCTCCGGCCACTCCCAGGGCAGCGTGCTCGCGGCCGCCGCCGTCTGGCAGCTGCCGCCGCCCGTCCGCCGCCGGGTCGCCCTGCTCACCTACGGATCCCCGCTCGGCCGCCTCTACGGCCGCTGGTTCCCCGCCTACTTCGGCACCGGCCCGCTGACGGCGCTGCACCAGGAGGTCGACTGCTGGCGCAACCTGTGGCGGGCCACCGACCCCATCGGCGGCCCCGTGCTCGCAGGCACCCGGGAGGGCGTGGACCGGGGCCCGCTGGCCGACCCGCTCGCCTACGGCCGCAGCGCCCGACACCCGCTGCCCGCGCCGATCCTCGGTCACTCCGACTACCAGGAGGATCCGGCCTTCGCCGCCGAACGCGAGGCCCTGCTCGCGCGCCTGGACACGGCGGCCCGGGTCTTGGGGCCGCGCCCCGGGGGTCCCCGCGGACGGAGTCCGGGGGAGGCGGGGGAGGCCGCCGGGGGAGTCCCGGGTCAGCTCAGCAAGGCGCGGGCTGCCCCGGCAGATCCGCCGGGAACAGCAGGGTGAGCTCGTCCTTGCTCGGCTCCGACAGCTGGGCCACCCGCCCCGCGTGCCGCTCCACCATCGACTCGAAGGTCTGGCGCGCGGTGCGGCCGTTGCCGAAGGCCGGCCCCTTGGGCAGCTCCGTGAAGTACGCCAGCAGCGCCTCGGAGGTGCCCTCCCCGAGCCGGTACTCGTGCTCCTCCGCCTGCTGTTCCACGATCCGCAGCAGCTCCCCGGGACCGTAGTCGCCGAAGGTGATGGTCCGGGAGAACCGTGAGGCCACCCCCGGGTTCACGGTCAGGAAGCGTTCCATCTCCGCCGTGTACCCGGCGACGATCACCACCACCGCCTCGCGGTGGTCCTCCATCAGCTTGACCAGGGTGTCGATCGCCTCGCGGCCGAAGTCCCGGCCCGAGTCCTCGGGTGCCAGCGCGTACGCCTCGTCGATGAACAGCACCCCGCCGCGCGCCCGGTCGAAGGCCTCCTGCGTACGGATCGCGGTGGAGCCGATGTGCTCACCGACCAGGTCCACGCGGGACACCTCCACCAGGTGCCCGCGCTCCAGCACCCCGAGGGAGGCAAGGATCTCCCCGTACAGCCGCGCGACCGTGGTCTTGCCCGTTCCGGGGGAGCCGGTGAAGACCAGGTGCCGGCGCGCCGACGCGGCCTTGAGGCCCGCCTGCTGCCGGCGCCGGCCCACCTCGATCATGTCGGTGAGGGCGCGCACCTCGCGCTTGACGCTGTCGAGGCCGACCAGCGCGTCGAGCTGGCCCAGCACCTCCCCCGAACCGCGGGTCCGGGCAGCGGTGGCCGCGGCCGTCGGCGCCGCCCCGCCGTCCGTCCGGTCGGCGGCCCGCGCCGCCGGTACCTCCGCCGGCTGGAGTACGGGGCTCCGCCCGGTGGCGACCGTGCGGATCCCCGTGTGCGCCCCGGCGAGTCCGCCGCCCGAGGCGGCCTGGGCCGCCGGGCGGGCGGCGGACTCGTCGCCGGTGCAGCCCTCGGCGACCGGCCCGTCCTCCGCGAACTCGTACCCCCCGCGCGCGCAGCGCTCGGTGTGACAGCGCGCCAGGGTGGTGCGGCAGCCGTCGAGGACGTGGAAGCCGAAGCCGGAACTGCCCGTCACCCGGCAGGCCGTGAAGGTGCCGCGGCCACCCGCCGACACGTAGAACCCGGCCTCGGCGGGGGAGGTGACCGTGCACCGCTCCAGGGTGGGGTCGGCACCCTTCGTGACGATCACGCCGGTCTGCACGGCGTCGATGGTGCAGTTGGCGAGGGTGCCCCCGCTGCCGTGGTCGCGGAACCAGGCCCCGGTGGCCGCTTCGCGGATCCGGCAGTCGTCGAGCTGTGCGGTGGCCCCGTCGCTCACCGACACCGCGGTGTTGCGCACCTGGGACAGATCGCTGTCGACCACGTCCACGCGCGAACCCCGGTCCAGTACGAACAGCGCGTCCGGCACGTCGTGGACCCGGCAGGAGTCGAGCGACACGGTGGCCCCGTCACTGATCCACACGGCCGGATAGTCGCCCGTGCTGTCGTGGATCTCGCAGGACTCGGCGTCGACCCTGGTCCCCGGGTCCCACACCGACAGGCCGTTGCGGCCGAAGCGGCGCACCGTGGTGCGGCTGAGCGTGAGCACCGAACGGGACCGCAGGTCGACCGCGTTCTCCGGGATGTCGTGGATGTCGCAGCCGGCCAGGGCCAGGACCGCGTCGGTGTCGAGGGTGACCCCGTCGGCCGTGGTGCGGTGCACCGCGCAGTCCGTGAGCCGGGCCGAGGCGCGGGCCGCGATCTGCACGCCGGAGCCCTTGATCTCGTACACCTCGCAGCCCAGCGCCTCCAGGCCCGAACCCTCGCCCGTGACACCGATGCCCGCGCCCGTGGCGTGGTGGACCCGGCAGCGCTCCAGCCGGGGGCTGCCGCCGCCGCGCACCGAGATCCCGGTCTGCCCGGCGGCCACGACCTCGCACTCCTCGAACACCCCGCCGCCGCCGTCCAGTACGGCGATCCCGACCCCGCTCGGATTCTCCACCGTGCACCGTCGCACCAGGGGCCTGGCCCCGCTGCCGCGCACCTCGATGCCGGCCGCCGACCGCGTGCTCACCCGCAGATCGGTGAGCTCGGGGGCGCCGTCCTCCACCAGCAGTGCGGGAGCGGCCCGGTCCTGGCCCTCCAGGTGCAGGTCCTGGACCACGGCCGAGGCCCGCACGGTCAGCGCGACCCCGTCCAGCGGGGCGATCCGCACCGACCCGAGGCCGCCCTCGGGCCCGCGCAGCGTGACGGCATGGTGCAGCACCAGGTTCTCCCGGTAGGTGCCGGGAGGGATGGACAGCACGTCCCCGTCGCCCGCGGCGGCCAGAGCCGCCGCCAGCGTCGGATACTCACCGGAGCGGCGCCGCCATCGCGAAGCCCCGCCGTGCGTCACCTGGACCGTGCCCTGAGCCATGGTGCTGTCGTGCCCCCACCCTCGTACTCGCCGCGCCGCCGATGCGGACGGTCTGGTCTGGCCGGTCCACCGTAGCGCGCGCGGGGCCGGTGAGCGGCCAGGTCAACTGCCCGCGCCCGCCCGGCCCCAGTCCGGCCAGGCCGCCGCCCATGCGCGGTCCAGCCGCATGTACCGCTGATGCATGAGCCTGCGTACGACCAGCCGGCGGACCGTCTCGACCAGTACGGCCACCGCGAGGGCGGCCGCCAGGCCCGCCACCCCCGCGTGGACCGCGGCCGAGGACGGGTCGAGCGGCTGCCCCACCAGCCCGCCGTGCGCATCGGTCCATATCCGGAACCGCTCACCGGGGCGCGGCGGTTCCTCCGCGGCCGGCACCGTGCCCTCGTGACTGCTGCCGTCGGGAGCGGTCCACGAGGCCACGACCTGCGTACGCTGCGGAGCCGTCTGATGAGCGGAGGGAACGGCGGCCTCGCCCGGCTCCGAAGCGGAGGCCGACGCCGAATCCGAGGCCGAATCCGACGCCGATGCCGATTCCGGGGCGGCCCGGACCACGACCGCCGGAACGAGGTGCCGCTCCTGCCGCTGCTCGCGCACGGCCCGCTGCAGCGTCCCGTCGACCTGCACACCTGCGACCCAGCCGATGGTCGGAGCCACCAGCAGGACGCACACCAGCGCGGTGAACGCGACCCACGCCTCGAAGAGATCGGTCGGCCGGCGCAGCGGATTGCGCCGCCAACGCCACACACCCAATGCCGTTCGCACGGTCCGGCACCCCCTTTGCCTCCGCCTGTCTGCGCGTCCAAGCCTCCCGCGTGCCCCGGGACGCGCATTCCGGGACGCGCGAGACCTGTGCCACCCGATCCGGCTCCATTGCCCGACGCTGGTCATGCGCCGGTGCCTGTGCCGGTCCTCGCCGGGCGTCCACCTGTCCTGACTGCTCCAACGGCGCGGTCGTACCGGTTGGTTCCAGCCCGGGGACGGAGCCCCTCGAAGGTGTCATTCCGGCGGCCGTTCGCAGCTCCGCGACAGGTCATTCGCGACTGGTCAATCGCGACATGTCATTCCCAAAAGGTCTTTCAGGGTCATTCCAGGACGCGGACCTCGTCGCCGACGCGCACCGTACCCAGCCGCACCGGCACCAGCTGCCGCCCGAAAGCCAGGGACTTCCCGATCCGCCGGTGCACGGCAAGGGTCTTCAGAGGCTCCTTACCCCGTTCCGCGGTCTCCTGGTCGGTGGTCGTCACGACGCACCGCCCGCACTCCCGCACCCCGCGGAAGACGGCGTCGCCGATCGCGATGCGCCGCCAGCCGTCCTCGGCCCAGGCCTCCGCCCCGGAGACCACCACATTGGGGCGGAACCGGTTCATCGGCAGGGGGCCCTCCTGCGGATGTCCCCCTTGCGCGATCAGCGCGTTGAGCGCGTCCAGCGAGGCCAGGGTCGTGATCAGCAGCGGGTACGCGTCGGCCAGGCTCACCGTCTCGCCCGGCAGCGCGTAGTCCGGGTCCACGGGCCGCCGTACGGCCGGATCGTCCAGGTGCACCAGCCGCGCCGGCTCTCCGAGGTACGCGCTGAACCAATCGGCCGCGGCGCTCGCCGCGACCACGGTATCGATCTTCTTCCCGAACAGGAGGACCGGCTCCGGCGAACCCGGTGCGGGCACCTCCACGACCAGTTCCGCCGTCCCGGGGGCCGACACCGCGATCCGGCCGCCGTCCAGCGGCCGCGCGGCCGCCAGGGCAAGTCGCGGTTGCTGGCGTTGGGTTATGACGGTTCCCCCGGAGTCGACCAGCGCCCACCGCCGGTCCCCGGACAGCCCCCAGGGCTCCACGGCCACCTCGTCGGGAGCGATCCCCGCTACCGATTTGACGGGATGGACGTGAAGCGCCTGGACGTACAAGTTCGACATGGGGGCATCCTGCCAGTCGCCCCCTCCACCGCCCCAGCGGTCAACGCTCCTCCGTCAGTAGCCGCGCCCCTGGTACGGACGGCCGTACGGGTCCTCGTACGAGGCGGCCGGCACCGGCGCGGGAGCCTGCATCGGCCGCGGCGCGGCCGGACGCATGGCCTCGTACCCGGTGGTCGTCGCGACCGGACGGGGCTGCTGCTGCTGGGGCTGCGGCATGTATCCCGAGCGGGCGGCCATCGGCTGCTGCTGCGGGATGTAGGGGGCGGGCGCGTGCTGCAGCGGCATCGGCTGCGGTGCGCCCTGCTGCTGGTACGGGTACCCGTACGCGGGCGCCTGCTGCTGGGGCGCCGCCGGGGGCAGGGCCGGCAGCGAGGACGCGAGGGCCGGCAGGTACCCACCGCTCGAATACCCGGCGCTCGGGGAGTCGTAGGCGGCCGGGACGCGGATCGGAGCGATCTGCGGAGTGCCGCGTTCGGCGACGAGGGAGTCGTAGATGGGGGTGTCCGGGAAGGAGGGCGCGGAGTAGTAACCGCCGCCATAAGTGGAGCGGGGGGAGGTCATGGGACCTAAGTTAAGCCCACGAATTCACGGGGTCCATAGCGAGGTGACCCGAACACCGCCCTGACCTGCATATTCGCAGGTCAGGGCCACAGCTTTCACTTGACGTTCACGTGCACGATTCGCCACTTCCACCCCAGCTTGTTCCTACTCGTACTCACCGGTTGTGTAGTGCACCGACTTGGTGCTGACGCAGCGTCACAAGCCGGTGACCTCGGATGACGCTGTTTCGGGCAGCAGTTCGCCGTTTCACGCGTCGCTGGGCCGGGCATAGGTACGGCCCTTCCACGCCGCGCCGCGCCCCCGGTAGTGCTGGACGGCCGAGTCGACGGTCATCAGGAGGTACAGCAGCGCGGTGAACGGAAGCAGCGGCGCGAGGACGGCGGACTGCCCGTAGTAGCGCAGCATCGGCAGGTAGGTGCCGGCCATCAGCAGCCAGGCCAGGCCCCCGGCCCACGCGACCGCCGGGTGTCCGGTCGCGAGCCCGGCAAGGAGGGCGGCCGGGGGCGCGAGGTACACGAGCGCCAGGCCCGCGACCGTCCCGGCGAGCAGGAGGGGCTGGTGGCGCAGTTGCGCGTAGGCGCTGCGCGAGACCATCCGCCACAGGTCGCCGAGCGCGGGGTACGGGCGCACGCTGTCGACCCGCTCCGCCAGCCCGAGCCAGATCCGGCCCCCGGAGCGCTGGACGGCGCGGGCGAGCGAGACGTCGTCGATGACGGCCTGGCGGATGACGTCCGGCACGCCCGCGCGCACGGCGGCCCCGGTGCGCAGCAGGACGCAGCCGCCGGCGGCCGCCGCGGTGCGGGCGGCGGGGCGGTTGATCCGGCGGAACGGGTAGAGCTGGGCGAAGAAGTACACGAAGGCAGGTACGACGAGCCGCTCCCAGAGGCCGACGACGCGCAGCCGCGCCATCTGGGAGACGAGGTCGAGGCCGGCGGAGGTGGCGGCGGCGACCAGCTCGCGGAGGCTGTCGGGCTCGTGCGCGATGTCGGCGTCGGTGAGGAGGAGGTAGTCGGGCTCGGCGGCGTGCGCGGTGCGGGCCAGCGCGATGCCGTGGCGCAGGGCCCAGAGCTTGCCGGTCCAGCCGGGGGCGGGGTCGCCGGGGGAGGTGACGGTCAGCGGGAGCCCCGGATGCTCGCGGGCGAGCCGCAGGGCGAGGGCGCCGGTCCCGTCCGTACTGCCGTCGTCGACCAGGATGACCTCGGCCTCGCCGGGATAGTCCTGCGCGATGAGGGAGGGCAGGCTGCGGGGCAGCACCCCGGCCTCGTCCCGGGCCGGGACGACGATGGCGACGGAGGGCCAGCGGGCGGGGGCGGTACGCGGGGGGAGCCGGACGTCGGTCCGCCAGAACATGCCCTGGGCGAGGGTGAGCCAGAGCCAGGCGGCGAGGGAGGCGTAGGCCGCGCAGGCGGCGGTGAGGAGGCCCATGGCCGCAGTGTGCCGGGCCGCGCGGGGTGTGTCGCGCACCCCGACGCCCCGGGTGCGGCGGGCTTCGCCGGCCGGGCCGGGGTCGGGGTGCCGCTCGGTTCCGCGGGCGCGGTGCGGTGCGATGTGGGGCGGCGTGGCGGCGGGGTCGGCGGGCCGGGGCTGTGGGACGTGAGGCCGTTCGGCGCCGGCTCACTGCCTCCCGGTGGCGTGGCGGCGGGCGGTCGCATGCGGCGGACGGGGCGGACCGGTTCGGGCGCGGGGATCAGGGGGTGGGTCCGTTGGGGCGGAGTGGGTCGCGGTCGGGTGGGGGCGGGCAGGGCGGGCCGAAGCGGCGTCGGCCGCCCGGGGCCGTTGCCGTTCCGACCGCGACCGCGACCGCCGCCTCCGCCCCGCCCGCCGCGCCCGCCCACCCGCCGCACGGATGCGGGCATGGCGGCCCCGGCGCCGTACGGGAAGGTGTCGGGGACCGGGCGGGAGGGGGCTAGGCGGGGGCGTCGACTAAGGTGAGCGGGTGAAGATCGCGCTCATGGACTCCGGAATCGGCCTCCTCGCAGCGGCCGCGGCGGTGCGGCGGCTGCGGCCGGACGCGGATCTGGTCCTGTCCAACGACCCCGACGGGATGCCCTGGGGGCCGCGGACGCCCGCCGACCTCACCGGGCGGGCCCTCGACGTCGCCCGGGCCGCCGCCATGCACCGCCCCGACGCGCTGATCGTCGCCTGCAACACCGCCTCCGTGCACAGCCTGCCCGCCCTGCGGGCCGAGCTGGAGCCGGGCATCCCGGTCATCGGGACGGTACCGGCGATCAAGCCCGCCGCGGCAGCGGGCGGGCGCGTGGCGATCTGGGCCACCCCCGCCACCACCGGCAGCCCCTACCAGCGCGGTCTGATCCGCGAGTTCGCCTCCGGGGTCCACGTCACCGAGGTGCCCTGCCCCGGGCTCGCCGACGCCGTCGAGGCCGCCGACGACGCCGCCGTCGAGGCCGCCGTCGCCGCGGCCGCCGCCCTGACGCCGGCCGACGTCACCGACGTGGTGCTCGGCTGCACGCACTACGAGCTGGTCGAGTCCGCGATCCGCTCTGCCCTGGCCGCCCGGACACAGGGCGCGGAGCTGGTCTTCCACGGTTCCGCCGAGCCCGTCGCCGTCCAGGCGCTGCGCCGGATCGGTGCCCGGCCCGAGCCCGCCCTGCCCGCCACCGGGAGCCTGACCGTCCTGCGCAGCGGGCGCGTCGGAACCCTGCCCGCCGCCGCCTTCGGGTACGCGGAAGGGCGGCTGCTCGCCGGCCACCGCGCGCCCGTCGGCTGACCCTCAGCTGACCCTCAGCTGACCCTCAGCCGGGTCCGGCCGACGCCAGCCGCCGGGCCGGCCCGCGCAGGTCGTCCGCGTCCAGCACCCGGTCCCCGAACCCGGGCAGCGGCACGTGCAGCGCCGCCGCCCAGTGCTCCGGGACCGAGCGCTCCCCGTACCGGGCCCCAGCGAGGGTTCCGGTCACCGCCGCCACGGTGTCGGTGTCCCCGCCCAGGTCCACGGCAGCCCGTACCCGGCCGAGGCCTACGCCCCTGCGAGGCGGCGCGTCAGTTCCTCCCCGGAGACCTCCTCCAGGTGGGTCAGGAAGATCCACAGGTGTCCGGACGGATCCCGCAGGACGGCGGTCCGGTCGCCGTGGAACTGGTTCGCCGGCTCCTGCACCAGCTCCGCCCCGGCGGCCACGGCGGTCCGGGCCAGCGCGTCCACGTCCGGGACGAACACGTGCAGCGCGACCGAGGTCCCGCCCAGGACCGGAGGCGCGGTGAAGGGGCCCTCGGAGGTGTCGCCCAGCATCAGGACCGCCTCGCCGATCCGTATCTCGGCGTGCAGCACCCCGCCCTCGGGCCGGTCGATCCGGAACTCCTCGACGGCGCCGAAGGCCCGGACGTAGAACGCGATCGCGCTGGGCGCGTCGGCCACCATGATGTGGGGCACCACCGCGGTGCGGTAGCGCTCGGGTACATCGCTCTCGACTGCCTGGTGAAGGGTCATGTCCAGGACCGTAGAACCTCAAGTCTGGTTCAGGTCAAGCGTGGGCGAAGGCTGAGGGTGAGGCTGAGGGTGAGGCGTGGTGCGGCGTGTGGGCGAGAGGCAGTGGCGCGCCTGCGGAACGTGAGTACGCTGCTACACATGACGGGTCACCCTCCGGGTCCGCTCTGGACGGGCCGGGCCTCCAACCGCGTGCAGTGGTTGATCGCCGCCGCCGGCGCGGCCTGTATGGCGCTCGGCATCGAGCTCGCCGTCGACAACGCGTGGACCTCCGGCTTCGTTCCGCTGCTCATGTCCGTGATCGGCTGTCTCGCCGCGGGGCTGCTCATCCTCTACGGCACCCTCGCCTTCGTCCACGTGGCCGTCACCGTCGACTCCGAGGCCGTCGAAGTCCGCTGCGGCCACGTAGGACTGCCACGCCGCAAGATCCGCCTCGCGGAGGTGACGTCCGCCGAGTTCATCCCCCGGATCACCCCGCAGCAGTGGGGTGGCTGGGGCTACCGCTGGCGGCCCGAGAAGGGCACCGCGGTCATCGTCCGGCGCGGCGAGGGGCTGGAGCTGAGGCTCGGCGACGGGAAACGGTTCACGGTCACCGTCGACGACGCCGAGAACGCCGTCCGGGTCATCCGTGCCCACCTCCGGGCCCTCGCCGGGTGACTGCTTACCGGCTCCCGGCGTCGGGGGACGTACACTCCGCCAGATGAGCAGCAGTGTCACCCGCGCGGCCGGGAACGAGCCCGCGCACCCCGCAGCCGGAGCCACGACCGAAGCCGCGGTGCGCCCCGCCCCCGGCGCGAAACGGAAGGGCGCCGCACTGCTGCGCGCCGCGCTCGCCGCCCTCGCCGGAGCGTTGCTCTACCTCAGCTTCCCGCCCCGCCCCCTATGGTGGCTGGCCCCCCTCGCGCTGGCCCTGCTCGCCGGCTGCCTCCACGGCCGCCGCGCCCGGACCGGCTTCGGCCTCGGGCTGCTCGCCGGGCTCGGCTTCCTGCTGCCGTTGCTCGTCTGGACCGGTGCGGAAGTCGGCGCGGTGCCGTGGCTGGCGCTGGCCGCCCTCGAAGCCCTCTTCATCGGACTCACCGGCCTCGGCGTCGCCCTCGTCAGCCGCCTCCCGGCCTGGCCGCTGTTCGCCGCCGCCGTCTGGGTCGCGGGCGAGGGCCTGCGCGCCCGGGCCCCCTTCGGCGGATTCCCCTGGGGAAAGCTCGCCTTCGGCCAGGCCGACGGCGTCTTCACCCCGATCGCCGCCCTCGGCGGCACCCCGCTGCTCTCCTTCGCCGTGGCCCTCTGCGGATTCGGCCTCTGGGAAGCCCTGCGCGTCGCCCGCGACCACCCGCGGCGCGCCACCGCGGCACTGGCCGCGCTCACCGTCGCCGTCCCCATCGGCGCCGGCCTCGCGGCCCGGCCCCTGGTCTCCGACGCGGCCGAGGACGGCACCGCCGTGGCCGCCGTCATCCAGGGCAACGTGCCCCGCCTGGGCTTCGACTTCAACGCCCAGCGCCGCCAGGTCCTGGACAACCACGTCAACCGCACCATCCAGCTCGCCGACGACGTCAAGGCCGGCCGTGCCCCGAAGCCCGACTTCGTCGTCTGGCCGGAGAACTCCTCCGACCTGGACCCGTACGCCGAACCGGACGCGTACGAGGTCATCGACCGGGCGGTCAAGGCCATCGGCGTGCCCGTCGCCATCGGCGCCGTCGTGTCCCCGGAGACAGGCCCGCTGCGCAACACGATGATCCTCTGGGACCCGGTGGCCGGCCCCACCGACACCTACGACAAACGGAAGATCCAGCCCTTCGGCGAGCGCATCCCGATGCGCTCCTTCGTACGGCTCTTCAGCTCGGACGTGGACCGGGTGCGCCGCGACTTCGGCCCCGGCAAGGACCCGGGCGTCTTCGACATGGCCGGCAGCGGCGTCGGCATGGTCACCTGCTTCGAGGCCGCCTTCGACGACGCCGTCCGGTCCACCGTGCGGGACGGCGCCCAGGTGATCGCCGTACCCAGCAACAACGCCACGTTCGGCCGGACCCAGATGACCTACCAGCAGCTCGCCATGGACCGGGTCCGCGCGGTCGAGCACAGCCGCACCGTCCTCGTGCCCGTCACCAGCGGAGTGAGCGCGGTCATCCGACCCGACGGGAAGGTCGTGCAGCAGACGGAGATGTTCACCGCCGACGCACTGGTCGCCGAGATCCCGCTGCGCTCCACCCGCACCCCAGCCACCGTCGTGGGACCGCTGCCCGAGTACGCGCTCCTCCTCCTCGCCGCGGGCGGGCTCGGCCGGGTCCTGGCCCGCCGGATCCGCGCCCGCCGGGCTGCCTGACGACGGAGCCACCGCCCCGGCCTCGTACCCCGGCCTCGTAGGGTCGGGGCATGACCACTCCCGATTTCATCCGCGAGATCCGCGCCACCGCCGGTCACCGGCTGCTCCTGCTGCCCGGGGTCACGGCCATCGTCGTCGACGACCGGGGACGGGTGCTGCTCGGCCGGCGCTCCGACACCGGTCGGTGGTCCGTGGTCGGCGGAATCGCCGAGCCGGGCGAGCAGCCCGCCGAGACCGCCGTGCGCGAGGTGTACGAGGAGACGGCCGTGCGGTGCGTCCCCGAGCGGGTGGTCCTCGTCCAGATGCTGGAGCCGATCACTTACCCCAACGGTGACGTCTGCCAGTTCCAGGACATCACCTTCCGCTGCCGGGCGACCGGCGGCGAGGCCCGGGCCAACGACAGCGAGTCGCTGGAGGTGGCCTGGTTCGAGGTGGACGCGCTCCCCCCGCTGGAGTCGTTCGCCCTGGACCGCATCCACCGCGCCCTGCGCGACGAGCCGACCTGGTTCGCGACGCCCGCCGCCGACCTGGACGGGCAGTCCGCCGACGTCTGAACCCGCCCCGGCCCTTCGGACCTGCCCCGGCCCGACCCGCCCCGGCCCTTCCCGCCCCGTCCCGGATCCGGGACGAGCGTGGCCGCGGCGGGCGCAGGGGCCTCAGCCCGCGTCCGCCGCCTCGCGGTACAGCTCCACCGCCTGGTCGCCCATCACCGCGCTGTACGAGACCTCCGGGACGGCGCCGCCGCCCTCGTAGCCGCCGAGCACCCCGGCCAGCGCGCCGTCCACCAACCAGGGGCTGCCGCTGGTGCCGCCGCTGAGGTCCGGGCACTCGATGCGGCGCTGGGTGTCCGAGAACAGGGTGGTGGTGTTGGCGCAGCGCAGCGGGGTCTCGTCGGTGCGCGGGTACCCGATGACCGTCGCCGTGGCGCCGGCGGGCTGCTCGGCGGCGACCGGGAAGCCGCCCACGAGGTCCTCGACCGCACCGGACTGCCCCTCGTCCACCGGGGCCACCGTCGCGAAGGCGATGTCGGCGTCCGGGTCCGCGCCGTCCGTCCAGCCCGGGGCGACGTGGACAGCGGTGACCTTCCACACGCCGTACGGAGCCTCGCCGTCCCGGTAGCCCGGTGCGAAGAGCGTGGTGTCAGGATCGCCGACGCAGTGGGCGGCGGTGGCGATCACATCGCGGTCGTCGCTGTGCACCACCGCGGCGGTGCAGAAGTGCCCGCCGTCGAGTCCGCCGGAGAACAGCGCGCCCACCCGGTCCGCCGAGGCGTCGGACAGGGCCGGCGCGGTGACCCCGAGCGGCGGACCGACCGGGGCGTCGGGGACGTCCACGCTGATCAGCGCGGCCATGGCGGCCATCGCCAGCAGCATCCTGGACGCCCGCCGTGCACGCGTGCGGCGGGCCGTTCGGGGGAGCATCCGGTGGATCATGTTCCGACCCTGCCTGCCGAACCTGTGTCCGGAGGGAGGTATTCCGTATGAATCCGCTGTGAATCCGGTGAACCCGATGTGAAACTCGGGTCACGGCCGGACATGTCCCACCCGGGCCGGTCACCGAGGTGTTTGCGCCGAACCGTCCCTACGGGCGCCGCTCGTACACCGTCACCCGGCGGCCCCGGACCTGCCGGTCCTCGACCACCGTGAACCGCTCCCCCAGCACGGAGGCCTTCGCCTTGTCCCGCTCCGCCGACGGCGCCTTCGCGACCTCCGCCGCGTCCGTCACCAGCAGCACCCGCCGCTGTGCGAGCAGCGCCGCCCGGATCCGCGCAGGGTCGGCCTCCTCGCCCTTGAGCGTCGCCGAGGCCACCGGCGTCCTTGCCAGCGCCACGTCCGCCAGGCCCGTGAAGGCACCGGGGGAGACCAGCGCGGTGTCGCGCCGCGCCGCGGGTACGAACAGCACCGCGTCCCCGGCCCGCTTCAGCCGCGCCACCTCGCCGGCCACCGCCAGGACGTCGTCGACCCGGCTCGCCGGGGCCCGCTTGCCCAGTTCCACCGGCAGCAGGGCCAGCACCGCGACCCCCACCACCCCCGGCACGAGCAGGCCCGCGGCCTTCGGGAAACGCGGCGCGGCTGCCCGTACGGCAGCGCCCAGGGCGGCGCCGATCAGCAGCGCCAGGCCCAGCATGCCGAACAGCACGTACCGGTCCAGGAACAGCGGCTGGACCAGCGAAAGCCCCATCAGCCCGAGCAGCGGCACCGCCAGCAGCGGCAGCCCGACCGCCGCCGCCGACAGCCGGCCCGCGCGGGGCCGGTCCGCCCACGCGCAGAGGCCGCCGATCGCGAGCAGGATCCCCGGCCCGATCAGCATGTGCCAGGTCAGCGGCGGTATCCACGACACCTGGTCGGACTGCCCCCGGCTGAACAGGATCAGCGGCAGCGCCCCCGCCACCGCGCCCGCGCCGTACGCCGCCCAGCGCAGCCACACCCCGCGGCCGGCCCGCACCCACCACAGGGTCGCCGCGTGGGCGGGCAGGAGCAGCAGCGACAGCCAGTTCAGCAGGGCGCACAGCAGCAGGGTGATCCCGTACGCCGTCCAGCGCGGCCAGGCCCGCCGCCCGGGCGGGAGCTCCAGCAGCGAGACCAGCAGCAGGGTCGACAGCCCGGCCCCGGCGGCGACCAGTGCGTACGGCCTGCCCTCCTGGAGGTAGAACTGCACGGCCGGCAACAGCCCGAGGGCGAGTCCGCCGCCGAGCCCCGCCCAGGGCCCGGCGAGCCGCCGCCCGATCAGGCCCAGGCACCCCGCGGCGACGGCGACCGCCAGCACCGACGGCAGCCGCAGGGTCGTCGTACCCGCCCCGAACACCTCGAACAGGCCGTGCATCAGCAGGTAGTACAGCCCGTGCACGGCGTCGACGTTCCCGAGCATGGCCCAGATCTCACCCGTCGACCGGCCGGCCACCTGCCAGGTCGCCGCCTCGTCCCGCCACACGCTGTGCTGCCGGGAGAGCCCCCACAGACCGAACGCCAGGGTCCAGAGGAACGGGACGGACCATATGAGATGCCCGCGTCGGACCGCGGATTTGTGGCAAGACATGAAGGTGCTGGGTCCTCGGTCTGGCGTTCGGGCGGAAGCCACCAGTCTATGGACGACACGGACGGTTTCCGGACCGGCTGTTGTGCACCGCGGAGCGTGATCGCCCGGCCCCGCCGCCCCTAGCCTCGCCAACAGGAGCACGAACGAGGGGCGGTACCCGGTGAACTGGCTCATCCACGACTACCGCGAGAGCGATCTCGCGGCGGTCGTCCATCTGATCGACACCACGGCCGAACTCGGCCAGGAGTCCGTCTTCTCGCTCGCCGAGTGCATCAGCGCCCTCACCGGCCGGCAGCCCTGCGTGGTCGCCGTCCACCAGGGTGTCCCCATCGGCGCGGCCCTCGGCTGCGTCACCAGTGAGCGCGCCTGGGTGATGCGCATCGCGATCGCCGCGGGCTGGCGCGGCCGGGGGCTGGCCAGCGCCCTGCTCGTCGAGCTGGAGCGACGGTTCGTCGCGGCGCGCGTCGGCCGGATCGCGTACGTCCTGCCCGAGGAGGACCTGCTCGGCGAGGGCCTCCTCAACGCCGGCTACACGCGGCAGCCCGCCGTCGCGTACTTCGAGAAGACCGAGCCGCTGCACGGACCGGCGGCCGGCCTCCTCGACGACCTCGGCGGCCGGTTCCTGCCCAGCGACCTGTGGGCCGGGGTCGCGGGCATGGAGAAGGAGAAGGACCTCATCGAGCGGCGCGTGGTGCTGCCGCTCGCCGAACCCGAGCGGGCCGCCGCGCACGGCGTGCGGCCGCCGCGCGCCATCACCCTCTTCGGCCCGCCCGGCACCGGCAAGACCACCTTCGCCCGGGCCATCGCCTCCCGGCTCGGCTGGCCCTTCGTCGAACTGCTGCCCTCCCGGCTCGCCGACGAGGGCAACCTCGCCGCCGCGCTGCGCGACGCGTTCGCCCGGATCGCCGAGCTGGAGCGGGTCCTGGTCTTCATCGACGAGGTCGAGGAGATCGCGCCCGTGCGGACCGAGCCCGCGCAGCCGGGCGGCATCCACGGGGTGACCAACGAACTGCTCAAGCTGATCCCGGGCTTCCGGGAGGGCGACGAGCGGCTGTTGGTGTGCGCCACCAACTCCATCCGCTCCCTCGACCCGGCCTTCCTGCGGCCCGGGCGCTTCGACTACCTGATCCCGATCGGCACCCCGGACGCCGGGGCCCGCGCCGCGATCTGGTCCCGCTACACGGCTGGGCGCGCGGACGTCGACGTACCCGCCCTGGTGGCGGCGACCGAGCTGTTCACACCGGCCGACATCGAGCACGCGGCGCGGATCGCGGCGCAGGTGTCCTTCGAACGGGACCTGGAGGCGGTGGGCGCGCGGGGCGCGGTGGCCGCGCAGCTCGGCGCGGGCACGGAGGAGTACCTGGCGGCCGCCCGCCAGTGCAGGCCGACGGTGACCCCGGCGATGACGGGCGAGTTCGCGGCGGACATCAGCGCGCACGCGCGGTTCTAGCCCCTCCCCCCGCCTCCTCGGTCCCCGTCCCCCGGTTGCGGCGGGGGACGGCACGGCGCGGTGGCGCCGTCGCGGGAACCGCCGGCGGCCGCTCCCCGAAGCGGCCGCGAGCCTTCCGTGCGGCCCGGGTCTCCCGTGCGGCCCGGGCCTCCCGCGCGGACACGGCATCCGCGCGGACACGGCATCCGTGCGGGACGGCCGCACCTGCCCCGGCCGGAAGGGCTACGGGCGGCACACGTACGTGAAGTCCACCGCGGCCGTGCGCTGCCCGGGCGAGAGCAGTTCGACCTCGGCCCTCGCGGGGTAGGTCCCGGCGCCCCGGAAGGTCCACAGCAGGTGCAGCCGGGCCTCCCGCTGCCCGCGCGGTACCCGCTCGGTCAGCCGCTCGGAGTGCGTGCCGTCGCTGCGGAGCCAGCGGTAGGTGAGGGTTCCCGGGCGCCCGTTGGTCCGGACGACGGCCACCACGTCGGCCGCCGTGTCGCAGGCCGGGCCCCCGGGATCGGTGGTCACGGCCACGTCCCGGACGACGAGGGCGGGCCCGTACCGCTGCCACCCGAGGTACGCGAGGACCGCGAGCAGGACGACCGCGGCCAGCGTGTACCGCCGCAGCCCCGCGCCGCGCCGACGCCCGGCGCCCCGTACGGCGGTGGCGGAGACGGGAACGGGGAACGGGGCGGGCATGGCCGCCGTGACCCCGGGCCCGAACCGGAGCACCGAACCCTCGACCCGGTCGGGGGCCACCTCCGGAGCCACCGGGGGCCCGGAGAACCAGTGGCTGCCGAGGACGGTGGCGCTGTAGTCGTCGTCGCCCCCCGGGACGTGGGGACCGCTCATCGGGGCACCTCCTGGCACCGCTGCAGGTACTGGGAGTCGGACGCGGACTTGTTGCCGGCGGCGGGCTTGGTGGTGACCCTGACCCCGCCGTAGCAGCCGCGGTCGCGGGTGAAGGCGTGGGTCTGGACCACGGTGGCCACCGATCCGGACTGGACGACGACCGTGTCCGTGCCGTCGGGCACGGAGTAGTCGCCCGGCCCGCTCCCCAGGAACCACTCCAGTACGACGGTGACGGGCCCGGTGCCCTGGGCTGCGAGCGTCACGGTCGCCTCGCCCCGGTAGAGACCGGTCTTGAGCGAGACGTCGACCTTCGTGACCTTCAGGGTCGGGGTGGGCGTGGGGGTGGGGGTCGGGACCGTCGACCAGCTCACCGTCGGCTTCGGCGTCGGGCTCGGGGCCGAGGACGCGGTGGGCGTCGGAGTCGCCGACGGCGAGGGCGAGGGCGAGGCGCTCGGGGACGCCGAGGGGCTCGCGCTCGCGGAGGGGGAGGGGGAGGCGGAGGCCTTCGGGCCCGGGGCCGGTGATCCCGGTCCGGGAGGGGCCGCGCTCGTCGTGGCGAACGCGCTCAGCGCCGAGGCCCCGCCCGGGGCCGCGCCGATCGCGTCCGTGGTGAGCACCAGGGCCGCTCCCAGGACGAGCGCCACCCCGGCCGCCAGCCAGCCGCTCCGGCCGGGGGCCCAGCCGGAGCCGCTGTGCAGCGTGGTCGTGGCCACCGCCGTGGTGCCCTCCGCCGCGGCGCCCGCCGAGGGGAACAGCAGCGGCAGCAGCGCGGCCAGCGCCGCCAGCTTGCGCTGGCCGCGTTCCTCCCACTGCGGCCCGTACGCGGCGAGGGCCACGCCCTCCAGTTCCGTCACGAAGGCCTCGGCGTTCTCCGGCCGCTGCTCCGGCTCCTTGGCCAGACCCCGCCGGATCAGCGGGCGCACGGGCTCCGGGGCCTCGGTCTCGGGCACCGGCGCCTCGATGTGCTGGACCGCGAGCTCCGCGAAGTTCTCCCCGTCGTACGGTTTGCGCCCGGTGAGGCACTCGAAGAAGGTCGCCGTCGCCGCGTACACGTCGGCCGCGGGCGAGGCCGGCCGGCCCTGCCACTGCTCGGGCGCCATGTAGGCGGGGGTTCCGGCCACGCCCGGCGTCGTCCCGCGGCCCGCGGCGATCCCGAAGTCCACCAGCTTCGACGAGCCGTCCGCCGCGACCAGTACGTTCTCCGGCTTGTAGTCGCGGTGGACCACGCCCTCCCGGTGCGCGGCCGCCAGCCCGAGGAGGGACCCCTTCAAGACCACCAGCGCGGCCTCGGCGTCCGCCCGGCCGGCCTGCTTCAGCAGGGCCCGCAGGGAGATGCCGTCCACCAGTTCCATGACGATGGCCGCGCCGCCGGGCGACTCCACGTACTCGTACAGGCCCACCACGTAAGGCGACCGCAGCCCGCCGAGCAGGCGGGCCTCGGCCCGGAACTCGCCGACGAAGGCCGGATCCTGGCGCAGCCGGTCGCTGAGGTACTTCACCGCGACCGCCGTGCCCGTGCCGTCGTGCACGGCGAGTACGACCCGCCCGCTGCCGCCCGAGCCGAGCTCCCGCACCTCCGTGTAACCGGGGACCGTCCATGACGTCCGCGTGTCCTTCATCGCTTCCCGCCCCCTTGCCGCCGTGTCCTCGGGCCGTCCGGTCGCCGACCGGCCAAACCCAGGGACACAGTTTCCGCCACGGCCGGTTCCCAACCGCGCGGGGGTGTCTCAGGCGGCGGCCGGCACCGCGCCGATCATGGCGTGCAGCCGGTCGGCCGCCGCCCGCCCGAAGTCCGGGTCGTTTATGTGGGTGTCGTAGTCGTAGAGCCGGGCGGCGCTGCCCCGCAAGCCGTCACGCAGCGCCGAGAACAGGGCCCGGTCCGCGTCGGGGTCATGGTAGGGGCCGCCCGGTGCGCCGAGCGTGGAGAGCCCGCGCAAGGGGACGCAGACCGCGGTGGGTCCGGTGGCCGCCCGGAGTTTGGCGGCGACGCGCCGGCCCAGCTCCGCGCATTCGGCCTCGGTCGTACGGATCACCGTGATGGACGGGTTGTGGACGCGGACCCGTCGGTAGCGGGCCCGTTCGGGCAGCGTCTCCAGCGGGCCGAACTTGACCATGTCCAGCGCGCCCAGGCTCACCACCTGCGGAACCCCGGCCAGCCCGGCCGCACTGAGCCGGTCGGGGCCGGCCGTGAGGATGCCCCCGCACAGGTCATCGGCGAGCTCGCTGAGGGTGAGGTCGAGGACGCCCTCGAAGACCCCCTGGCCGGCCAGCTTCTCCAGGGTGCGGCCTCCGCTGCCGCTGACGTGGAAGACCAGTACCTCGTAGCCCAGTTCGGTCAGCCGTTCGCGGGCCGCGTCCACGCCGGTCGTGGTCACGCCCGCCATGCTCGCGGCGACCAGCGGGCGGCCGCCCGCGCCCAGCCGGGCCGGGCGGCGGGTGTCCGAGGACGTGCGGGCGAAGGCCTTGGCCATGGCGGCGACCGCCTCCACCGCGTTGCCCAGGACGGGCGCGGAAACGCTGTTGATCCCCGCGATGTCCACGACGCTGTACATCATCGTGATGTCCGCGGAGCCCACGTACGGCGCGACGTCGCCCGACGCCATGGACGAGACCATCAGTTTCGGTACGCCCAGCGGCAGGGCGCGCATCGCCCGGGTGGCGATGGAGGTGCCGCCGCTGCCGCCGATCGCGAGTACCGCGTGCAGCCGGCCCTCGGCGTGCAGACGCATCAGGGTCGCCTCCGCGCCCCGGGCCATCGTGGTGACGGCCGCGCCCCGGTCGGCGGCCGCGCGCAGGTCCGACAGTTCCGCCCCGGCGGCCCGGGCCACCGCTTCGCGCGGTACGTCGGCGGGCACCCGGGGCCGGCCCATCACTCCCGTGTCGACCAGTACCACTTCGACGCCGGCGCGCAGCAGCCTCTCGCGCAGCCAGCCGTACTCCACACCCTTGGTGTCCAGGGTTCCCACCAGCACGACGCTCGTCATATGTGCAATGTCCATGCAGGGGGGTTCGTTGGCAAGTAATGGTCGAGTCAACCCTTGAGCAGTGCCAACAAGCGCTCCAGAAAAGGAACTTGAGAGGGCATCAGCTTGATTTCCGCCATCGCGGGAGCGAACCAGGCCACCCGGTCCAGCTCGGGGAACTCCTGCACGGTCCCGGAGTGCGGCGGCCATTGCATGGAGAAGGTCCCCGGCACCATCAGAGCGGGGTCGAGGTCCGCCTCCACCGCCCAGATGGTCACCAGCTTCCCGCCGGCCAGCCGCACGTCGCCCAGCGGCAGGTACTCGCCCTCCGGGGGCGGCAGCCCGATCTCCTCGGTGAACTCCCGGCGGGCCGCGTCCCGCGGCGTCTCGTCCGGCTCGTACTCGCCCTTGGGGATGGCCCATCCCCCGGCGTCCCGGCCGGCCCACAACGGGCCGCCCATGTGGCCGAGCAGGACCTCGACCCCCGGGTCCGACCCCTCACCCGTTCGCCGGAACAGGAGCAGTCCGGCACTGCGCTTGTGCGTCATGCGTCCATCCATGCCCCGCGCGGCGCGGACTCAGTGATCCCGGCCCGGCCCGGCCGGTTCCCGCGGATTCCGGCCGTTCAGTGTTCGTGCGGGCCCTGCCGGTGGACCGGACCGTGCGCGTCCGCGCAGTGGGCGTCCCGCGGCCCCTCGCCCCCCGCGCGGCCGACCGTGAGGAGGGTGTCCTGTACGTGGTCCACCTGGAGGGTGGTGTGCGTGATCCCGTACTCCCCGGCCAGCAGCCGCTCCAGGTCCCGGCGCACCGCGTGACAGTCGCCCGCCGGCTCGACGAGCACGTGCGCGGAGAGCGCCGCCTGCCCGGAGGTGATGGTCCAGATGTGCAGGTCGTGCACCTCGGTGACCGGCGGGTGCCCTACGAGCCGGTCGCCGACCGCGTCCGGGTCCACATGGGCCGGAGCGGCCTCCAGGAAGATCCGGCCGGACTCGCGGACCAGGCCGTAGCCCGCCCTGACCATCAGGACCACCACCACGAGGGTGGCGATCGCGTCGGCCTGCCGGAAGCCGGTGGTGAGCACGATCAGACCGGCGGCCGCGGTCCCGATGAAGGCGAACAGGTCGTTCAGGATGTGCTGGTAGGCGCCCTCGACGGCCAGCGAGGACCGGTTCGCCTTCGAGATGCACCACGCCGCGGCCACGTTGACGACGATGCCCGCGAGCGCGGTCACCAGGACCAGGCCGCCCTGCACCGCCGGCGGATCCATCAGCCGGCGCACCGCCTCGTAGGCCAGCCAGACCGCCAGCAGGAGCAGGGTCAGCCCGTTGGCCTGGGCGGAGAGTATCTCCGCCCGCTTGAGGCCGTACGTGAAACCGCCGCGTGCCGGACGGGCGGCGAGCCGCATCGCGATCAGCGCGAGGACGATCGAGACGGCGTCGGTCAGCATGTGGGCCGCGTCGGAGATCAGGGCCAGTGAATCGGCCATGATGCCGACGATCACCTCGACGGCCATGAACGCGCCGATCAGACCGAGCGCGATCGCCAGCCAGCGCCGGTCGGCGTCGGCGGCCACGCCGTGGCTGTGCCCGCCGTGCCCGCCGTGGCCGGTGTCGTCGTGCGCGTGATCGTGCCCGGTCATGGCGTCCCCCGTTTGTTCGGTTCCGACGCGTGAAGTGAAGCGCACCTCGCCGGGATCGGCAAAGGCTGCAACGGGGACCGTTGTCATTACCCTTAAGCCGCCTCTGACCTGCGGTTATGTGCGGCCGGTGCCAGTGCCGCCGGATCGTGGGAAAATCTGCACATGGTCCAGCGCCCCGGTGTGCCGACCGCGCCCGAGCTCGTTCTGGAGACCGACCTCGGCTCCACGGAGATGAGCCCGGGCCGGATCTACCACGTCGGCCGGGACCCCCTTTGCGAGATCTGCCTCGACGACGCCCGCGTCTCCTGGCACCACGCGCTCCTGCGCCCCGACGGCGACCACTGGACCGTCGAGGACGAGGGCAGCACCAACGGCACCTGGGCCGACGGCCACCGCGTCCACGAGTGGATCGTCGGGCCCGGCAGCGAACTGCGCTTCGGCAGCGCCGCCGACGGCCCGCGCGCCGTCCTCGTCGACCGGGCGCCGCCCCGCCCCGGTTCCCGGCCCTCCGGGGTCTCGAACCCCTCCCTGACCGGCACCTTCCGGCAGCCGACCAGCATCCGCCCGGTGCCCGCCCGTACCACCGTCCGCATCGGCCGCGCCCCCGGCAACGACCTCGTCATCGACGACCTCATCGTGTCCCGCCGCCACGCCGAACTGAGGGCGCTCGCCGACGGCACCTACGAGATCGCCGACCTCGACAGCCACAACGGCACCTTCCTCAACGGCGCCCGCGTGGAGCGGGCCGCCCCCCTCGTCGAGGGCGACATCGTCGGCATCGGCCACTCGGACTTCTGCCTCGTCGGGGACCAGCTCCAGGAGTACGTCGACACGGGCGAGGTCTCCCTCGACGTCCAGGACCTCACCGTCGTCGTCGACCGCGGCCGCAAGACCCTCCTCGACGCCGTCTCCTTCCCCGTCGGCGCCAAATGCCTGCTCGCCGTGGTCGGCCCCAGCGGAGCGGGCAAGTCCACCCTGCTGGGCGCGCTCACCGGCTTGCGCCCCGCCGACCGGGGCACCGTCCTCTACGACGGCCGCGACCTCTACCGCGACTACCCCGAACTGCGCAGCCGCATCGGACTCGTCCCGCAGGACGACATCCTGCACACCCAGCTCACCGTCCGGCGCGCCCTCACCTACGCCGCCGAACTGCGCTTCCCGCAGGACACCGCCAAGGCCGAGCGCCTGGCCCGGGTCGACGAGGTGATCGGCGAACTCGGCCTGCAGCAGCGGGCCGGCCAGCTCATCCACAGCCTCTCCGGCGGCCAGCGCAAACGCGTGTCCGTCGCCCTGGAACTGCTCACCAAGCCTTCGCTGCTCTTCCTGGACGAGCCCACCTCCGGACTCGACCCCGGCATGGACCGCTCGGTGATGCACATGCTGCGCGGCCTCGCCGACGACGGCCGCACCGTCATCGTGGTGACGCACAGCGTGCTCAGCCTCGACGTCTGCGACCGGCTGCTCGTCCTGGCACCTGGCGGGCGCATCGCGTACTACGGGCCGCCCGGGGAGACCCTCGGCTTCTTCGGCTTCGCGCAGTGGCCCGAGGCCTTCGAAGCCTTCGAGGACCAGCAGGGCCGTGACTGGGCCGGGGAGTACGCGACCTCGCCCCTGCACCGCAGGTACGTCGAGGGTGCCCTCCGGCAGCCGCGGACGGACGGCGCCGAACGGGAGCCGGGGCAGCAGCCGGCCGGCTTCGTCGCCGCGCCGCCCAAGTCCCAGAGCTGGGGGTCCCAGCTGTCCACCCTCGTCCGGCGGTACGCGGCCGCGCTCAGCGCCGACCGGACCTTCCTCGCCATCATGATCGCGCTGCCCTTCGTCATGGGAGCCATGGCCCGGGCCCTGGCGGGCGACGAGCTCACCCGCGAGACCGCGATGAACGCCCTGCTCATCCTGTGCGTCGGCGGCGTACTGACCGGGGCCGCCAACGCCGTCCGCGAACTCGTCAAGGAGCGGGTCATCTACCGGCGCGAACGCGCCGTCGGGCTCTCGCGTTCCGCCTACCTGATGTCCAAGGTGGTGGTGCTGGGGGCCATCACCGTGGCCCAGGCCGTGGTGCTGACGCTCGTCGGCCTCTTCGGCGTGAAACTGGGCGCGCCCGGCGGGCAAGGGGTCTTCCTGCCACCCCTCGTCGAGATCACCATCGCCGTGGCGCTGCTGTCCTTCACCGCGATGGTGCTCGGGCTGCTGGTCTCCGCGCTGGTCACGAAGGAGGAGGTCACCATGCCGCTGCTCGTCCTCCTCGCCATCGTGCAGGTGGTCTTCTGCGGCGCACTGCTCCGGCTCGACGGGGTGCCGGTGATCGAGCAGCTGGCCTGGCTCGTGCCCTCGCGCTGGGCGCTCGGCGCGATGGCGGGCACCATCGACCTGGGCGCGATCCTGCCCGGCCCGCTCACCGAAGACCCGCTGTTCGCCCACAGCCCCGGCGTGTGGCTCCTCAACCTCGGCATGCTGGTGGCACTGTCGGTGTTCTTCGGGGTGCTGGTCGCCCGGCTGCTGCGCCGCCACGAGCCCGCCATCATGCGGAAGTAGGACCGCCCATGACGAACCCGGACGACGCCCTGGACTTCCGGCCCACCCACGTCGTGCCGCAGGAGGGCCTGGCCGCCTGGGAAGGCCCCGACGTCTCCCGGCCGACGGAGCCCCTCGACCCCTTCCTGCCCGTGCAGCTGCTCTCCCGCCGCGGGGACTGGGGCGAGATCCTCTGCTCCAACGGATGGTCCGCCTGGGTGGACGGACGGCTGCTGATCGCCGTCCCGCAACCGCCGCCGACGGCCGCGGGACGGCAGCCGGGGCGGGCCGAGGATCCGGGCCCGAAGCTCGCGCGCAGCGCCGACGCCCTGGAGCGCTACCGGCGGGCCGTCGCCGACCTCGCCTCCGGCCGTGCGGACGGCGAGGCCTTCCGGCGCTCGGTGAAGGGACTGCGGGCCGGGGTCGTCCTCGACGGGGAGTCCGTGTGGCTCTACGACGACTCGGCGGGACGGTGGATGTACGGCGACGGGACGCGCCTGGCGACCTACGCGGTCGCCGCGGAACCGGCGGCCCCGCCCGGACCGGAGCCCCCGTCGGCGCCCTCGGATCGGCGCGACGCGGCCGACGCACCGTCCGGTCCGCCGACCGCCGACGTGATCGCGGGCCGGCCCGGCGCGCAGCCCGGGCGGCCGGCGGAGTACGACCCGACCCGCGTCGTGGACACGCCCGGAGGCGGGGACGGGTGATGGAGCCGGAGCCGGTCGGCGGCCGCCCCTCCGACCTGCGAGGCAGGCGCATCGCCGGGTACGAGGTGGAGAGCGAGATCGGCCGCGGCGGGATGGCCGTCGTCTACCGGGCGCGGGACCTGCGCCTGGACCGGACGGTGGCGCTGAAGCTGCTGGCTCCCGAACTGGCCCGGAACGACACCTTCAGGCAACGGTTCGCGCATGAGTCGCGGGTGGCCGCGGCCATCGAGCACCCGCACATCGTGCCCGTGTTCGAGGCGGGGGAGACGGAAGGGCTGCTGTACATCGCCATGCGGTACGTCGCGGGGCAGGACCTGCGGGCGATGCTGGACCGCACGGGCCCGCTGCCGCTGGACACGGCCGCCCGGATCGCGGGGCAGATCGCCTCGGCGCTGGACGCGGCACACGATCACGACCTGGTGCACCGGGACGTGAAGCCGGGCAACATCCTGATCGCGGAGGGGACGGACAGCGACCACCCCGAATACGCGTACCTCACGGACTTCGGGCTGACGAAGAAATCGCTGTCGCTGACCGGGTTCACGACGGTGGGACAGTTCGTGGGGACCCTGGACTACGTGGCGCCGGAGCAGATCTCCGGGAAGCCGGTGGACGGCCGGTGCGACGTGTACAGCCTCGGGTGCGTCGTCTACGAGACCCTGGCCGGGGGGCCGCCGTTCGAGCGGGACGACGACATGGCCCTGCTCTGGGCCCACCAGTTCGATGCGCCGCCGCCGCTCACCTCGCGGCGGTCCGGGCTGCCCGCCGCGGTGGACGAGGTACTGGCGAAGGCGCTGGCCAAGTCGCCGGAGGACCGGTGGAGCAGCTGCCTGGAGTTCACCGACGCCCTCAGGCGGGCCGGGACCGGTGCCCGCCCGCCGACACCGGGGGTGCGCCCGCCGGGGCCCGCGGAGCCGCCGCCACCGCCTCCGCGGTGGGCCCTGCCGGTGTTCGGGAGGCCCTGAGGGCCTCCCGCGGTCCCCGGCGGGCGCACGACGCCGGCCACGGCACGCCGTGCGTGGCCGGCGCGCCCGAATACGCCCGGTCGGGGGCGCCCGTCCGCCTTGCGGCGCACCGCATCTGACGCCGTGCGCCGACCCGCCGATACGCAGACCTCCGGGGGTACGGGTCGCACTTCAGACGTGCGGGGGCGCTGCGGTTTCGACGCGGCCGCGCCGGTGGAGGGGGCGGGCCAGGAGGGCGCCCACGAAGCCCGCCACCGCGCCCCACAGGAGGGCGAGGCCGACCGTGCGCCACAGGACGGGATCGAGTGCGACCTCCCCGCCGAGGCTGTCCACGTCGCCGATGCCCAGCAGGGTGAGGCCGAACTGGGCGTGGACCCGGGCCAGCAGGCAGACCGCCAGGGTGGCGAGGGCCAGGGCCGTGCCGAGGTGCAGCGCGTGCTGCCAGGGGCGGACGTGGGCGGGGGAGCGTACGGCGGCCAGGACACCCGTGGCGAGCAGCAGGACGGCGGCCACCGGCACCAGCCACCACCACCGGGAGTCCCGTTCCGTGAGCGAGGCCAGGTCGAGCGTGGACAGGTCGGGGCCGCGCAACACCTGGTCCAGCGGGTGCGGCATCGGCAGTCCGAAGGGGCCGTCGACCTTGCCCTCCCAGGCACCGCCGAAGCCCACGGTGAGGGCGAGCCAGGCGAGGTTCGGCAGGCCCAGCAGCACGACGGCCATGGTCCGGGCCGCATGGCCCTGGGTCGCGGCCACGATCACGCCGACCCCGACGCCGAGGGCGACGTACACGAGCAGCAGCGCGACCGTGGCGGAGGCCGCCGGGCGCACCGCCGTGTGGAAGCGGACCAGCCCGGGCGGCAGGGGTGCGCGGCGGGAGACGAGCAGGGTGACCAGCAAGAGGCCCAGGATCCAGAGCAGTCCGAAGAGCAGGGTGGCGGGAAGATCCGCCTGGAAGCCCACCGTCGGGGTCGAGTCCAGGAGTTCGCCGATCTCCCCGAGGGGGGAGTCGTCGGTGGAAATGCCGAAGGTCTGGCGGGCGAGGAGCGCGGCTCCCACGAGCGCCAGCATCCAGAGCAGCACCAACGGACCCGCCCGGGCCAGCAGTTCGCGTGGCCTGGCCACTGCCCGGTGGTGCAGCGGCCGCAGGAAGCAGTACGCGGCGGTGAGGGCTCCGGCCAGGCTCACCGACAGCGGGAGTACGGACAGGCTGGCGTCGGCGCCGACCAGGAAACCGGCGCCGCCGGCCATTTCGACCGAGCCGCCGGCCGCCAGCACGACGACGGCGGCGACCACCCGCGGGAACGCGCCGTCCGGCAGGTCACCGGCGCCGGCACAGGCCAGTCCGGCCGCGGCTACGGCGGTCATCACGAGGAACCCCGCCAGTACGGCGATCACGGCGTCACGCCAGGAACGGATCACAGGGCCACCGTAGGCAGCCCCGGAACGCGCCACCACCTGAACGGCGCACCCGATAGTGCGCTGGAGTGAAGGATGTCCGGAGACTGCTGGAGATGAACCCGTATGCACTGGTTCATTCGCGGAGCATCCAGGAGGGCATCGGTGACCACGCAGCCTTCGGGCACACCACCGTCGGAACGCCCCACCGGCCCGCCTTCCGGGCCTCTCTCGGGTGACCGCCAGGGCGCCCCGCCGCCCCCGCCTCCCGGGGGCACGGGCGGAGGAGGGCCGCGGTCGGGGTCCGGGGCCGGGTCAGGATCCGGTTCTGGCTCCGGGTCCGGGCCGGGGTCCGGGCCGCACGGCCAGCCCGCCGGGAAGCCCTGGTGGCGGTCCGGGCCCCGGCTGGCGGCCGCGCTGGTGGCCGTGGCCGCGGCGGTGGCGCTGGCCGTGGTGCTGACCCGGCCCAGCGGCACCCCCGGCAAGGGCGGGGAGCTCTTCCTGCAGCCGGCCGCGTCCGCCGGACAGGACCCCTTCACCGAGTCCACGGTGACGACCCAGGGCGTCAAGGAGCCCCGGCCGACACCCACCGGCTCCGAGCCCGCGACGGGCACCATCACCACCCGCTCCGTCAGCGGCGCCCAGCCGGGCCTGTACGGCGGGACCCAGGACCTGGCCAGCTGCGACGTCGAGAAGCAGATCAGGGCGCTGGCGGCGGAGCCCGCGAGGAACAGCGCCTTCGCCTCGGCCCTGGGCATCCAGCCCGCGGACGTCCCGCGCTATCTGCGCTCTCTCACCCCCGTCCAGCTGCGGCTGGACACCCGGGTCACCAACCACGGCTACAAGGACGGCAGGGCGACCCCCTACCAGGCCGTGCTCGAGGCGGGGACCGCCGTTCTGGTGGACGACAGAGGGGTGCCCCGCGTGCGGTGTGCCTGCGGGAACCCGCTGGGGCCGCCGGTGCCCCTCAAGCCCTACTCGCAGCGGTACGGGCAGCCGTGGGCCGCGTACCGTCCGCAGAACGTCGTCGTGATCGCGCCTTCCGAGACGATCGTCAACAAGATCGTGATCTACGACCACGAGGACCACCGCTGGTACGAGCGCGACCGCGGCCCGAAACCGGGCCGCGACAGGCCCGTCCCGCCACCGGTGCTCCCGACCCCGCCGATGACCACGTCTGCGCCCGCCACCTCGCCCGGCGCGTCCGGGACCCCGACCGAGCACACGGGTAGGCCGACCGAGCCCACGGGCACGCGGACGGGGACCACGCCGACCGAGCACACGGACAGGCCCACCGCGACCGCGGGCACACCCGCCGAGGACACGGCCACGCCCGCCGAGGACACGACCACGCCCACGTCCACGCCCACCGAAGAGACGCAGACGCCCGCGCTGCTGCCGCCCCCGCCGCCCCCGCCGGACCTCACCGACCGGACCACCACGCCTGCCACGACCCGGTCCACGACCTCCGGCCCGCCCACCGCACCGACCCCTACCGGCACGGAGCCGACCGCACCGTCCCCGTAGACACGCACCTCACCAGGGCTGACCGCGGCGGCGGTTGCCGACCGGGCAGCCCACCGCCGATCCCCGGGGCCCGACCGTCCGCACCCCGCAGCCGAGTCCGGAGCGGGAACGGTGGCCGGGTTGCGGGGCCTCCCGATATGAGGAGAAAAACGAGGGAGGGTGAGACCCTGGCTGCATGGCCCAGAGGGGACAGAACCCCGAGGTCGACTGGCCCGCGACGCCGGATACGAGCCTTGCGCTCAACCGAATGGGCACGTTCGACTGGGACCTCGACAGCGGGCGGATGTACCTGGATCCGACCGCCCTCGAGGTGCTCGACCTGCGCCCGGACGAGTTCGACGGGTCCAGCGCCGGTCTGCGCCCCCGCGTCCCGCCGTCCGACGCGGCCCGGCTCGACGCCCGGGTCGCGCAGGCGCTCAAGGACGGCCGCAGCCACTACGGGGCCTATGTCCGCAGTCGCCGCCGCAACGGGACCCGGACCTGGATCCACATCCAGGGGCACATCATGCGGGAGCCGCAGGGACGCCCGTACCGCGTGATCGGGATCCTCCGTGACGCCGCGCACGACCCCGGCGAGCCCGGCTCCGGCGGCGACGAGGCGGAGGGGCGGCGCCGGATGACCGGTGTCGTCGAGCGGACCACGGCCATCCTCGCCCACGCCCGCACCGTCAACGACGTCACCGACATCCTCAAGGACCCCCAGGCCCTCGGACACCTCGGCGCGGTCAGCGTCATGCTCGGCGTCGTGGACGGCGGGCGCATCCACCTGGTCGCGGAGGGGCAGCTGGGCTCGTACGTGCCCGAGATCGAATACACGCGGATCGACGCGGGGTTCCCCATGAGCGAGGCCGTCCGCAGCATGCAGCCGGTCTTCCTCGCCTCACGGGAGGAGTTCCAGACGCGCTACCCCCTGTTGTGGCCGTACATCGAGCCGCTGGCCGTCCGCAGCGGGGTCTACCTGCCGCTGATCGCCCAGGGGCGGGCCATCGGCGCGCTCGGGCTGCTCTACGCGCGCGACGGCCGCTTCACCGCCGAGGAGCGCAACCTCCTGATGGCGCTCGGGAGCGGCATCGCCCAGAGCCTCCAGCGCGCGATGCTCTTCGAGCAGGAGCACGACCTCGCGGAAGGGCTCCAGCGGGCCATGCTGCCCCGCCGGATCCCCCCGGTGCCGGGTGCGCTGATCGCCGTACGGTACCGGTCCGCCCGGATGGGGCGGGACATCGGCGGCGACTGGTACGACGTGATCCCGCTCGGTGAGGGCCGGGTCGGGGTGATGATCGGCGACGTGGAGGGGCACGACACGGACGCGGCCGCCGTCATGGGCCAGCTGCGCATCGTGCTGCGCGCGTACATCGCGGAGGGGCACACCCCCGGCACCGCGATGGCGCGGGCCTCGGCGTTCCTGCGCGAGCTGGAGACGGAGCGGTTCGCCACGTGCACGTACGCCGAGGTGGACCTCGCCAGCGGAATGCTCAGGATGGTGCGCGCCGGCCACCTCGACCCGGTCGTGCGGCGCGGGGACGGCAGCTGCCACCGGGTCCAGGTGGCCGGCGGCCTGCCGCTCGGGCTGCCGGCCCGCGAGCAGTCCGGGACCGGCTCGGGCTACCCGGTCACCAGCCTCGAACTGCACCCGGGCGACACGCTGCTGCTGTGTACGGACGGCCTGATCGAACGGCCGGGCGCCGACCCCGACAGCGGAATGCGGGAGCTCATGGCCGCGGTCCGCGGCGGGCCGGTCGACGTGGAGGAGCTCGCCGACGTGCTGTGCGACCTGGTCGGCGACGCGGGCGGCGGGGACGACATGGCCCTGCTCGTCCTGCGCCGCCGCGGCACGCCCGCCGGGCGCGGCGGCGGTCCGCTGCGCCAGCGGCTGGAACCGGGCGACACGGAGGGCCCGGCGATGGCCCGCCACCTGATCCGGGCGGCGGTGGCCGCCTGGGGGGCGTGGGAGCGGGCCGACGAGATCGAACTGGCGGCGGACGAGCTGATGACCAACGCCCTGGTGCACACGGAGGGCGGCGGCCACGTCGGCATGCGGCTGACGGCGGACGGCCGGATCCGGATCGAGGTCGAGGACTCCAGCAGTGCCCTGCCGCGTCCGCGCGAGGCGGGGGACTGGGCGGTCTCCGGGCGCGGGCTGCTGCTGGTGGACCGGCTCGCGGACGCCTGGGGCGTGGAGCCCCGGGGCGGCGGCAAATGCGTGTGGTGCGAGTTCGCCGTCGCCGCCCCGGAGCACGGGACCGCCGGGTGAGCCGCGGCGTCGGACGCGTGTCGGACGCGCGTCAGACCGCGGCGTACGGACCCTGCGCGGCCTTGGTGTTCTGCAGGGCCGTGAGCTTGCGGACGAAGAGGACGGCGAGCACGGCGGCGGCGACGATGAGGAGGTCGGAGGCGACGCCGACGACGGAGGCGTCGCGCAGGGCCTCGGGCGTCTCGGCCCGCTTGTACATCTGGGCGAAGACGCGGTCGGTGCACGCCGCGGTCACCCAGACCAGCCACCATGCCGTGACAGGAGCGGTGGAGACGTGGCGGTGGGAGCCGTCGGGCCCGAGCTGGGTGCTGGCCGCCCAGGTCTGCCGCGCGACGCGGAAGGGGAGGAACAGATTGCCGACGGGGATGAACCAGGCGCCGATGGCCCACCCGCGCCCCAGGGTGAAGGCGTCGGGGCGGAAGATCTCGCCGTTGATCCGCACGCGGTGGAACCAGATGATGAAGACGGTCGCCGTGCCGAGCATCGTCAGGAGCTGGAAGCCCCCGGCGAGGCCGGTGAGGGCGTCCGACAGGTCGAGCGTGTCCTGCGGGACCTGGCCGGGGTCCGCGATGACGTCCTTCATCAGCGACCAGGCGAACAGGTTGGCGCCGGCCGAGAACAGGTTGACCGCGGCCGCGAGGGACAGCACCACGGTCAAGGCGGTCGCGAGGCCCTGCGGAGAGCGCAGGACGTCAACGGGCGGCGGACCGGGGTAGACGGGCTGGCCGGGATACGGCTGCCCCGGGTAGGGCTGGGCGGAGTACGGCTGCCCCGGGTAGGGCTGGGCCGGGTGCGGGGCGGCAGCGCCGTACGGCGGCTGGCCGGGCGGCGGCGGTGGCGGTGAGCCGGGCGCGCTGAAGGACATGACGGAGTACCCCCCACGGGAACGTGTGAACATGCGGATGGCCCGCTGACCGGCGCGGACACGGCTGAACATATGCCAGCTCAGCGACCGGAGTCCAAAGCGGTACGCCGGGGCACCCGGAAGCGGCCCGCGCCCGCCCGCCGGTGAGGCCCTGTCGTGGGGGGGGGGGCCCGCCCCGGCCCCCCACGGCCGACGCCGGGCCGGCCCCCGCGCCCCGCCCCCGCCGCCGGGGGGGCCCCTTCGGCCCCTGGGCCGCCCGGCCCGGCGCCACTTCGACGACGGACGTCAGGCCCCGGCCTCCGCCTCGGCCAGGAGGATCCGCGCCAGGTCGGCCGGGCGGGAGAACATCGGCCAGTGGCCGGTGTCCATCGTGACCAGCCGCCAGTCCCCACCCGTCAGCAGCCGGGCCACCGCGGGGCTCGGCTCGGGACCGTCGAGCAGGCACTTGACGTAGGTGGCCGGGAGCTCGCCGAGCGGGCGGGCCAGCACGGCGGGCTCGGTCAGCGTGGCCCCGGGGTGCGGGGTCGAACCGGAGACGATCCGCGCCACCTGCTCCGCGCCGAGGTCCTGGCCCGCGTAGTCGGACGCGGGCTGCGGCTCCCAGAAGCCCCCGCTCCGCGCGATCGAGCCCTCCACCATCGCCCGCCCGTCCGGCCAGCCGTCGAGGAAGGACTCCCCGTCGGCCGCGACGGCGGAGTCGACGAAGACCACCCGGGCCAGCCGGTCACCGATCCGCTGGGCGGCCTGGCCGACCGGTATGCCCGCGTAGCTGTGCCCGACCAGGACGACATCGCGCAGACCGAGGCGCTCGACCTCGTCCACGATGTCCCGGACGTGGGTCTGCTGCCCGGCCGGCACGCCCTGTCTCTCGGCCAGGCCGGACAGCGTCACGGCATGGGCGCCGTGCCCGGCCGAGCGCAGCTCCGGCGCCACGTCGTCCCAGGCCCACGATCCGAGCCAAACGCCTGCCACCAGTACGAAGTTCGTCATGGAGGCACCGTATCCGAGGGGTCTGACACGGAAGCGGGCCGAGGGCGGCCCCACGGGCCGGGGCGGGTGACCCGGCCGGGACGTGGGCTATGGTCCCTGCCGTGAAGCTCATACCCCCACTCACCCAGCGGACGTCCGCCCCACCGGCCGCCGCGCACGGAGCCCGACTGGGCTGGCTGGACGCGCTCCGCGGCATCGCCGCTCTGATCGTGGCACTGCACCACTTCGACGTGCTCAGGATGCTGCCCTTCGGGGGCATCGTCTGGCGGAACTTCGACATGGGCCTGTTCGGCGTCATGCTCTTCTTCATCGTCAGCGGCTACATCATCCCGGCCTCGCTGGAGCGCCGGGGCGACGTCCGGGGCTTCTGGATCGGCAGGATCTTCCGGATCTACCCGGCCCTGATCGCCGCCTTCGTCCTCTCGATCATGATGCTGCCGGACGGGGACGGCTCGGTCGCGCTGCTGCGCACCGGCGACGACCTGGCCTCGCTGATCGCGAACGGCCTGATGCTCCAGGACCTGCTCGGTGTCATCAACGGCATGAACGTCACCTGGACGCTCTGCTACGAGATGGTCTTCTACTTCTTCGTCACCGCCCTGTTCACCCGCGGCCTGCACCGGCACAGCGGGCCGATCGCGGTGGCCCTCGCCGGCCTCGCCCTGGCGGTCGGGACGGCCGTCGGCACCCAACTCGTGAGCGCGGAGCTCGGCTCGACCCGGCAGCTCCTGCTGATCGTGACGCCGGTCGTGCTCGTGGGCCTCGCCGGCGTGCTCAGCGGCAACCGCATGCTGACCGGGACGGGCGCCCTGCTGCTCGCCGGGGCCGGCCTGGTGCTGGTCACGCTCAACAGCCGGGCCCCCGCCTTCGAAACCTGGATGATCTTCGCGACGATGTTCGCCGGCACCGTGGTGTACCGGGCGCAGCACGGTCAGCTCGCCCGCGTCCCGGCCCTGCTCTCGTGCGGTTTCGTCGTCGTCGCGGGCGTGCTGGTCGGCTGGCTGTACAACCGGGGCGAGGCCCTGGAGCGGACCTGGTCGTCGGGCTGGAAGGCCTGGTCGATCGCCTACCTCGCCGCCTGGGTGCTCTTCGGCATCGGTTTCCTCCTCCGGGGACGGCGCTTCCCGAAGGCGCTGACCTGGCTCGGCGCGATCAGCTTCTCCGTCTATCTGCTGCACATCCCACTGCTGCGCACCGTCGAACCGCTGGTGGGCGTTCCGCCGCAGCCGTCGTCGGCGCTCGGCCGGATCGCCTGGACGGCGATCTTCCTCGGTGTCGTGCTGGCCGTCAGCCACCTCATGTACCGCCTGGTCGAGATGCCGATGCAGCGCCTCGGCCGGCGCGTGCAGCGGGCGGCGGACCGCCGCTGGCCGCGCACCGCCCCGGCGGCCCCGCCGCAGCTCGCGGAGCCTGCGGGGTCCGGCCGCGAGCCGGTACCTGCCACGGGCTGACCGGGGCGACGTCCCGGCGGGGTCCCGGCGACGTCCTTCAGAGGCGGACCAGCGTGACCTCGGTGGCCTTCACGCTGGTCCACACCTTGACGCCGTCGACGATGCCCAGTTCGGCGGCCGCGTCGGGGGTGATCTCCGCGACCAGGTCAGGTGCCTCGGCCGAGGCGACCAGCACGCGCAGCCGGCTGCCGACCGCGGTGATCTCCCGTACGGTTCCCGGCCAGACGTTGCGGGGACTGCCGCCGGGGCGGTCCCGGTGCACGGACACCGCCTCCGGGGCGATGATCGCGAGTGCCTGCGCGCCCTCGGGCAGTGCCTCGGCGACGATCAGCCGGCCCCCCGCCGTGAGCGCGAGCCCGTCGGCCGACGCCGTGCCCGGCCAGGCGTTGCGCCCCAGCATCCGCGCCACCCACGGGGAGCGCGGATGCCGGCTCACCTCGGCGGGGGGCGCGTCCTGGAGGGTCTGTCCGTCGGCCAGTACGAGGACCCGGTCGGCCAGCGAGACCGCCTCGACGGGATCGTGCGTGACGATGAGGCAGACCCCGCCGAAGCCGGCCAGGTGCGTGCGCAGGGTGTGCCGGACACGGGCCCGCGTCGTCTGGTCGAGGGCGGCGAGCGGTTCGTCCAGGAGCAGCAGCCGGGGACGGGCGGCCAGGGCGCGGGCGAGGGCCACGCGCTGGGCCTGTCCGCCGGAGAGCTGGGCGGGCCTGCGCTGGGCGAGGTGCCCGACGCCGAGCCGGTCCAGCCAGGCCTGCGCCTCCCGGCGGGCTTCGGCCCGCGGCACCCGGCGCGCCCGCAGCCCGTACGCCGTGTTGGCCAGGGCGCTCAGGTGCGGGAACAGCGCGCCGTCCTGCGGCACCCAGGCGACCTGCCGCTTGTGCGGCGGCAGCGCCGTGACGTCGGTGTCGCCCAGTCTGAGGTCGGCGTGGGCCAGCGGGGTCAGGCCGAGGAGGGCGCGCAGCAGGGTGGTCTTCCCGGCGCCGTTCTCGCCGACGACGGCGATGGTGGTGCCGGGTCCGGCGTCGAGGGTGAGCCGGTTGAAGCCGGTGACGGTGGCGTGCAGGGGCCACCGGCCGGCCCGGTCCGGCGCGGTCGTCGCCGGTTCACCGGCCGGCGCGGGTACGGGGCGACCGTCGGTCGCAGGCTGCGCCTCGACCGGCTTGGGCGCGGTGGGGGCGGGGGCGGGCGTGCCCGTCCAGCGCCCGCGCAGGGCGATCAGCACGGCCATGGCGATCGCGAGGAGCAGGAGCGAGACGGAGGTGGCGGCCTCGGGCTGGTCCTGGAGCAGCAGGTACACCTGGAGCGGAAGGGTCTGGGTGGTGCCGGGCAGGTTTCCGGCGAAGGTGATGGTCGCGCCGAACTCGCCGAGCGCGCGGGCCCACGTGAGCGCCGCTCCGGCGATCAGGCCGGGGGCCACCATGGGCAGGGTCACGGTGAAGAACACGCGCAGCGGCGGGGCACCGAGGGAGCCGGCGGTCTCCTCGTAGCTCTCCTTGAGCCCGCCGAGGGCGCCTTCCAGGCTGATGACGAGGAACGGCATGGCCACGAAGGTGGCCGCGACGACGGCGCCCGACGTGTGGAACGGCAGCGTCACCCCGAAGGTGTCCTCCAGCCACGGCCCGAGCAGACCGCGTCGGCCGAAGCCGAGCAGCAGGGCCACACCGCCAACGGTCGGCGGCAGCACCATCGGGAGCAGGACGAGGGAGCGCACGAAGGCCTTCCCCCTGAACTCCACGCGGGCCAGCAGCCAGGCGAGCGGCACGCCGAGCAGGAGCGAGAGGCCGAGCGCCCAGAAGGACACCACGAGGGAGAGGTTCAGGGCCTGGACCACGCCGGGGCTCGTGAGGTGGGTACCCAGATCGCTCCACCGGGTGCGGGTGAGGATGCCGATCAGCGGCAGCAGCAGGAACGCGACGGCGAGCAGCGCGGGGAGTGCCAGGGCCAACGGGGGCCGGGTGCGGGTACGGAGTCTGCTCATCGGGAGTTCCTGGCTCGGCGGGCGGCTGCGGTGGGAAGCGTACGTGGGCCGTCCGGTCACCCGGCCGTACGGACACCGGGAGGTCGGGCACCGGGACGTCGGGCGCCGGTTGGCCGGGCGCCGGTAGGCCGGGCGCGGCCTCCGCGCGCGGAGAGGATCTGGCCGTCCCCCCGGCCGGGCAGCCCCTCCCCGAACGCGGCGGGCGGGCCGGGTTCTTTGCCGGCCCCTGCCCCGCTGCGCTACGCCTGCTGGAAGCCGGCGTCCTGGAGGATCTTCTGGGCTTCCGGCGTGCTCAGCCAGGCCACGAACGCGGCCGCGGCCTCGGGGTTCTTGGACTGCTTCAGGGCGGCGGCCGGGTAGGAGGCCACCGCGTTCTGCTCGTCCGGGATCTCCACGGCGACGACCTTGTCGCCGGACTTGGCGGAGTCGGTCCTGTAGACGAGGCCCGCGTCGGCCTCGCCCAGCTCGACCTTGCTCAGCACGGCGCGGACGTTGGGTTCCTGGGAGACGGGCTTCACCGTGACGCCCTGCTCGTCCAGGATCTCCTTGCTGTAGCGGCCGACCGGCACCTCGGGCGCGGCCAGCACGACCTTGATCTTGGTGTCGGCGAGGTCCTTGAGGCCGGCGATCTTGAACGGGTTGCCCTTCCCGGTCGCGATGACCAGGCGGTTCTTGGCGATCACCTTGGCTTCGCCGGTCTGCGTCTCCGCCTTGACCCCGTCCATGGTCCTGGTGTCGGCCGTCACCAGGGCGTCGGCCGGGGCACCCTGCTTGACCTGCGCCGCGAGCTCCTGCGAACCGGCGAAGGAGAACGTGACCTTCGTACCGGGGCGGGCCTTCTCGTACGCGGCGCCCGCGGCCTTGAAGGCGTCCGTGAGGGACGAGGCGGCGAGGACGGTGAGGTTCGCGGCCCGGGGCGCGGCGGAGCCCGATGCGGGGGCTCCGGCCGCGGCGTCGGCCTTCGTGCCGCCGCTCTGCTCGCCGCAGGCGGCCAGCGGGACGAGCAGGGCGGCGGTCAGCGCGGCGGCAGCGGTACGGCGCCGGTTCGGGTGGAGGGTCGGGGGCATGGGCTGGTGCTCCTCGGTCGGGTCGGCGCCCGGCGCGGTGCCGGGGCGGCCCCGGTGCGGAGGGCGCGGTGAACCGCATGTTCGGGACTGCATGTGCGACAAGGTAGGGCCATCACTCACGCATGTGCAATCCGTTTGGGGTCATCTCCATAGCAGATGCGGTTCATGTTGTGGCATCCGCCGAAGGTCGCTCCGGGGTCACGGCACTAGAGTCTGGACATGGCTGATGAGGCATCGGGAACATCGGGAACGGGAGCGGAAGCGGGATCCGTGCGCGTGGACGCGTGGATCTGGTCCGTACGCCTGACGAAGACCCGCTCGACCGCGGCGACCGCCTGCCGGGCGGGACACGTCAGGGTCAACGGGGAGCGCGCCAAGCCGGCGCAGCCGGTACGCGCGGGTGACGAGGTGCGCCTCTTCCACGCGGGGCGCGAGCGGATCGTCGTGGTCCGCCGGCCCGTGTCCAAGAGGGTGGGCGCTCCGGTCGCCGCCGAGTGCCTGATCGACAAGAGCCCGCCGCCGCCGACCCCGGTCGAGGCCGCGGTGGTGGGCATCCGCGACCGTGGTGCCGGCCGCCCCACGAAGCGCGAGCGCCGGGAGATCGAGACCCTGCGCGGCCGTCAGTAGCCCCCGGCGGCGCCGGGAGTCCGGGGCGCAGGGCCCCGGACCCGAGGGTCAGGCCTTGCGGTACGCGTATGCGTCGGCGGCGGCGGATTCGACCGCCGGCAGGGGGACTCCCGCGGAGGCGGCGACCACCGCCGCCACCGCTCCCTCCAGGAACGGGGCGTCCACCAGCCGGGACCCCGGTGGCAGTTCGTCATCCGCCAGCAGGGCCTTGACCGTCAGTACGGAGCTGCCGAGGTCCGCCAGGAGGGCGACTCCGGCGCCCCGGTCCACCTCCCGCGCGGCCGTGAGGATCCGCTCCGCGCTCGTGCCGAGGCCG
Source organism: Streptomyces sp. NPDC056224 (assembly GCF_042267665.1). NCBI lineage: Bacteria > Bacillati > Actinomycetota > Actinomycetes > Kitasatosporales > Streptomycetaceae > Streptomyces > Streptomyces sp. NPDC056224. The sequence continues at coordinate 168,299 of NZ_JBHJTK010000001.1, forward strand.
CCGTCGGCCGTTCCGCCCGCCGCCGCCACCGGGGCCACGGGGGCATCCGGGCCGCCCACCGCGAGGCCCCGGGCCAGCTCGGCCACCGCCTCGGCGACCAGCGCGCTGTGCGAAACCAGCACGATGCCGACCAGGCCGGACTCCGCGCCCGTCACCGCGGGCCGTCCGCGGCGTCCGCCACGTCCGCCAGCGCACACAGCAGCAGCGCCGAGGAGGTCGCGCCCGGATCCTGGTGCCCGATGCTCCGCTCGCCCAGGTAGCTGGCCCGGCCTTTGCGGGCCAGCAGCGGCACCGTCGCCAGCGCCCCGTGGTCCGCCGCGTCCCCGGCCGCCCGGTACGAGGTGCTCAGCGCGGCGACCCCCGGCACCAGGGCGTCCAGCATCGTCTTGTCGCCGGGCGCCGCCCCGCCGAGTTGGGCCACTGCGCCCACCCCCGTGTACAAGGCCTTGCGCAGCTCGTCGTCGGAGACCTCGGCGGCCTCCCCGAGCTCCTTGCCGGTGCGCCGCAACAGCGTCCCGTACAGCGGTCCCGAGGCGCCGCCGACGGTCGAGATCAAGGTCCGCCCGGCGAGCTGCAGGACCGCCCCCGGCGTAGCCGGAGCCTCCGCGTCCAGGGCGGCCCTCACTGCGGTGAAGCCCCGCAGCATGTTGCTCCCGTGGTCGGCGTCCCCGATGGGGGAGTCGAGCTCGGTCAGCCGGTCCGCCTCCTGCTCGACCGCCGCGGCGGCGGCCGCCATCCAGCGCCGGAAGAAGTCTGCGTCACGCACCGGATCTCCTCGCCTCGTGAACGTCTGGCCGGTCATCGCCACCTTAGTCAGCGGCCCCAGCGCAGCGCCGCGGTCTGCACGGGTGCGTCCCACAGCCGCAGCAGTTCCTCGTCGACGCGGCACAGCGTCACCGAGCACCCCGCCATGTCCAGCGAGGTCACGTAGTTCCCCACCAGCGTCCGCGCCACCGGCACGCGGCGCGCGTCCAGCACCCGCGCCACCTCGGCGTGGAACCCGTACAGCTCCAGCAGCGGCGTCGCCCCCATCCCGTTGACCAGGGCCAGTACCGGGCCGTCCGCCGGACTCACCTCCGCCAGCTCTTCCAGGACGGCGCCCACCGCGAGCTCCGCGATCTCCCGCGCCGGCATCATCGCGCGCCGCTCCCGGCCCGGTTCGCCGTGGATCCCCACCCCCAGCTCCAGCTCCCCGTCCGGCAGATCGAAGGTCGGGCTGCCCTTGGCGGGCGTGGTGCAGGCGCTCAGCGCCACGCCGAAGCTCCGCGAGGAGTCGTTGACCCGCCGGGCGACCGCCGCGACCCGCTCCAGCGGAGCCCCCTCCTCGGCCGCCGCGCCGGCGATCTTCTCGACGAAGAGCGTGGCCCCGGTGCCGCGCCGCCCGGCCGTGTACAGGCTGTCGGTGACCGCCACGTCGTCGTTGACCAGTACCCGTTCGACGCGCAGCCCGTCCTCCTCGGCGAGCTCGGCGGCCATCTCGAAGTTCAGCACGTCCCCGGTGTAGTTCTTGACGACGAACAGCACGCCCTGCCCGGATTCCACGGCACCGGCCGCCCGCAGCATCTGGTCGGGCACGGGCGAGGTGAACACTTCCCCGGGGCAGGCGGCCGAGAGCATTCCGTACCCCACGAAGCCCGCGTGCAGCGGCTCGTGCCCGGAGCCGCCCCCGGAGACCACCCCGACCCGCCCGCCCGCGCGCGCGTCCCGGCGTACGACGACGCGCCGCTCCACGTCGACGTCTAGCTCGGGATGGGCGGCCGCCATCCCCCGCAGGGCGTCGGCGACCACGGTCTCCGGGCTGTTGATCAGCATCTTCACGGGCATCTCCTCGGCGGGATCGATGGATGGCCGGCGGCCGGGTGAGGACTTCCTGCCCCCATTTCCGGAAGTCGACGACTCCGTGTCTGAATTGATAGCGAATCATGCATCTCGGTAGTTTTGTGCGCACTTCGGATGGCTTGCCCGGCCCAAGGGTGAGGGTCCGCGCAGGAGGTGCGTGCCGGTGCCTGGTTCGAAGCGGGATGCGCGGCCGAGGAGCAGGGCAGGGCGCGCGGTGGCGCGGGGGTCGGAGGCCCTCGACGCGCGGCTGCCGCTCTCCGAAGTCCTCCGGACGGGAATGCGCAAGGTGTTCCCCGACCACTGGTCGTTCCTGCTGGGCGAGCTGGCCCTGTACAGCTTCGTCGTGCTCCTGCTGACCGGCGTGTTCCTGACCCTCTTCTTTGACCCCTCGATGCACGAGACCCCGTACAAGGGTTCGTACCGCCCGCTGCAGGGCGTCCTGATGTCCCAGGCCTATCTGTCCACCCTCCGGATCAGTTTCGACGTACGGGGCGGCCTGCTGATCCGGCAGATCCACCACTGGGCGGCCCTGGTCTTCGTCGCCGCCATCGGCGCGCACATGCTGCGGGTGTTCCTCACCGGCGCCTTCCGCCGGCCGCGCGAGGTGAACTGGCTGCTGGGGGTGACGCTGTTCATGCTGGCGCTGCTCGAGGGCTTCGCGGGGTACTCGCTCCCCGACGACCTGCTGTCGGGCACCGGACTGCGGATCGCCCAGGGGATCACCCTGTCGGTCCCGCTCGTCGGCACTTACCTGAGCTTCTTCGCCTTCGGCGGGCAGTATCCCGGCGAGGACATCGTGCCCCGGCTCTACCCCGTCCACATCCTGCTGGTCCCCGGCCTGCTGCTGGGGCTGATCACGCTGCACATCCTCCTCGTCGTCGTCCTGAAGCACACCCACTGGCCGGGACCCGGCAGGAGCGGACGCAACGTCGTCGGCCAGCCCTTCCTCCCCCAGTACATGGCCAAGTCCGCCGGCCTGTTCTTCACCGTCTTCGGCCTGCTCGCGGCGCTGGGGGCGATCGCGCAGATCAACCCCATCTGGACGTACGGCCCCTACCGCGCCGACGTGGTCTCCACCGGCGCCCAGCCCGACTGGTACGTCGGGTTCCTCGAAGGCGCCCTGCGGCTGATGCCGGGGGTGGAGACCCGCCTGTGGGGGCACACGATCATGTGGAACCCCCTGGTGACGGCCGTCCTCCTGCCGGGCCTGCTCTTCGCGCTGCTGTACGCCTACCCGTTCTTCGAACGCTGGATCACCGGCGCGACGGGGGAACGGCACCTGTGCGACCGCCCGCGCGACCGGCCCGTCCGCACCGGCCTGGGCGTGGCCGCCCTCTCCTGCTACGCCGTGCTGCTCCTCGCCGGTGCCCAGGACATCCTCGCCTTCGTCTTCGACGTGCCCGTGCACGCGTTGACCTGGACGCTGCGCGTCGCCTTCTTCGCCGTGCCCGCGGCCGCCTTCTGGCTCACCAGACGGCTCTGCCTGGCGCTCCAGTCGCGCGAGCGCAGGCTGCTGACCGAGGGGGAGGCGTCCGGCCTGGTGCGCCAGGGCGTGGAGGGCGGCTTCGAGCCGCAGCACCGGGCCCTCACGGCGACCGAGCGGTACGCCGTCCTCGCCAGGGAGCGGCCGGAGCCGCTGCCGCCCGGCGCCGGAGCGGCCGCCGGCGGCACCCTGCGACGCAGGCTGGCCGGCGCCCGGTCGGCGATCAGCGCCTGGTACTACCAGGACCGGGTCCCTTACCCCACCACCCCCGAACAGCGCCGGAGGATCGCCGCGACCACCGCCGGACCGGACGCGCCGGAGTCCGCCGAGGACGGCTGAGCCGTCCGGCCCGGCCGGGCCTACTCCTCGTGGCCGAGGCTCTGGAAGGCGAACCCCAGGATCCCGGGCAGCAGCACGCCGAATCCGATGAGGCACAGCCACAGGCCCTGGACCACGCCGAGGGCGATCAGCGCGCTCCCCGCCGCCGCCAGTACGGGAAAGTGGCTGCGGGCGGGGAAGAAGACGCGCCGGCCCCCGGCCTCCCGCACCTCGGCCTCCCCGTGGTCCTCCGGACGCCGTCCCCCGCGCCGGTACTGGCGCCAGAGGAAGGCGGAGACGAGGCCCGACATGACGAACGAGACGCAGAGGGCCGCCGTGCCCGCCGGTTCGCGCGAGAACCAGCCGTACACGAGGGTGGTCGCCGCGAAGAACAGAGCCGTGCCGGTGAAGAGCCAGGCCTCACCTTTCACCGCGCACCTCTTTCACCACGTACCTCGACGGGCACTCTGTCACTGGGCACCTCCGGATGGTGGAGGTCGAAGGCCGGGGATTCCGAGCGGATCCGGGGCAGGGCGTGGAAGTTGTGCCGCGGCGGCGGGCAGCTCGTCGCCCACTCCAGCGAACGGCCCCACCCCCACGGGTCGTCGACGGTGACCCGAACGCCGTGGCGCTGCGTCCTCCAGACGTTGTAGAGGAAGGGCAGCGTCGACAGGCCGAGGAGGAAGGAGCCGATGGTGGAGACCGTGTTGAGGAGGGTGAAGCCGTCGGCGGCGAGGTAGTCGGCGTACCGGCGCGGCATACCGGCCTCGCCCAGCCAGTGCTGGACCAGGAAGGTGGTCTGGAAGCCGACGAAAAGGGTCCAGAAGTGGATCCGGCCGAGCCGCTCGTCCAGCATCCGCCCCGTCAGCTTCGGCCACCAGAAGTAGAAGCCCGCGAACGTGGCGAACACGATCGTGCCGAAGAGCACGTAGTGGAGATGGGCGACGACGAAGTAGCTGTCCGTCAGATGGAAGTCCAGCGGCGGCGACGCGACCAGCACGCCGGTCAGACCGCCCAGCAGGAAGGTGACGAGGAATCCGACGGACCAGAGCATCGGTGTCTCGAAGGAGAGCGAGCCCTGCCACATCGTCCCGATCCAGTTGAAGAACTTCACGCCCGTCGGGACGGCGATCAGGAAGGACATCAGCGAGAAGAAGGGCAGGAGCACGGCCCCCGTCGCGAACATGTGGTGCGCCCACACGGTCGCCGACAGGCCCGTGATCGCGATCGTGGCACCGATCAGCGCCGCGTACCCGAACATCGGCTTCCGGCTGAAGACGGGCAGGATCTCGCTCACCACCCCGAAGAACGGCAGCGCCACGATGTAGACCTCGGGATGCCCGAAGAACCAGAACAGGTGCTGCCACAGCAGGGCGCCGCCGTTGGCGGCGTCGAAGACGTGAGCGCCGAACTTCCTGTCCGCCTCGAGGACCAGCAGCGCCGCCGTGAGGACCGGAAAGGCCAGCAGCGCCAGGATGGAGGTGAAGAGCACGTTCCAGGTGAAGATCGGCATGCGGAACAACGTCATGCCCGGGGCCCGCAGGCAGACGATGGTGGTGATGAAGTTCACCGACCCCAGGATCGTGCTGAGTCCCGACACGGCCAGCCCCATGGCCCACAGGTCAGGGCCGGTGCCCGGGGAGTACGCGGCGCTGTTGAGCGGCGCGTAGGCGAACCATCCGAACGCCGCCGCCCCGTCGGCGGTCAGCAGGCCGGACACCACCATCAGGCCCCCGAACAGGTACACCCAGTAGGTGAACGCGTTCAGCCGGGGGAAGGCGACATCGGGCGCACCGATCTGCAGGGGCATGACCGCGTTGGCGAAGCCGGTGAAGGTCGGCGTCGCGAACAGCAGCATCATGATCGTGGCGTGGATGGTGAACGCCTCGTTGTACTGCTGGTGCGACACGATCTGGAGTCCGGGGCGCGCGAGTTCGGCCCGCATCACCAGGGCCAGCACGCCGGCGAAGAGGAAGAAGGCGAAGGCCGTCACCAGGTAGAGGTTGCCGATTACCTTGTGGTCGGTGGTCGAGAGCCACCCCAGTACGGCGGAGCCCTGGCCGGCCCGCCGTTCGGTCCTGGGCGCGGTCCGGTCGTCGGGCGGCGCCTCTCCCGGTGACCGGTCCACCGACGTCATCCGTCCTCCCGAAGCCTCGCCGCCGCGTCTGCACCCCTTGCCCTACAGCCTGGGGAGCCGGGGAGGCGGGCGGCGCGCCGAGATCCGGCGCCGGGTACCCCGGCTGCCGCGCGGTTCCGCGCCGAGGTCCGGGGTAGTGGCCGGAAGGGGGTGGCGGCACCCGGACCCGAGGAGGCGCCGTGACGGAGCCGGATCCCTTCCCCGACGCGCACGCCGGCCCGATGTACGTGGTCACGGCCGCGGCCGGTGGCGAGCGGGCGGGCTGTCTGGTGGGGTTCGCCTCGCAGTGCTCGATCGACCCGCCGCGGTTCGTCGTCTGGCTGTCCACCGCGAACCACACCTACGGCGTCGCACGCCGGGCGTCCCACCTCACCGTGCACCTGCTCCGTCGCGACCAGCGGGAGCTGGCGCGGCTCTTCGGCGGCGAATGCGGCGACCGGGTGGACAAGTTCGCGCGGGTCGGCTGGCGGCCGGGCCGGGAGGGCAGCCCGGTCCTGACGGACGTGCGCACCTGGTTCACCGGCCGCGTCGAGGCGCGCACCGCGGGCGGCGGGGGCGGCGATCACGTCGGCTTCTTCCTGTCGCCCGCCGAGCGGTGCCCGCCGGGCGGGGGGAGCGTGCCCGAGCCGCTCCGGTACGAGGACGTGGACGACCTGGAAGCCGGCCACCCGGCTTGAACCGCCCGGGTGTCCCCGCGGGGCGGAGGCCGGGGGCGAGGTTTGGATCCTTCCCCAGCGAGCACGCGCAAGACGACCGGAAGCCCAGCAGAGGAGGGATGTGGCATGGCCGGGGACCAGGACCAGGACGTCGTCGCCGTGATCCTCAAGGACCACCGCACCATGGAGGAACTGTTCCGCCGCATGCGGAGCGTGGAGGCGGACCGGGCCGGCGCGCTCGCGAAGTTCTCCGCGCTGCTCATCGCGCACGGCGAGGCGGAGGAGGCCGAGGTGTACGGCGCGCTGAAGCGTTTCAGGAACGTGGACGACGAGGAGGTGGAACACGGGGTCGAGGAGCACGCCGAGGGCAACGAGGCGCTGCTGGCGCTGCTCGAAGTGGACGAGGTGGGCTCCGACGAATGGGACGCGCGGCTGGAGGACCTGGTGAAGGCGGTCTCCCACCACGTCGACGAGGAGGAGCGGACGATCCTCAACGGCGCCCGGGAGAGCGTTCCCGACGAGCGCCGGGCCGAACTGGGCGCCGCGTTCCTGCGGGAGCGGGAGCGTCAGCTGGCGGCGGACTGCGGGAGCGTCGAGAACGTGCGCGGCATCGTACGGGGATGACGGGACCCTGACGACACGCCGCCGCGGTCGACGCACGTATTCGTGCACCTGTTCGATGGTTGGGGTTAGGGTGGTGCCATGCACGCTGCCCAGGGCCTACAGGGTTCCCTCTTCGATCAGGGGGACGAGATCCGCATCGGGCCGCTCGCGGGCCTGCGGCGCACTCGGCTCGGAGTCGGGGCCTGGGTCGACCGCCTCCCCGGCTGGATGACCGGCTCCGACGTGCTGTTCGAACAGCTGGCCGCCGATGTGCCCTGGCGCGCCGAGCGTCGGCAGATGTACGAGCGCGAGGTGGAGGTGCCCCGCCTGCTCGCCTTCTACGGTGAGGGCGAGGATCTTCCGCACCCCGCCCTCACCGAGGCGCGCGAGGCGCTGTCCCGGCATTACGCCGGGGAGCTCGGGGAGCCCTTCGTCACCGCGGGGCTGTGCCTCTACCGCGACGGCCGCGACAGCGTGGCCTGGCACGGCGACCGGACCGGCCGCTCGTCCACCGAGGACACCATGGTCGCGATCGTCTCCGTCGGCGACCCGCGCGACCTCGCCTTCCGCCCCCGCGACGGCGGGGCCACCCTGCTTCGGCTGGCCCTCGGCCACGGCGACCTCGTCGTCATGGGCGGCTCGTGCCAGCGGACCATGGAGCACGCGGTGCCCAAGTCCACGCGGGCCGTCGGGCCGCGCATCAGCGTCCAGTTCCGCCCCCGCGGAGTCCTGTGACCCGGTTCGCGGGCGCCGCCCCGGCGGGTCAGGGCTTCGCGGGCCGGGTGGACGCGGCTCCCGTTCCCGTCACGGTCCCCGCCGCGGTCGCCGCCGCGTGCAGCGAGCGCAGGGCCAGCAGCAGGAGCCCGACGTCGTCGAGGTAGACCGGGTCCGGAAGCAGGTCCACCGGGGAGACGGTGTAGATCACGGCGGCCCAGAACAGGGCCTTGTCGCGCAGTGGGATCCCGGCGTCGACGAGCAGTCGGCGCGCCCGGAAGACCCGTACGAGCAGCACCGCCGCGGCGACCGCGAGCCCGGCCGCGACGACCGCGACGAGCGTGAGCCAGATCTTTCCGTCCATTTCGCCCCTATACCCGCCCCGCGGGTCTCCGTATCCTCGCCGTCCTTGCCGGGCCCGCCCGCTGCCCCCTCGGGCGCCGCGCTCCCTCAGACGCCGCGCTCGCGCAGCCGTCGGCCGACCTCGCCCAGCCCGTCGGCGAGCGCGTCGAGCTGTTCGGGGGTCAGGACGTCGACGAGGATCTCCCGGACGGTGGCCACGTGCCCGGGTGCCGCCCCGTCCAGCCGGGCGCTACCGGCCTCGGTGAGGACGGCGAAGACCCCGCGCACGTCGGAGGGGCAGCTGCGGCGGCGGACCAGCCCGGCCTTCTCCATCTGGGTGATCTGGTAGGTCAGCCCGCTCTTGGAATTGATCAGGCCATTGGCGAGTTCGGTCATCCGCAGCTCCCGTCCGGGGGCCGCGGCGAGTCGTACGAGGATCTCGTACTGGGGGTGCGAGAGCCCGGAGTCGTCCTTCAGCTGCTGGTCGAGGCGGCGGTTCACCAGGGCCGAGGCGGCCAGGAACCCGCTCCAGGCCCGCATCTCGCGGTCGTCCAGCCATCTCGTCTCAGCCATGGCCCCAGCCTACACGGGTTGTTCCAATTTGAATCAGTGGTTAGGGTCGAGGCTTGCGGTTCGAATTTGAACAACAACTCCGTCCCCGGGCCGCACGACCGGAAGGATCCCCCACGATGACCAGCCCCTCCGTCGCCACGGCGAAGCCGCAGGCCACCGCACCGGCCACCACCCCTTCGCTCTCGACCCCGGCCCACGACGCCGGCCTGCTGCTCCTGCGCCTCGTCCTCGGGCTGACCATGGCCGCCCACGGTTCCCAGAAGCTCTTCGGCTGGTTCGGGGGCGGCGGCATCAGCGGCACCGGCCAGTTCTTCACCGCCAGCGGCTACCCCGCGGGCGACGCCATGGCCGTCCTGGCCGGGCTGACCGAGACCCTGGGAGGCCTCGGCCTCGCCGTCGGACTGCTGACCCCGCTCGCCGGCGCGGCCGTCGTCGGCACGCTCATCAACGCGATCGCCGTCCACGGCGCCGGATCGTTCTTCGCCCCCGAGGGCGTCGAGTACGAACTGCTGCTGACCGCGGGCGCCGCGGCCCTGGCCCTCACCGGCCCCGGCCGGTACGCCGTCGACCGCTTCCTGCCCGTGCTGCGCAGCCACCGACTGACCCACGGCGCGCTCGCCGTCGCCCTCGGCGTGGTCCTCGGCGGCGCGCTGCTCCTCGTACGGAACTGAGGCGGCCCGGGCGGAGCGCACCAGGGTGTCCGGGGCCTGCGCTGATTGGCCCAAGGCATACGGGGGAAGAGCGCTCAGATGACACAACCCATCGAAGACTACGCACTCATCGGCGACCTGATGACCAGTGGACTGGTCGGCCGTGACGGGTCCGTCGACTGGCTGTGCCTGCCGCGCTTCGACTCCGGGGCCTGCTTCGCCAAGCTCCTCGGCGACGAGGAGAACGGCCACTGGCGCATCGCGCCAGCCTCCGCCGAGACCGGCGAGCGGTGCACCCAACGCGCCTACGTGGACGGCTCGATGGTGCTGGAGTCGTACTGGGAGACCGGGGACGGCACGGTCAAGGTCACCGACTTCATGCCGCAGCGCGACGTCTCACCCGACGTGATGCGGATCGTCGAAGGCGTGTCCGGCGAGGTGACCGTCCGCAGCACCCTGCGCCTGCGCTTCGACTACGGCCACGTCGTCCCCTGGGTCCGCCGCAGCGACGGCGAGCGCGTCGCCGTCGCCGGGCCCGACTCCGCCTGGTTCCGCAGCGAGCCGCCCGTGCGCACCTGGGGAGAGGCCAACAGCACACGCTCCGAGTTCACCGTCGCCGCAGGGGAACGCGTCGCCTTCGTCCTCACCTGGCACGCCTCGCACGACCCGCGCCCCGAACCCGTCGACCCGTACGAGGCGCTGGAGCAGAGCCTCGCCGACTGGCGGGAATGGAGCTCCCAGTGCTGCTACGAGGGCCCCTACCGGGAGGCGGTCACCCGCTCACTGATCACCCTCAAGGCCCTCACCTACGCCCCGACCGGCGGCATCGTCGCCGCGGCCACCACCTCCCTCCCCGAGGAGATCGGCGGCGTCCGCAACTGGGACTACCGCTACTGCTGGCTCCGGGACTCCACCCTCATCCTCGGCTCGCTCCTCGCCACCGGGTTCCAGGACGAGGCCCGCGCCTGGCGGGCCTGGCTGCTGCGCGCCGTCGCCGGCGACCCGGCGGACCTCCAGATCATGTACGGCATCGCCGGCGAGCGCCGGATCCCCGAGACCGAGCTGCCGTGGCTGCGCGGCTACGCCTCCTCCGCCCCCGTACGCGCGGGCAACGCCGCGGTCGACCAGCTCCAGCTCGACGTGTACGGCGAGGTCATCGACTCCCTGTACCTCGCGCGGTCCTCCGGGCTGGCCTCCGAGCGCCACGCGTGGCAGATCCAGCTCGCGCTGCTCGACTTCCTGGAGCGGAACTGGCACAGGCCCGACGAGGGGCTGTGGGAGGTGCGCGGCCCGCGCCGGCACTTCGTGCACTCCAAGGTGATGGCCTGGGTCGCCGCCGACCGGGCCGTGCGCACCCTGGAGGGCGATCCCTCGATGCCCGGTGACCTGGAGCGCTGGCGGACCATGAGGGACGAGGTGCACCGCGACGTGTGCGAGAAGGGCTACGACCCCGAGCGGGGCACCTTCACCCAGTACTACGGCTCCGGCGAGCTCGATGCGGCGACCCTGCTCATTCCCCGGGTCGGCTTCCTGCCGCCCGACGACCCGCGCGTCATCGGCACCGTCGACGCGGTCCGCGCGGAGCTCGGCCGCAGCGGCCTGGTCCGCCGCTACACCACCGAAGGCCCCGCCGTCGACGGCCTGCCCGGCGACGAGGGAACCTTCCTCGCCTGTTCGTTCTGGCTGGCCGACGCGCTGTACCTGACGGGGCGGGAGAAGGAGGCCCGGGACCTCTTCGAGCGGCTGCTGGCCGTACGCAACGACGTGGGGCTGCTCGCCGAGGAGTACGACCCCGTCTCCGGGCGGCAACTCGGCAACTTCCCCCAGGCCTTCAGTCACGTCGGCCTGATCAACACCGCCCTCACCCTGGCCGAGGGCGAGGCCGTCCGCGTCGGCTGACCGGCCGGGCCGGTGCGCGCCGGTTCCCTCCACGGTGCGATCGCCCTGCTCGTCACCGGCAGTGCCCGCGAGGCCGGGACCGGGGTCCCGCACGCGGCGTACGCGTCGGGCCCGGAGACGGTCCGCCGCGTCTTCGGCGGCAGCCGGGACCGGTTCGGGGACGTGAACCCGGCCGTCGCCGCCCGCGAACCGCGCTCGCGGACAGGCCGCGTGCACTCCTTCGAGGAAGTGCACGCGGCCTGCCGCGGCTGCGTCGCGGACCCGCCCTTCGGCAAAGCCGCCATCCGAGCGGGGAGTTGGGACCGCCGCCGGGGCGGCGGTCCCGTTGCGCCGGAGCCTACGCGGCGGCGTGCTCGCCGTCCTCCGGGATGCTGACCAGCCAGCGCGTCTCGCGCCGCGGCCGCAGGTACAGCGCCCAGTACACGGTGGCCGCGGCGGTGATCCCGCCCGTCCACAGCAGGTACTGGGTCTCCTGCTGGGTCAGGATGTACGCCAGTACGGCGATCAGCGCGATCGGGACGGCCGGCCACAGCGGCATCCGCCAGGGGGACGCCTCGCGGTGCGCCCCGCGCCGGCTGAACAGCGCGGCCACCGCCACCAGCAGGTACATGCCGGTCACCGAGACGCCGGTGACCCCGTACAGGGTGTCGAGGTTGACGAAGCACATCGCCGCGCCCGGGACACCGACGACCAGGGTGGCCACCCACGGCGAGCCGAAGCGGCCGAGCCTGGACAGGGCGTCGTTGACCGGCCGGGGCCAGGCCTTGTCGCGGGCGGAGGCGAACAGCACCCGCGAGTTCTGGATGACCATGACGATGCCCGCGTTGACGATGGCGAGGGCGACGCACAGGCTCACGAAGGTGCCGACCGCCGAGTTCGACCAGGCCGTCACCATCCCGCCGAGGTCGCCCGCCGCCAGCGCGTCCAGGTCCGGGGCGCCCATGGTGATGGCGATGACCGGCACCAGGATCACGGCGGTGGAGATGGCGAGCGTGGCGAGCACGGTCCGGGCGACGTTGCGCCGCGGGTTCTCCAGCTCCTCCGAGAGGTAGACGGCGGTCGAGAACCCCTGGGTGACGAACAGGGCGATGGCGAGCCCGGAGACGACCATCATCGCCGTGACGGTGGACGTGCCGCCGCCCTCGGCGGCGACCGTGCCGTGCACCAGGGCGCCGACGCCCCGCTCGCCGTGCGCGAAGCCCAGTACGGCGACCATGGCGGCGGCGACGACTTCGAGGACGAGGAAGATGCCGGTGATCCAGGCGTTGGCCCGCAGGTCGAGGAGACCGGCGAGGGTGGCCAGCAGCATCACGCCGCCGCCCGCGACCGGCGCCGGGATGTCGATCACCGGGGCGAGGTAGTCGGCCGTGCCCATGGCGATCACGGGCGGCACGATCATGACGACCAGCAGGGACAGGACGAACACCAGCCAGCCCGCGAGCCGGCCGGCCAGTGTGGAGACCATCGCGTACTCGCCGCCCGCGCTGGGGATGAGGGTGCCCAGCTCCGAGTAGCAGAACGCGACGCCGATGCAGAGCAGCGAGCCGATCGCGATGGTGAGGGCGGTCCAGGTGCCGAGGCTGGAGAACAGGTCGGGCACGACGACGAAGAGGGTCGAGGCGGGCGTCACGCACGAGAGCGTGAGCAGAGTCCCGCCGACGACGCCTATGGAACGCTTGAGCTTCTGCGGGACGGGCCCGGTGGCGGGGGAGAGGGCCTGTGGTGCGCTGATCGTGTCAGTCATCGGTGCGGGGTTCCGATCGGCAGGTGCGGGGAATGAGCGCGGGAGCGGTATCGCCTCCGAGGCGGTGGTGGGCAAATGGTTCGCGTGGCTCCCGGGCCGACATTGGAATCCCTGCGAGATCCGCAGGTCAATAGCTGTCCACCTGCGGATTCCGTCGTCCGGGACCCCGCCGGACCCGGTCTGCGGCGTAAAGAGGGTGTTAACGCTGCACGACTGGCAGGTGCGGGAACCGCAGCTGCCCCGCCGAAGAATTTCCCTCCGCTTTGCCGGACGCCGGGATCCTCTCCAGGACCCCGCCCGCGAAGACGTCGTAGAGCGGCAGCGTCTCCAGGTGGACGTAGCCGATGTGGCAGTCGCAGACGGTGAGCGGGCAGCCACGCGGGCCCAGGGCCGCCCGGTACGAGCCGTCGTAGAGGTTGCCCAGCTCCGCCTTCACGAAGTGGCAGCGGCGGACCGTGCCGTCGCCGTCCACCGAGACCACCGACTCGCCCGTGCGGCAGGGCAGCCCCGCCGAGCGGTGCGGGTGGCGGCTGTACGCGAACAGCGGGTCCAGCGCCGTCCAGTCCGAGGCCTGGGCGTCGGTGTACGTACGGCCCTCCGCCGCGTTCACCCACAGGTACACCTCCGCCGGGAGCTCCGCCCGCAGCCGCCTGGCCTCCGCGAGGTGCTCCGGCAGCCCGACGACGCCCACGCTGAAGCGGATCCCCCCGGCCGCCAGCTCCCGGCACCGGCCGAGGAAGCGGTCGTACGGCGTCTGCCCCGGGTGGTAGGTGCACCACAGCGCGAGCGTGTCCGGATCGGCCGCGGCGGTCCACTCGACGCGGCAGCTCAGGTTGGTCTGGATCGCCACCCGGCGCACGTGCGGCAGGTGCGACAGCTCCACCAGCGCGCGCCGGTACCAGGAGCGGACCAGGCCCTCGCCCCACGGGGTGAACAGGACCGACAGGCGGTCGCCCGTGTTGCCGGCCGCCCACGCGGCGAACCGTTCCAGCGCCGCGCGGTCCTCGGTCAGCTGCGCCCGGCTGTCCCTCCGCTTCGCGAACGGGCAGTACGGGCAGTCGTAGTCGCAGGACGCCAGCGGGCCCCGGTAGAGCAGTGTCAGGTCCATCGCCGTATTGGCCGACGGGCCCGTCACTTGCGCTCGTACGCGGCCATCGCGGCCCGTACCTCCGCCGAGAACAGCGCGGGACCCACGGCGTCCGAATGCGCCAGGCCCTCGGGGGTCAGGCGCAGCAGGCCGGGTGCCTCCGAGAGCCAGCCGCGCTCCGCGAAGGCCGCCAGCTCCACCGGGAAGTCGTCCTGCGGACCGCTGCCGAACCGCTCCCGGTACTCCGCCACGGCCATGCCCCGGGCCTGCAGCAGCGACTGGAGCAGATGCCGCCGCCGTGCTTCGCCGGAGTCGATCCACCGGCCGTACTCCGCCCGGGCGAAGTCGGCCTCGGACCGCCCCACGTAGTCGTCGACGATGCCACGTATCTCCCGCATGTCCACCGCGTAGTCGAAGGAGTAGTGCAGCTCGGCGGTGTACGAGCGGGCCCCGCAGCCCAGCCCCACCATGCCGTCCGTCTGGCAGGCGTGGTCGTCGGCCCCCGCCGCCGGGGCCCCGGGACGGCGGAACATCCGCATCGACACCTGCTCGTACCCGGCGGCCAGCAGGTGGTCCCGGCCGGCCCGGTAGAGCCGCAGCCGCTGCTCGTCCCAGTCCGCGGTGGGCTCGTCCGGCCGGCGCCCCAGGCCCGTCAGGGGCCGTACGTACAGCGGGTACAGGTACAGCTCCTCCGGTTCCCAGGCCAGCGCCGCGTCGAGCGAGTACCGCCAGCTGTCCTCGGTCTGGCCGTCGATCCCGTAGATCAGGTCGATGTTCAGGGCCGGGATCGCCGCGTCCCGGATCCGTGACAGGGCCGCCTCCACCTCGGCGCGCTTCTGCGGCCGGACCGCCGTGCGCGCCTCCTCGGCCACGAAGCTCTGCACGCCCAGGCTCAGCCGCGTCGTGCCCCGGTCGGCGAGGACGGCGAGGCGGTCCGCGGTGGCGGTGGAGGGCGAGGCCTCCACCGACAGCGGGACCGCCCGCAGATCGGCGCCCGCGCTCTTCTCCGCGATGTCGCACAGCCGTTCCAGCTCGGGCGCGGTCAGGAAGGTCGGGGTGCCGCCGCCGAAGGCGGCCGCCGCGTACCGCACCGGCTCCCCGTCACCGAACGCGTCCCGGACGGCGTTCGCCTGCCGCTCCAGTGCGTCGAGGTACGCCGTGGTCAGCCCCTCGGGCGCGCCGATCCGCGTGAACAGGTTGCAGAATCCGCAGCGCACCTCGCAGAACGGGACGTGCAGGTAGAGGGAGAGCGCGTGCCGGGGCTGCTCGGCCCACAGCTCGCGCAGCGCGGGCCGTCCGGCCAGCGCGCGGTACGCCGTCTTGTGCGGGTAGGCGTACACGTAACTCTCGTACGGCGTGGGCGGAACGCTCATCGCACGGCCTCCTTCGGCTCCAGGAAGAACTGCGCGTACGGGACCGTCCAGACCGCCTCGTGGGCCAGCCGGTGCCCGGTGTACCCGTCCTCGCCGTAGGTCGTGCCGTGGTCGGAGCAGACGATCGCGAAGCAGCGGCGCCGCGCGCTCATCGCGTCGAACAGCCGGCCGATGTGCCGGTCCACGTACTCCAGCGCGGCCGCGTGCGTCTCCCACGAATCCCCGGCCGCCGCGGTCGCGCCCGCCAGGTGGAACCAGTTGGGCTGGTGCAGCGCCGACACGTTCACGAAGAGGAACAGCCGCTCGTCCCGCGGCAGTCCGGCCACCACCCGCTCCGCACGGGCCACCTGCGCCTCGAAGGACGTCGGCGACGGCACGCCGAACTCCGGCTCCCAGTGGCTCTCCTGGAACATCCCCGGCAGTACGGAGCCCAGCGCGGCCTGCTTGTTGAAGAAGCCGACCCCGCCCACGCACACCGTCCGGTACCCGGCCCCGGCCAGTGCGGACACCAGGTCCGGGGTGTCGAACACCCAGGTGCGCCCGGCCGTGGTCTCACTGCCCGCGAACCGGGCGGCGAACAGCCGCGGATGCGGCCCGGGACCGGCCGGCGTCGGGAGGAAGCCGGCGAACATCGCCTGGTGCGAGGCGTAGGTGAAGCTGCCGGGCGCGTGCCGCCGCTCCCACGCGCCGCCGGGGAGGTGGGCCGCGAGGTGCGGGATCCGGCCCTCGGCCGCCAGCCTGGCGGCGACGTCGAAGCGCAGGGTGTCGAGGGTGACGAGCAGCAGGTCGTCGCGGCCGACGACCTCGTTCATGTCAGGGGCGGGCGGGGAGGGGTGCATGGTGTTCCTGTCGTGCGGATGCGTGTACGGCGGCCAGTTGGGCCGCGTAGGTGTCGAGGCCCGCGGCGGGCGAGCCGGGCAGCCCGGTGAGGCGGGGCAGCAGATCCCCGAAGGCGTTGACCTCGCCGACGGCGAACCGCCGCCAGCCCGTGGCCGGGAGCAGGTCGACGCCCACGCACAGGGTGCCGGGGAAGGCGGCCGCCGCGCGCTCGCAGAGGGCGAGGGCGTCCTCGGACCAGCTGCCGCCCGCCGCCGTCACGGCGGCGATGGCGGCGTCGAGGTCGCCGCGGGCGCCGCCGAGGTGCAGATTGGTCATGGGCCCGGACGCGGTGCGGACCACCGCGTGCGTGGCCCGGCCGCCGATGACCACGACCCGCAGATCGGCCGGGCGGCCGTTCTGCGAGGCCTTCGGCAGCCAGCGCTCGATGTGCAGGCCGTCGGGGGCCAGCGCGTCGACGATCGCGCCGACCGCGCACTCGTCCTCGTACCGGCGCACCCGCAGCGAGTTGTGCAGCCCGCCGGAGACGGACCGCTCCACCGAGGTGGTCGCCCGGATGCGGCCGCCCGCCCCGGATTCGAGGGCGAGGACGCCGGAGGCCGAGGAGCCGTGGGCGAGCTTGACGAACACCCGGCGCAGCCCGGGCCGCGCGAGCACCTCCCGTACGTCCGCCCAGCCGCGCACCGGGGGCGCGGCGGGGCCGGAGGTCGGTGAGGGCGGCACCGCGACCCCCGCCGTCTCCAGGGCGTGGTGGGTCAGCCGTTTGTCGAACAGTACGGCGAGGTCCCCCGGGGCGGTGAGCAGCCGTCCGCCGGCCGCCGCGACCTCGGCGGCCAGCGCCTCCACGGCCCCGGTGAACCGTCGGTACCAAAGGCCGGTCCCCTCCACCCGGGTGGGGTCGGCCGTCCCCCGCAGCAGCCGGTCGACCTCCGGGTCCTCGCCCGGCGAGTCGATCCGCACGGTCTCGCCCGGCCCGAACCGGGCCCGGCCGCCCAGCACCTCCCGCCAGGGCACCACCCGGGCGGCCGGCAGTCCGGCGGCGCGGACGGCGTCCTGGAAGAGGGCCACGCGGCGGCCCCCCGGAACGCCGACCACCGCGAGGGACGGACGCGTCACTCCGACACCGCGACGTACCGGTAGATCTCCCCGTCGTACTCGTCCTGCTCGCCCGCGCCGAGGGCGAGCTCCACGCCGTGCGGCTCCAGGGCCGCGCGCAGCCGCTCCTGGAGCCCGGCGCCGATGAAGTGGTGGTTCAGGTCGAGCCGGTTCAGGCGGGTGAGCGGCCCGCCCGCGGGCAGGGCGGCCGCGAGCAGGGCGGCCGCGCCCTCGTCGGTGAGGATGCCCATGGACAGGTCCAGGGTCTCCAGCCGGGCCACCACCGGCGCCCCCGCCACCGCGACGGCGACCGCGTCCTGGATCTCGCTGTTGCGCAGGGCGAGATGGCGCAGGGCCGGCAGCCGCGCGCCCGACAGGATCGGCTCCAGGTCCTGCGGCTCGGTGTCCGCCCCGTACTCGGACGTGCCGAGCCACAGGTCGAGGGCCTCCAGGGCGGGCAGGTCGCTCGCGGCTATGCCCCGCACCACCTCCCGGGGCAGCCCGCCCGTCTCCACCACCAGCCGCCGCAGCTGCGCGTGCTTGACCGGAGCGAGGGCCAGCCCGTCACCGCCGCGCACCCCGAACTCGCGCAGGCCCGTGAACGTCTCCAGCAGCGGAGTGACGTCCGCCTGCTGGATCCACGAGATTTCGCACTCCTCGCCTTCGATGTCACCGATGAACAGGGCGCGCAGGAGCGGGAAGTCCGCGGCGGCCGCCACCAGGGTGCTCACGATGTCGGCGCTGGACGTCTCGTACGACTCCTCCCAGACGCCCACGATCAGGGAGCGGACCTGCCGGGTGTCGACGGCGGCCGTGAAGCGGGCGAAGGCCTCGCTCCAGGTCTCCTCGGTCTCGTGCTCGTCGCCCCGGACCCGCCAGGCCACGGTGTCGGCGCCGGGCAGCTCGACCTCGCCCTCGACATCCGTGCCCGGGAAGTCGAAGGCGGGCAGCCCGCCCAGCTCCTTGAGGTGTGAGACCTGGCTCATGCGCTGCTCCTGGTGGTGAACGGTCCGCTCGGACGGGCGGACGGTGCGACAGCAGTTCTACCAAGTCGCACCGACAGTGCCGCAAGCGGAGTGTGCAAGGCGCGCACCGGTGGCGCGCACCGGTGGCGCGTACGGGCGCGGTCCGCGGGTATCCGCGGTCCATGACTGTCGCGAAGACGAGCGTTCTCGTACTGGACTGCGCCGAGCCGGAGTCGCTGGCCCTCTTCTACGCCGACCTGCTCGGTGCGCAGGTCCGGGCCGGGGAGGAGCCCGACACGGTCGAGGTCGTGGGCGGAGCCGGAGTACACCTGGCCGTGCGCCGGGACCACGGTTACGCACCACCGAGCTGGCCGCGCCCCGAGGACTCCCAGCAGGCACACCTGCGCATCGTGGTCGCCCCCGCGGATCTGGACGAGGCCGAGCGGGAGGCCGTCTCGCTCGGGGCCCGCCCGCTTTCGCCCGACGCCGGCGAAGGCCCGCGCGACGCCCGCCTCTTCAGCGACCCGGCGGGCCACTCCTTCACCCTGGCGGCCGGCCGGCGCCCGCAGTAGTCCCGCGCCGCGTGGTTCGAACGCCCGCATGCGCCCCGTACGGTCGGGTGTCCGTCCGCCGTGCGATGCACCGATCCGACGCCGTGCGCCGACCCGCCGGGGACCACGGGACAGCCCTCAAGCGGCCCCGCCCGTGCGGGCAGCCAGCAGCAGGGCGATGTCGTCCGGCCGGTCGTCGCTGCCGCCCGCCTCGCCGATCAGCCGGTCGGCCGTCTCGGTCAGGGGGCCGGGCCCGGTCGCGGCGAGGGCCGCCCGCAGCCGTTCCACCCCGACGTCGATGTCGATGCCCGGCTTCTCCACCAGCCCGTCCGTGTACAGGGCGAGCACCGAGCCGACCGCCAGCCGCAGTCCGGTCACCGGATACGTGGCCTCCGGGTCGATGCCGAGCACCAGTCCGCCCGCCAGGTCCAGTACGTCGGTGCGCCCGTCGGGGTGGCGCAGCAGCGGCTGGGGGTGCCCGGCACGGACGGCCTGGGCGGAGCCCGTCGCCGGGTCGAGCACCACGTAGCAGCAGCTGGCGAACTGGCCCGGGTCCAGGTCGCTGAGCATCCGGTTCGTGCCGGCCACCACCTGGTCCGGGGTGCTGCTGGTCAGGGCGAAGGCCCGTACCGCGCTGCGGAGTTGGCCCATGGTCGCGGCGGCCGCCACGCCGTGGCCCTGGACGTCCCCGATGACCAGGGCGAGGCGCCCGCCGCCGGTCTCGATCACGTCGTACCAGTCACCGCCGACGTCCATGCCCTGGGTGCCGGGGAGGTAGCGGCCCACCGTGTCCACGTGCTCGCGCACCGGCAGCCGGTGCGGCAGCAGGGCCGACTGGAGCCCCCTGGCGAGCGCCGCCTCGCTGTCGTAGCGCCGCGCCCGCGCCAGGGCCTGCGCGATCAGCCCGGCCAGGGCGGTCAGCACCGTACGCTCCTCCGGGCTGAAGTCCCGGGGCTCGTCGAAGCCGAGGATGCACGAGCCGACCGGGCGGCCGGAGGCGATCAGCGGGAGGAAGGCGCGGGCGCCGACATGCGCGTCCAGCGGGATGCCCGGATAGGCGGCGGCCAGGTGTTCCATCGACTCGAAGAACAGCGGCCGGCCCGAGGTCAGCGTCTCCACGCCCGGCAGCCGCACGTCGAGCCCGACCCCGTCGAAGCGGTTGAGGAAGCCCTTGGGGAAACCGGTCTCCCACGCCAGGTGCAGGTGCCGCTCGTCGAGCAGGTAGATCGCCAGCTGGCGGCCGCCGAAGGCGGGCAGCAGCTCGTCGGTGACCACCGCCGACACCTGGCGGGCCGTGACCGCTTCGGTCAGCGCGATGGCGAGGGCCACCGGCCGGTACAGCGCGGCGGCCCGGTCGGCGGGGGAAGCGTGCCCCGCGGCCGGCTCGACCACCGACGCGGGTGCGTAGGCGGGCTTCTCGTCGGCGCCGATCGTCACGGTGACCCCGTCGACGCCGGGGTACAGGTTCACCGACAGCCATCCTCCGGGCGGGTGGCGGCCGCGCCGGGCCGGGAAGTGCACCGGCTCGCTGGACATGAAGACGGCCCGCAAGTGGTCCTCGTACGCGGGGTGCCCGAGCCAGGGCAGCGCCTCCCACAGCAACCGTCCGCGCAGCTGCTGCATGCCGAGGCCGAGCAGATCCTCGGCGGCGGCGTTGACGAACCCGATCACGCCCTGCCGGTCCACGGACAGCACGGCATGGGAGAGCCGGTCCACGGCCTCCCGCGCGCCCGGCTCGCCGCCGGCCGGGGCGGGCGGCGGTACGAGCAGCGGGTCACCCTCCCAGATCACGGGCTCCCCGGCCGCCGTCAGCTCCGCGAGGTTCCGGGCCAGCCCGTCCGCGGCCTCGCGCAGCCGCTCGCGGTCCACCGCCCCGACGGCGACCCCGGGAGTCGGCGCGCGCAGCACCATCAGCACGCCGAACCGCTCGGTCCCGGCCGTCACCGGCTCGAACAGCGAGCCGAAGGGGAAGGGCAGCCCCGCCATCAGCTGGGGAAAGCGGCGCATGGCCGTTTCCACGTCGGGCAGGTGCACGGACTGTCCGGAGCGGTAGGCCTCGGCCACCGGGTAGGGCCGGTTCACGTGCATCCGCCACCAGGGCCGGAACAGCCGCCCCGGGAGCCCCGTGAGCACGGCCAGCCGCAGCAGCCCCTCACGGCCGGAGCGCAGGTACACCCCGCCCGCGTACCCGCCTACGGCCGCCACCGCGCCGACGGAGGCCCGGGCGAGCACCTGGGCCGTGGCATCGAGGGCGGGGGCGCCGCTGTCCGGTCTCGCCGTCACACCGTCAGGATGCGCCCTCGGCGGTGCTGCCCGCACCCCGGCGCCGGGCCCGCACGGTGTCCCGGTACCCGGCCACCACGGCGGCCGACGCCACGAGCAGCACCACGGCCACCGTGCGCAGCGCGCCCCCCATCGCGTCGGTGAAGGCGGCGACCTGAGCCGGATCCGTCGGGTTCCCGTGGAACCGGGAGGCCAGCACCGTGCCCACCACCGCCACCCCGAGGGCGGCGCCGATCTCCCGGGCCGCGGTGTTCAGCCCGGAGCCCAGTCCGGCCTGGTGCGGTGGCAGCTCGGCGACCACCGTCAGGGTCAGGGAGGGCGCGCACAGCCCGGTGCCGACGGACAGCACCAGCAGGTAGAGCGCGTACAGGGCGTACGGAGTGCCCGCGTCGGCGGTGGAGACGAGCAGCAGCCCCGCACCGATCAGGCCGAGCCCGGCGCCGACCGGCAGCCGGGGCCCGGTGTGCTCCTGGAGCCGCGCTCCGAACCGGGGAACCAGGGCCATGCCGACGGTCAGCGGGACGATCGCCAGGCCGGTCTCGGCGGGGGAGAAGCCCTTCGCGTACTGGAGGTACTGGGCGTTGACGAAGAACAGGGCGAAGAGCCCGAAGAAGGCGGCGCCGATGCCGAGCGCTCCGGCACGCAGCTTGCGCGAGGCGAAGATCCGCGGGTCGAGCAGCGGGCGGGCGGCGCGCAGGGCATGGCCGGTGAAGGCCGCGAGGAGGCCCGCGCCGGCGCCGAAGGCGGTCAGTACGCGCACCGAGGCCCAGCCGTGGGCGGGACCCTCGATGATTCCGTAGACCACCGCGAGCAGCGCCGCCGCGAGCAGCGCCGCCCCGGCGGGGTCGACGGCCGCGTCGGGCCGCGAGGGCGTACGGGGGACCGTGAGGGCGACCGCGAGCGCGAGCAGCGCGCCGAGCGGGACGACGGCCCAGAACAGGGCCCGCCAGGTCAGGAACTCCCCGGCCAGGCCGCCGCCGACGTTGCCCGCCAGACCCCCGAGGCCCGCGGCCAGCGTCCAGGTGGCCAGCGCCCGGCCACGGAGTTCGGGCGGGCTCAGGTGGACCAGGACGGACATGGTGGCGGGCATGATCAGGGCCGCCCCGGCCCCGCACAGGCCACGGCCGGCGATCAGCACGGCCGGGTCCTGCGCGAGGGCGCTGACGGCCCCGCCCGCGGCGAACAGCCCGAGCCCGGCCAGCAGGGCGCCCTTGCGCCCGTACCGGTCGCCGAGGGCACCGGCCGGGATCAGCAGCGCCGCGAAGACGATGACGTACGCGTCGACCGCCCACAGCAGCTCGCCGGGGCCGGGACGCAGGGTGGACGCGGCGAGCTGCGGGATGAGCAGGTTGACGGCGGCGACCATGCCCTGGGCGACCAGTACGCAGGCGCACAGGACGAGCAGGGCGGGCCGGGTGAGGGTGGTCGCGGCGGGCGCGGGCGGCGCGGCGGGATCCCGCGTGCGGGCATGGCGGAGCACGGCTCCTCCTCGGAGTCGGTGGCGAAAAGGGGATGTGGATGGGCGAGGCCTCCGCTTCACCGTAGGGTGGCAGTGACCTGCTTTCCAGTGCATGTTCTGCAAGGGATGAATGCGTGTGACGCAATCCGGGACCGCGTCCGGTCTGGACCTGAACCTCCTCGCCGCCCTGGACGTCCTCCTGGAGGAGTCGAGCGTGTCCCGCGCGGCGGCCCGGCTGCACCTCTCCGAGCCCGCGATGAGCCGCACCCTCGGCCGGATCCGCAGGGCCCTGGGCGACCCCGTCCTGGTCCGGGCCGGACGGACCATGGTGCCCACCCCGCACGCCCTCGCCGTCCAGGGCGAGGTCAGGGCCGTCGTGGAACGGGCCCGCGCCCTCTTCCTCACCGGCGGGCAGGTGGACCTGTCCACCCTCGCCCGCACCTTCACCGTGCTCGCGAACGACGCCTTCACCGCCGTCTACGGAGCCGCCCTCCTCACCCGGGTGACCCGCGAGGCGCCGGGGGTGCGGCTGCGCTTCCTGGGGGAGAGCCACGTGGACGTCCCGGCGCTGCGCGAGGGCGTCGCCGACCTCGAACTCGGAGTCGTCGACACCCGTTCCCCCGAAGTGCGCGTCGAGCACCTCGCCGACGAGCGGATGCTGGCCGTGGTCCGGCGCGGCCACCCGCTGCTCCGCGGCCGTGTCACCGCGCGCCGGTTCGCCGCCGCCGAGCACCTGATCGCCTCCCGGCGCGGCCGCCTGCAGGGCCCGGTGGACACGGCCCTGGCCGAACGGGGCCTGTCCCGGCGGGTGGCGGGCAGCGTCGGCACCTTCCCCGCCTCCCTGTTCGTCCTGCGCGAGAGCGACCTCGTCGGACTCCTCACCACCCAGGTCGTACCCCTCGCCGCCGCGCTGGACCTGGAGACCTTCGAGATCCCGCTCGACCTGCCGACGCTGCCCTTCGGCATGGCCTGGCACCCGCGCCACGACGCGGACCCGGCGCACGCCTGGCTGCGCACCTGCATGCGCGAACTGGTGCCGAAGGGCGCACCGGCCGGGGTGGCGGATCCCGTGCGCGAGGCCCGGCGGCGGCGATAGGCCGACCGCATCCCTCGTCCGGGGGACGGCCGGGTGTGCGCCCCGTTGCCCGGAGGCGTCGCGGGGCACGATACGCACGCGTCCCCTCCCTCCCACCCACCCCACCGGCAGGCCACCGGAAGGCAGAGCATGCGGTTCCAGTACGACACCATCGGCGAGCGCTACGCGGAGTCCAGGACCACCGCCGCCTTCTCGGCGGCCGACACCTACACCCTGCACGGAGCCATCGACGCGCTCGGCGGGGTACGCGGCCTCGACGCCCTCGACCTGGCCTGCGGATACGGCTTCAACACCCGGCTGCTGGCCCGCGGCGGCGCCCGACGGACCGTCGGCGTGGACATCTCGGAGGAGATGATCGCGCTGGCCCGCGCGCACGAGGCGGTGAAGGACCGGCCGGCCGGCGAGAACATCGAGTACCTCGTCGCCGACGCCTCGGGCCTGCCCGACCTCGGCCCCTTCGACCTCGCCACCGCCCTCTACCCCTTCCACCACACGCCCGACCGCGGGGAACTGCACGCGGTGTTCCGGTCGGTCCGCGCCAGCCTGCGGGCCGGCGGACGGCTGCTCGCGATCGTGCCCAACGCAGGGGCGTTCCCGCGCGTCGACTGGTCGCCGTACGGGGTCCGCATCCTCGACCGGGTGCCGAGCGGCGACGCGCCGCTGCTGAAGGCGCACTTGCTGACCGACCCGCCGGTGCCCTTCGAGTTCCGCGAGTGGTCCCACGCCGACCTCGCCGAAGCCGCCGTCGAGGCGGGCTTCAGTACCGTCGGCTGGCAGCCGAACCGGACCCCGCCCGCCGATCACGTGCGCGACGAGGCGTACTGGACGGCGTACCGCGCCTGGCCGATCAGCTCTCTGATGACCTGTGTGGCGTAGGTGCCGGTGTCACAGCTCCGCCGCCGACCGGACCAGCTCGACGATCCGGTCGCGTGCCGCCCGCCCCTCCGGCAGCGGCAGCAGCGGGTAGCCGTGCGGCAGCCCCACCTCCTCGTGGACCTCCACCTCCACCCCGGCCGCCCGCGCCCGGCGCAGCAGTTCCCCGCTGTCCGTGGTCAGCAGGTCCCGGGTCCCGGTGAACACCGTCAGCGGCGCCATCCCCTCGAAGGACCCGTACAGCGGGCTCACCCGGGGATCGTCCGCGGCCAGGGTCCCGGCGTACAGGCGCCCGGCCTCCCGCAGCCCCGGGAGCCCCAGCACCGGATCGGCCGCCTCGGCGCCCGCCTGGTCCGGATGGCTCAAGGTCAGGTCCAGCCACGGCGAGATCAGCACGATCCGGGAAGGACGCGCCCCGGTGCGCTCGCGCAGCCACTGGGCGGCGGCCAGTGCCAGCCCGGCCCCGGCGCAGTCGCCGATGAGCACCGTCCCGCCCGCGCCGCCGCTCGCGATGAGACCGCTGAGCAGGTCGGCGGCGACCGGGACCGTCCGGTCGGCCGTCCCGCGCGGTGCCAGGATGTACGCCGGTACGACGACGCGCGCCCCCGCCTGTGTGACCAGGGTCCGCACCACCGCCCAGTGCGGACGGACCAGCTCGCCCACGTAGGCGCCACCGTGCACGTACAGCACCTGGGCCGTCGGCTCGGTCCCGCGCGGTGCGACGTCGTACACCGGCCACGCCCCGACGAAGGTCCGCGAGATCTCCGCGACCCGGCCCAGCCGGCGCGGCGGCAGATGGGAAGCGGGCCGACGGGCGGACCGAGCCACCCGGGTCCGCACCGCCTCGGCGCTCGCGAACCGTCTTCGCCGTCCTGCCGCGATCAGCGCCACCGACAGCGCCCTGCTGCGCAGACTCGGCACGCCCCCCACCTCCCCTTTTTCCCCGGCCGTCGCCGGCCCCCGCCCCGTCACGTGAGGAGCATAGGCGTGAAGCTGGGCTGTCGGCCCGCTTAAGAAAGTCTCGATGGACTGATCACCGTGCCGCTCGGCAGATTGGTTCCGTTCACCGACGCCGTCCGCGCCCCCGCGCTCGTGGCGCCCCCTTCCGCATGCCTGGAGCCACCCATGAAGGCACTCGTCAAGCACAAGGCCGAGCCCGGGCTGTGGCTCATGGACGTCCCCGAGCCCGAGTACGGCCCCGGCGACGTGCTGATCAAGGTGCTGCGCACCGGCATCTGCGGAACCGACCTGCACATCCGTGCCTGGGACGGCTGGGCGCAGGGCGCGG
Organism: Streptomyces sp. NPDC056224; assembly: GCF_042267665.1. Lineage (NCBI taxonomy): Bacteria > Bacillati > Actinomycetota > Actinomycetes > Kitasatosporales > Streptomycetaceae > Streptomyces > Streptomyces sp. NPDC056224. The sequence continues at coordinate 194,164 of NZ_JBHJTK010000001.1, forward strand.
TCAAGACCCCGCTGGTCCTCGGCCACGAGTTCGTCGGCGAGGTCGCCGCCCTCGGCGCGGACGTCCGCGACATCGAGATCGGCGCGCTGGTCAGCGGCGAGGGCCACCTGGTGTGCGGCAGGTGCCGCAACTGCCTGGCCGGGCGCCGCCACCTGTGCCGCAGCACGATCGGGCTCGGGGTCGGCCGCGACGGCGCCTTCGCCGAGTACGTGGTCCTGCCCGCCCAGAACGTGTGGGTGCACCGGACCGCGGTGGACCTGGACGTCGCGGCGATCTTCGACCCGTTCGGCAACGCCGTGCACACCGCGCTGTCCTTCCCGCTGGTCGGCGAGGACGTACTGATCACCGGCGCCGGCCCGATCGGGATCATGGCGGCGGCCGTGGCCCGGCACGCGGGCGCCCGCAACGTGGTCATCACCGACGTCAGCCCCGAGCGGCTGGAGATCGCCCGCAAGGCCGGCGCCACGCTCGCGGTGAACGTCGCAGAGTCCTCCATCGCCGACGCGCAGGCGCAGCTCGGTCTGCGCGAGGGCTTCGACATCGGCCTGGAGATGTCCGGCCGCGCCGAGGCGATGCGCGACATGATCGACAACATGACGCACGGCGGCCGGATCGCGATGCTGGGCCTGCCCGCGCAGGAGTTCCCGGTGGACTGGGCCAAGGTCGTCACCTCGATGATCACGATCAAGGGCATCTACGGCCGCGAGATGTTCGAGACCTGGTACGCGATGACGGTGCTGCTGGAGGGCGGGCTCGACCTCAGCCCGGTCATCACCGGCCGCTACTCGCACCGCGACTTCGAGGCGGCGTTCGACGAGGCCTCGACCGCCCGCAGCGGCAAGATCATCCTGGACTGGACGGCGTAACCGCCGCCCGCCGCTCCCTGGACCATCTCCCTCCGGCCGGGCCCCGCACGCCCTCTCCCCGGACTCCGTCCGGGGGGACCCCGCCGTCCGCGGGGTCCGGCCCCTCCCGTCTGCCTCCGCTCCACCGGACGGCACACCGCACAAGGAGAACCGCACCATGTTCGAGTCCGTCCGCGAGGACCTGCGCGCCACCCTCGACGAGATCCGCGCCGCCGGCCTGCACAAGCCCGAGCGCGTCATCGGCACCCCGCAGAACGCCGCCGTCGCCGTCACCGCGGGCGGCGCCCCCGGCGAGGTGCTCAACTTCTGCGCCAACAACTACCTGGGGCTGGCCGACCACCCCGAGGTCGTCGCCGCGGCGAAGGACGCGCTGGACCGCTGGGGCTACGGCATGGCCTCCGTCCGCTTCATCTGCGGCACCCAGGAGGTGCACAAGGAGCTGGAGGCGCGCCTGTCGGCCTTCCTCGGCCAGGAGGACACGATCCTCTACTCCTCGTGCTTCGACGCCAACGGCGGTGTCTTCGAGACCCTCCTCGGCGCCGAGGACGCGGTCATCTCCGACGCCCTCAACCACGCCTCGATCATCGACGGCATCCGCCTCTCCAAGGCCCGCCGCTTCCGCTACGCCAACCGCGACATGGCGGAGCTGGAGACCCGGCTCAAGGAGGCCGCCGAGGGCGGCGCCCGCCGCAAGCTGATCGTCACCGACGGCGTCTTCTCGATGGACGGCTACGTCGCCCCCCTCGCGGAGATCTGCGACCTGGCCGAGCGCTACGACGCCATGGTCATGGTCGACGACTCGCACGCCGTCGGCTTCGTCGGCCCCGGTGGCCGCGGCACTCCCGAACTGCACGGGGTCATGGACCGCGTCGACATCATCACCGGCACCCTGGGCAAGGCCCTCGGCGGCGCCTCCGGCGGCTACGTCGCGGCGCGCGCCGAGATCGTCGAGCTGCTGCGCCAGCGCTCGCGCCCGTACCTCTTCTCCAACTCCCTCGCCCCGGTCATCGCGGCGGCCTCCCTCAAGGTCCTGGACCTGCTGGAGTCGGCGGGCGACCTGCGCGAGCACCTCGCCGCCAACACCAAGCTCTTCCGCACGAGGATGACCGAGGCCGGTTTTGAGATCCTGCCCGGCGACCACGCCATCGCCCCGGTGATGATCGGCGACGCGGCGGAGGCGGCCCGGATGGCGGAGCTGCTGCTGGAGCGCGGCGTGTACGTGATCGGCTTCTCCTACCCGGTGGTGCCGATGGGCGCGGCGCGCATCCGCGTGCAGCTCTCGGCGGCCCACTCGACGGCCGACGTGGAGCGCGCGGTGGCGGCGTTCGTCGACGCCCGTGAGGCTCTCGCGACCACTGGGGCCTGAGGGGCCCGGGGCGCCTTTGCGTCCTGAGACAATGGCGGGGTGATCGACCCCCGCCGGCTGCGCATCCTGCGGGCCGTGGCGGACCACCGTACGGTGACCGCCGCGGCCGCAGCCCTGTACCTCACCCCCTCGGCCGTCTCCCAGCAGCTCGCGGCGCTGGAACAGGAGACGGGCCACGCGCTGCTCACCCGCAGCGGCCGGGGCGTACGGCTCACGGCGGCCGGTGAGATCCTGCTCGGCCACGCCCACGAGGTGCTGGCCCAGCTGGAGCGCGCGGAGGCCGAGCTCGCGGCGTACGCGGGCGGCTCGGCCGGCGAGGTCACGGTGGCGGCCTTCGCCACCGGCATCGCCGAGGTACTGGCCCCGGCCATCGCCCGGCTCGCGCGGGACCACCCCGGGATCCGGCTGCGGGTGCGGGACGCGGAGGGCGACCAGAGCCTGCCGCAGCTCCTCGACGGCGAGGCGGACGTCGCGCTGGCGGTCGAATACCGGGGCGGGCCGGGTGCGGACGACGCCCGGCTGTCGGTCCTGCCGCTGTACGCGGAGCCCTTCGACGCGGTACTGCCCTCGGGGCACCCGCTCGCCGACCTCCCCGCGGTGTCGCTGGCGGACCTGTCCGACTCGGACTGGGTGGGCCAGTACCCCGGCAACCCGTGCCACGACGTGACGCTGCTGGCGTGCGAACTGGCCGGGTTCCAGCCCCGGTTCGTCCATTCCTCCGACGACTTCCGGGCGGTGACGGCCCTGGTGGGCGCGGGGGCCGGGGTGGCCCTCGTACCGCGCTCGGCGCTGCACGGCATGGACCTCAAGGAGGTCCAGGTCCGGCCGGTCGCCGGCCCGGCCGCCACCCGCCGGGTCTTCGCCGCCACCCGCCGCGGCGGCGAGACCCACCCCCTGATCGCCCCCGTCCTGGCCGCCCTGGTCCGGGAATCGGAGCGGCTGTCGGCGCACTGAACGCCGGAGCCGGGGCCTGGACGCCGGGGCCTGGACGCCGGGGCCCGGCTGACCGGGTCCGGGCCGGAGTCCTGAAGCGGGCCGGTCAGCCGACCGGGAACACGGTCCCGGGCGCGGCGTGGTCGACGGGCCCGCCGTAGTGGGCAGAGGCGCGGGCCACCGCCTCGTCCGGGCCGAGGCCGCGATCCACGTGGGTGACGACCAGCCGTCCGGCGCGCGCGGCCGCCGCCGTCCGCCCGGCCTCCTCCGGCGTGTGGTGGAGGTGTTCGGCTTCGTCCGGCGCCGGCCGCCGCGCGCTCCCGGCCTCGCAGAGCAGTACGTCGCACCCCTCGGCGAGGGCCGTCAGCGCGGGGCAGGGCGCCGTGTCCCCGGAGTAGACCAACGAGTGGCCGCCGGCCTCGACGCGTACGGCGAAGGCGGGCATGCCGTGGGACACGGCCCGGCTGGTGAGGGTGAGCGCCCCCACCCGCACCCGGTGCCCGTCGGACAGCTCGTGCACGGCGAAGGCGGACTCGACCGGACTGCGCTCCGCGCCGTTGGTGAGGAACCCGGCGAGCCGGTCGGCGGTGCCCGGCGGGCCGAACAGCGGCAGCGGCGCCGCGCGTTCGACGTCGGCGAAGAGCAGGCCGTAGTACGCGGTGAGGAGGTCCGCGCTGTGGTCGGCGTGCAGATGTGAGATCCAGACCGCGTCCAGCTCGCCCAGCCCGACGTACCGCTGGAGCGGCCCCAGCGTCCCGCTGCCGGCGTCCATCCAGAGCCGCGCGCCCCCGCCGGACACCAGATAGCCCGAACAGGGGTTGTCCGCGAGCGGATACGGCGTCGCGCCGCCGAGGACCGTCAAGCGCAGGGGATCGCCGCTCGTCGCGCCGTTCATACCCGTACGACCTCCACGCCCGCCGCCGCGAACTCCTGCGCGACCGCCGCCGTCAGGCCGGTGTCCGTCACCAGGACGTCCACCTCCGAGGTCGCGCAGATGCGGGCGAAGGCGCGCACGCCCAGCTTGCTGGAGTCGGCCGCGATCACCACCCGGCGGGCCCGCTCGCACAGCAGGCGGTTCACCGAGGCCTCGTCCTCGTGCCGGGTCGCCGCGCCGTCGGCCGGATCGAAGCCGTCCACGCCGAGCACCGCCGTGTCCACCGCGAGCTGCCCGAGCACCTGCTCGGCGAGCGGGCCCGTCAGCTCGTACGACTGCGGGCGGGCCACCCCGCCGGTCAGCACGATCTTGAACTGCGGCCGGATCACCAACTCGCCCGCGATGTTGAGGGCGTTGGTCACCACCGTCAGCGCCGGGGAGCCGGAAGCCAGGTCCGGGCGCGCGGCCAGGGCCCGCGCCACCTCGGTGGTCGTGGTGCCGCCCGTCAGTCCGATGACCTCGCCCGGGGCGATCAGGGCGGCCACGGCCTCGCTGATGCGGCGCTTCTCGGCGGCCCGGCGCGAGGTGCGGTAGCGCAGGGGGAGTTCGTAACTGACCCCGTGCAGCACCGCCCCGCCGCGCGTACGGACCAGCAGCTGCTGCTCGGCGAGCTGGTCCAGGTCGCGGCGGACGGTCGCGGCGGACACGCCGAGGATCTCGGCGGCCGGCTCCACCTCCAGCTCGCCCCGCTCCACCAGCAGATCCAGCAGCGTCTGCCAGCGCTCCTTGCGGGTCATCGGCCGCCCCCTTCGTTCTCCATTGGCCTACCCGCCGACATTAACTCAGGTGATCCGCCCGTGGATGCTTGAAGTTGCGCGAAACTGCCAGCTACCTTGCAAGAACACGCATTCAGACCCGTCTGTCGCACGAGGGAGCCTGCATGAGTCACGTCGCGCACGAGTTGGGCACGCAGCCCGCATGCTGGGAGCGGGCCGCCGAACTGGCCCCCGCCCGGCGGGGGGTGCTGCCGCAGCCGGGGGAGCGTACCGCGATCGTCGGGTGCGGGACCTCGTACTACATGGCCCAGGCGGCCGCCGTCCTGCGCGAGGAGGCGGGCCAGGGGGAGACCGACGCCTTCCCCGCCTCGGAGTTCCCGCGCCACCGCCGCTACGACCGGGTCGTCGCCCTCACCCGGTCCGGGACCACCACCGAGGTGCTGGACCTGCTGGCCGGGCTGCGGGACGCGGGCGTGCCCACGACCGCCGTCGTCGGAGATCCGGCCACCCCGGTGATGACCCTCGCCGACGAGCTCGTCGTCCTCGACTTCGCCGACGAACGGTCCGTCGTCCAGACCCGCTTCGCCACCACCGCCCTGACCCTGCTGCGCGCCCACACCGGGCTGCACGCCGCGAGCGCGGTCGCCGACGCGCGCACGGCACTCGCCGAGCCGCTGCCCGCCGGGCTGGAGAGCCGGGACCAGTTCACCTTCCTCGGCCGCGGCTGGAGCATCGGCCTCGCGAACGAGGCCGCGCTGAAGATGCGCGAGGCCTCCCTGTCCTGGGCCGAGTCCTATCCGGCGATGGAGTACCGGCACGGGCCCATCAGCGTCTCCGGCCCCGGCACCCTCACCTGGTCCCTCGACGAGGCCCCCGACGGGCTCGCCGACCAGGTGCGCGGCACCGGCGCCCAGTGGGTGGCCGGGCGGCTCGACCCGCTCGCCGAGCTGGTCCGGGTGCACCGCCTGGCCCTCGCCGTCGCCGCCCACCGGCAGCTGGATCCGGACGCGCCCCGCCACCTCACCCGCTCGGTGATCCTCGCCTCCGGAGAGGAGGCGGTCCGATGAGCCTCGTCCCCGCGGGCACGCTCGTCCGGGAGGCGGCCGGCGCGGGCCGGGCCGTCGCCGCCTTCAACATCATCACCCTGGAGCACGCCGAAGCGGTCGTCGCCGGGGCCGAGGCGGCCGGAACGCCGGTCATCCTCCAGCTGAGCGAGAACGCCGTGAGGTTCCGCGGCGGACAACTGCTGCCGATCGCCCGTGCGGCCGCCGCCTGCGCCGAGGCCGCGGGGGTCCCGGTCGGCCTGCACCTCGACCACGTCAAGAGCTCCGAGCTGCTGCGCCAGGCCGTCGACGCGGGATTCGGCTCGGTGATGTACGACGCCGCGCACCTCCCGTACGCCGAGAACCTGGAGGCGACCCGTTCCGCCGCGGACTGGGCGCACGCCAACGGGCTGTGGATCGAAGCCGAGCTGGGCGAGGTCGGCGGCAAGAACGGCGCGGCCCCGCTGGATCCGCACGCGCCCGGCGCCCGTACCGACCCGGACGAGGCGCACCGGTTCGTCGTCGACTCCGGGGTCGACGCGCTGGCCGTCGCCATCGGCAGCAGCCACGCCATGACCAGCCGGACCGCCGCCCTGGACCACGCGCTGCTGGCCCGGCTGGCCAAGACGGTGGACGTGCCGCTCGTCCTGCACGGCTCCTCCGGGCTGCCGGACACCGAACTCGCGGCGGCCGTCGCGGGCGGCATCCGCAAGGTCAACATCGGCACCGCGCTCAATGTGGCGATGACCGGCGCCATCCGCACCCACCTCACCGCGGCGGACCCCAGGCCCTATCTGGCCGCCGCCCGCACGGCGATGGCGGCGACGGCCGAGGCTATGATCAGCGCCCTGAACTGACGGGCACCCGGGGGGGACCATGGAAGCGCGGCGAGGCCACACCGACCGGCGCCGGCTCCTCGGGCTGTTCGGCGGCTCCGCGCTGCTGCTGACCGGGGCTGCGGCCGGCGGGTACGCCCTGTGGCCCGAAGGCCCGCCGCCGGATCCGGAGCGCGTCCGCACCGACACCGAGCCGCTGCGCGCCAGGTTCGCCTCCCTCGGCGAGATGTCCGACGCGCACTGGCTCGGCTACGCCATCAACAAGGGCGCCTACGACGACCGCTCGATCCCGGGACCGGATTCCCGGATCCGCGTCGTCGGCCTGGCCCGTCTGCCGCAGGGCAAGGCGGCGGAGGCGGTACGCCGCCCCCGGCAGGTCCCCTTCTCCGTCGGCGGCCTGCCGCAAATCCCCGCCCCGCTGCGGAAGTTCGTCCCGGCGGGCGCCGTCTGGCAGAGCAGCCCGGACCACGACGCGGAGATCAACGCCGCCCCGTCGTCGGCCGACCACGTGGAGGGCCGGTACTTCCTCGACGCGGCGCGCGATCAGGTCTGGTTCGACGCCGTCTTCCTGTACGCCTGACGGGGGCGTGGCCCTTCCGGATTCCTGAAACAGGTTCTACTCTGCCCTGCGCCACCACAGCGACGGGCTGGACCGCGAGAATCCCGGAGGGGCCGTGCACCTCGAATACACGCCTGAGCAGCAGCAGTTGCGCGCCGAGCTGCGTGCCTACTTCGCCCGGCTGATCCCAGAGGACGGCTACGCCCGCTACGAGGACCCGGCCGCGCAGAAGCGGTTCTACCGGGAGACCATCCGGCGGCTCGGCGCCGACGGCTGGCTCGGGGTCGGCTGGCCGAAGGAGTACGGCGGACGCGGGATGTCCCCGATGGACCAGTTCATCTTCTTCGACGAGGCCGCGCAGGCCGTCGTCCCCCTGCCGTTGATGGCGCTCAACACCGTCGGGCCGACCCTCATGCAGTTCGGCACCGACGAGCAGAAGGCGTACTTCCTCCCCAGGATCCTCGCCGGCGAGATCGACTTCGCCATCGGCTACAGCGAGCCCGACGCGGGTACCGACCTCGCCGCGCTCAAGTGCAGGGCCGTGCGCGAGGGTGACGAGGAGACCGGCACCTACGTCGTCAACGGACAGAAGATCTGGACCACCAACGGCGACACCGCCGACTGGGTCTGGCTGGCCGTCCGCACCGAACCGGACGCCCCCGCGCACAAGGGCATCACCATGCTCCTCGTGCCGACGTCCGACCCCGGCTACTCCTGCACCCTCATCAACACGCTGGCCTCGCACGACACCACCGCCAGCTACTACGAGAACATCCGCGTCCCCGCCACCCGCCGCGTCGGCCAGGAGAACAAGGGCTGGCGCCTGATCACCAATCAGCTCAACCACGAGCGCGTCACCCTCGCCGCCCACGGCACCATGGCCATCCGGGCCCTGCACGACGTCCAGCGCTGGGCCGCCGCGACGAAGCTCGCGGACGGCCGCCGGGTGATCGACCTCTCCTGGGTCCGCGGCCGCCTCGCCCGCACCCACGCCCGCCTCGACGCGATGAAGCTGCTCAACTGGCAGATGGTGAACGCCGTCCAGTCCGGCACCCTCACCCCCCAGGACGCCTCCGCGGTCAAGGTCTACGGCTCCGAGGCGCGCCGGGACGCGTACGCCTGGCTCATGGAAGTCGTCGGAGCGGCCAGCTCCCTCAAGGACGGCTCCGCCGGAGCGGTCCTGCACGGCGAGCTCGAACGCGGCTACCGCAGCGCCGTCATCTTCACTTTCGGCGGCGGCAACAACGAGATCCAGCGCGAGATCATCTCGTGGATCGGCCTCGGCATGCCCCGCGTCCGCCGCTGACGGAAGGAGCCGGCGTCGCAGTGGGCGGGCGGGCCGGCCGCGACGGCTTCGACCGACTCGGCGATCAGGCCGGCGATCAGGCCGGCGAGTACCGGCGGCCGGACCGCCGGCCGCCGGTGCCGCGGCCCGTCCCGGCCGGCCGCGAACCCACCGTGCAGCGGCCGCACGCGCTCGGCCGGTCCGGTCGGGCCGTGGCCGGAGGTGAGGAAGGGGCGTGACGAAGGGACGTGACCCCTCGCAGGTGGGGGTCTCCGTCCCGGGTCGGCCCACCACACCGAGTTCCAGCCGGTCCGGCGCGGCCGTCGTCCGGACCTCGAACGGGCCGCGGGGCGGACCCGTATCCCCCATGCCCAGGGCCCCGCCACGGCAGGAACCGCCCGGCCCCGGCCGCCGTGGTGCCGGGGTCACCGGCCGGATCACCTCGGTCGTCCGCATCGGCGGCCCGCACGGCGTCGTCGGCATCGGCATCGGCCTCGTCCTCGGCATCGACACCGTCGCCCCGCGGACGGCCGAGCGCACCGGCGCCGGCCGGGGCAGGGCCGTTCGGCCGATCCGCCCACCGAGGGCGAGGCGTTGCACGCTGCGCCGGAAACCGCCGGAAACCGCCGGAAACGGCCGACAGCCGCCGGCCGCTGGCCGCCGCGTCGGCCGCCTCGTACGCTGGAGCCGCCGGGCGTCCGCGACAGGGAGGTACGGGGATGGGAAACACCACGGCCGTCCCCGACCCGGGACTGTACGGGCCGGCGTCCGTCACCTGGCAGTGCCACGGCGATCCGGTGATGTGGATCGCCGGCGTCCGCGCCCTCTACCTCCAAGCCCTGCACCCGCGAGCCGTCCGCGGGGTCATGGAGAACTCCACCGCTCTCGGTGGCGCGAGCGGCCGCAAGGACGCCTGGGGGCGGCTGCTGCGCACCGCCGACTTCGTCGGGACGGTCACCTACGGCACTTCCGAGGCCGCCGAGCGGGCCGGCGCCCGCGTACGCAGGATCCACCGGTCGCTGTCCGCCACCGACCCGGACACCGGCGACCGTTTCCCCGTCGACGACCCCGCACTGCTGCTGTGGATCCACTGCGCGCAGATCGACAGCTTCCTGCACGTCCTGCGCCGCTCGGGCGTCCCCCTCACCCCCGCCCAGGCCGACCGCTACGTCGACGAGAACCGTGTGAACGCCCGCCTCGTGGGACTCGACCCGGCCGCGGTCCCCGCCGACACCGCGCAGCTGGCCGCGTACTTCGAGGAGATCCGCCCCGAGCTCGCCGCCGGCCCCGACGCCCACGCGGTGGACGACTTCCTGCGCGCGCCACCCGTCCACCCGCTCCTCGTCGCTGGCCGAAACCTGCTGTGGCGCCCGCTCGCCGGCCTCGCCTACGGCTCCCTCCCCGCGTGGGCGCACCGCCTGTACGGGCGGCCCGCACCCGCCCCACCCGCGGTCACCCGGCGCCTGCGCCTCACCGGGCGCGTGCTGCGCAGCATTCCCGCAGGTCTGCGCTGGCAGCTGCCCCCAGGTCACATCTTGAAAGCGATGCGCCGCATGGGCCCCGGGAGTCGCCCCTCGCCGTACACACTGCGTACATCAGCGGCCATACTGGACGGGCCAGGGAGGGCGTGGCACGACAACGGGGGCGACTTCAAGACATGGCGGAGTCCAGACTGATCCAGGGCCGGTACCGGTCCCTCGATCTGATCGGCCGCGGCGGCATGGGCGAGGTATGGCGCGCCCGGGACGAGTCGCTGGGCCGGCACGTCGCCGTGAAATGCCTCAAACCGCTCGGACCGGAGCAGGACAACCACTTCACCCAGGTGCTGCGCGAGCGGTTCCGCCGCGAGGCGCGCGTCGCAGCGTCGCTCCAGCACCGGGGCGTCACCGTCGTCCACGACTTCGGCGACGACAGCGCCGCGGGCGGCCCCCTCTACCTCGTCATGGAGCTCCTCGAAGGCCGCAACCTCAGCCAGCTCCTGGAGGACAACGAGACCCGCCCGCTCCCGGTGGACGTGGTCGTCGACATCGCCGAGCAGATGGCCGCCGCCCTCGGCTACACCCACGACCAGGGCGTCGTCCACCGCGACCTGAAGCCGGCCAACATCATGCGGCTCACCGACGGCACGGTGAAGATCTGCGACTTCGGCATCGCCCGCCTCGCCCACGACATCGGCTTCACCGCCAAGCTCACCGGCGGCGGCATGGCCATGGGCACCCCGCACTACATGTCGCCCGAGCAGATCGCCGGCGGCGAGCTCGACCACCGCAGCGACCTGTACTCCCTCGGCTGCGTCCTGTACGAAATCGCCACCGGCGCTCCGCCCTTCGACCTCGGCGACTCCTGGTCCGTGCTCGTCGGCCATCGCGACAACGCACCCGTCCCGCCCCGCGAGCACCGGCCCGAACTGCCGGAGTACTTCGAGCAGGCCGTCCTGGACCTCCTCGCCAAGCGCCCCGAGGACCGGCCCGGCGACGCCCGCCACCTGCACCGGCGGCTCGTCGAGGCACGCCTCGGCCCGGGCGGGCTGCCCGGCGCCCAGGCCCCGCTCCCGGCATGGGCCCGCGGGATGACCGCCGGACGCAAGGCGGGGACCGAGGCGCGTCCCGCGAGCGGCGCGTGGGCCGTGCTCACCGGTTCCTGGACGGCGCGCCCCAGCGGCGAGCAGCCGGTCGGCGGCCTGCGGCGGATCGTCCGTCCCGTGCCCGCCGAGGACCCGCGGCTCACCGCCCCGTACGGGACCCCGCGGGTACCCGGCCCGCGCCAGAGCGGCCCCGACGCCCTCGCCGCCGGGCACACGCGCGCCTTCGCCCTCAGCCGGGCCGGCCGGCCCGAGGAGGCGCTCGCCGCGTACGAAGCCGTGGCCGACGGGCGGGCGCGGGTCCTCGGCCCGGATCATGCCGACACCCTCGCGGCGCGCCAGGAGACCGCGTACGAACTGGGCCGGCTCGGACGCCACGAGGAGGCGTACGGCGTCTACCGCGCGGTGCTCACCGCCCGCGAGCGCACCATGGGCCCGCGCCACCCCGACACCCTGCGCTGCCGCCACAACCTGGCCTGCGCCCTGGGAGCGCTCGGCCGGTTCGCGCAGGCCCACGCCACCGCCGCCGAGGCCGCCGCCGACCGGGCGGCCGTGCTGGGCGCAGAGCACCCGGACACCCTGCTGACGCGCTACGAGGCGGCGTACGCCCTCGGCCGCCTGGACCGCTGGCAGGAGGCCCTGGCCGGCTTCCGCGAGGTCGCCGCCGTACGGGAGCGGGTGCTCGGCCGCGACCACCCCGACACCCTCGCCGCGCGCTACGAGGTGGGCATCGCGCTCGGCCGCACCGGGAACGCCGCCCAGGCCCTCGACCTGTTCCGGGCCCTGGTCCGCGACCGGACCCGCGCGTACGGGGCCGCCGACCCGGAGACGCTCCGGGCCCGGCACGTCCTCGGTGTCAACCTGGGCCGCCTGGACCGCTGGGAGGAGGCGGTGGCCGAGGCGCGGCAGGTGGGCGCCGCCCGGGCCGGGGCGCTCGGCGCCGAACACCCGGACACCCTGGTCAGCCGCCGCGAACTGGCCGTCGGTCTCGGCCGGCTGGGCCGCTGGGACGAGGCGCTGCCCATCTACCGCGACCTCTCCGGCATCCGCGAGCGCTCCCTGGGCGACGAGCATCCCGACACCGCCCTGGCCCACGCCGACGAGGCGTACTGTCTGGAGCGGCTCGGCCAGGTGTGCTACCAAGAGCCATGACAGCCATGCGGGGCTCCAGCGGATTCGGACACGACGTCTACGACGATGTGATCGTGGGCGGCGGGCACAACGGCCTGGTGGCCGCCGCGTACCTGGCCCGGGCGGGCCGGTCCGTGCTGGTCCTGGAACGGCTCGGGCACACCGGCGGTGCCGCCATCTCCAGCCGCCCCTTCGTCGGCGTCGACGCCCGCCTCTCGCGCTACTCGTACCTCGTCTCCCTGCTCCCCGCGAAGATCGTGCGCGATCTGGGGCTGCGCTTCGCGGTCCGCAAGCGCACGGTCTCCTCGTACACGCCCGCCCTGCGCGACGGGCGTCCCGGCGGGCTGCTCGTCGGCGGCGGCGAGGCGCGCACCAGGGAGTCCTTCGCGCGGCTGACCGGCTCGGACAGGGAGTACGAGAGCTGGCGCGCCTTCTACGGCACCACGGGCCGGCTCGCGGAGAAGGTCTTCCCGACGCTGACCGAGCCGCTGCCCACCCGCGAGGCGCTGCGCTCCCGGATCGACGACGAAGCGGCCTGGCGGATGCTGTTCGAGGAGCCCCTGGGACAGGCGGTGGAGCGGCACTTCGCGGACGACCTGGTACGGGGCGTGGTCCTCACCGACGGGCTGATCGGTACCTTCGCGGACGCGCACGACCTCTCGCTCGCACAGAACCGCTGCTTCCTCTACCACGTCATCGGAGGCGGGACCGGCGACTGGGACGTGCCCGTCGGGGGCATGGGCGCGCTCACGGACGCCCTGGCCGGGGCCGCGCGGGCGGCCGGGGCGGAGATCGCCACCGGGCACGAGGTGCTGCGGATCGACACGGACGGCATCGCGCCGGCCGAGGTGGTGTTCCGTACGGCGGTCGGCGAAGGGCGGGTCGTCGGGCGGACGGTGCTGGTCAACGCCTCACCACAGGCACTGGCGGAACTCCTCGGCGAGGCACCGGCCCGGCCGGCCGAGCCGGCTCCCGAAGGCGCCCAGCTCAAGGTCAACATGCTGCTCCGGCGGCTGCCCCGGCTGCGGGACACCGCCGTCGACCCCCGCGAGGCCTTCGGCGGCACCTTCCACATCGCCGAGGGCTACGAGCAGCTCGCCAGGGCCTATGCGGAAGCCGCGGCCGGGGAGCTGCCCTCCGTACCGCCCTCGGAGATCTACTGCCACTCGCTGACCGACCCGACGATCCTCGGGCCGGAGCTGGTGGAGCAGGGTTACCAGACGCTCACCCTCTTCGGCCTGCACACTCCGGCCCGGCTGTTCGGGCACGACAACCGGCAGGCGCGCGAGGTACTGCTGACGGCCACCCTCGCGCAGCTCGACGCGCACCTGGCCGAACCGCTCACCGACTGCCTCGCCTTCGACGCGGACGGCCGCCCGTGCATCGAGGCGAAGACCCCGCTGGATCTGGAACGCGACCTGCGCCTGCCCGGCGGCCACATCTTCCACCGGGACCTGTCCTGGCCGTACGGCGAGGCCGGGCGGTGGGGCGTGGAGACCGCCCACCGCAACGTACTGCTGTGCGGTGCGGGGGCGGTGCGCGGCGGTGGCGTCAGCGGGGTCCCGGGCCACAACGCGGCGATGGCGGCGCTGGGGCTCTGACCTCCCGCCGGAGCCGCAGTCGGCAACCGGAGCCGTCGGCCGCCGCGCAACAGGAGGGCTCTCTCCCGCCGGCCACCCACGACCCCGCCGGACTGGGCTGGCAACTCGGGAAGGAGGGGAACGACGCGACGTACCTCGACATCGGGCAGTTCATCTCGGCGCTGATCTACTTCCTCATCTTCATGCTGGTCGTGTACTTCGTGATCGTCGTGCCGTACAAGCACACCCAGGCCCGCCGCGGTGTCACCGCCTTCGGCGACCCGGGACCGGTGAAGACCTGCCCGGCGTGTTTGGCCGATGACATCCCCGAGGCGGCGACCAAGTGCCGGTACTGCACCAGCCAGCTGCCGCCCGTGGGCGTACCCGCCTGACAGGGCCCGGGGGGTCGAGGAGACTGTCTCCTGTACTGCGGTACTGCGGTCAACTCCAGGACGGGCACCCGCCCGACGTGCAAGAAGGACCTAGTGGTGGCAAAGCTCCCAGAGATCACAGCCCTGTTGGGCGAACCCCGGTTCAACTGGTCGGATCCGGCCCCGTGGACCGAACTGGAGCGGGAACTCGGTGTCGAATTCCCTGCGGACTTCCGTGAGATCGTGGACGCCTACGGTTCGATCGAGATCAACAGGCAGTTGTACCTGAAGCACCCCGCCGGCCATCTCCTGCACAGTCTGGGAGAAGACATCAGGGGGGATCTCGAACTCTGGCGTGACGAGGACATGGTGGAGTTCCTGCCGAGTCCGGTGGGGGCGAACCCCGGGGAACTGATACCGGTGGCGTCGGCCACGACGGGCGAGGCGGTGTTCCTCCGCGTTCCCGACGGCCCCTCGTCACCCTGGCGCGTCGTGGTCCAGGAGTTCGACAGTCCGGCCTGGACCCTGTACGAGATGACGTTCAGCGAGTGGTTGACGGCCTACCTCAAGGGGAGGGACGTGACGCTGTGTTCTCGCAACTTCGCGCCCGACGGCCCGTTCTACGCATTCCTGCCGTGAAATGACCGCGGTGCCACGGACCGGACCGGCCGGCACCAGCGGCTCGATCCGGTCCCGCGTCACATCAGTGGTCACCACCGGCTTTCGAGGGGCGCGCTCTAGCCGGCCGGCTCGATGACCACGATCGGGATCTCGCGGTCCGTCTTTTCCTGGTACTCGTCGTACGCGGGCCAGTGTCCGACCATCAGCGGCCAGTAGGCGGTGCGCTCCTCGGGGGTCGCGGTGCGGGCCGTGCCCTGGACGGTCCGCGGGCCGACCTGGACACGGACCTCGGGGTGCTCGGTCAGGTTCCGGTACCAGAGGGGGTGCGCCGGGTCGCCGCCCTTCGAGGCGACGACGAGGTAGCGGCCGTCGGCCTCACCGTAGATGAGGGGCGTCCGCACGGGATTGCCGGAGACCCTGCCCACCGTGGTGAGCAGCAGGGTCTGGGTCCCCCTCCAGAACTGGCCCTCGGCCCCGTTCGAGGCCACGTACTGCTTGACGTGGTCGAGCTGCCAGCTTCCGGGCCTCGGGTCGGTCGGGTGGTCCCAGTCGATCTCGGTGGTCATAGAGCTCTGCCTGCCTTCGTGTTGAACGGTCAACAACGCCAACAACGAATTCCAACGCCGACGGGCACGGCGTTATGCCGCGTGGACGGCGAGCGCGAAGCGTCGTAGGCGATGATCGACGCCGCGCCCGCGACTCCCTAGGATCCAGCCATGATCGCTGAATTGCAGTGCGTGGTCCTGGACTGCCCCGATCCGCAGCGGCTGGCCGAGTTCTACCGGTCGGTGCTGGGCGGGGCCGTCGACCAGCCGGACCGGCGGTGGTCGGTGGACGCGGACTGGGCGACGCTCCACACGCCGGCCGGCCCGGTCCTCGCCTTCCAGCGAGCGCCGGACCACCGGCCGCCGAGCTGGCCGGACCCGGCCCGGCCGCAGCAGTTCCACCTGGACTTCGGCGTCCCGGACCTCGACCGCGCGCAGGAGCAGGTGCTCGCGCATGGCGCGACGCTGCTCGACCGGGGTCCCGCCGGCCGCGGCTGGCGCGTCTACGCGGACCCGGCGGGCCACCCCTTCTGCCTGGTCCGCCACCAGGCCGGACCCACGTGACCTGCCCCCGCCGGTAGGGCGGCCCGACGGCGGGCCGGGTCCGAGCGCCGCCGTGGCGCGGCCGGATCCCGCCCGTGTCACCCGAGGTCACAGCGGCCCACCTGCGGTGCCCCGCTGTCCATGGGGCAGGATGGCAGCCCGATTCGTGTGCGTACACACGCCCGAACGGGGCTCCGCACAGCACGATCTGACAGGTGACAAAGTGACGACACAACACATACGCCGGTGGGCACCGCCCTTCGCTCCGGAGGCGGGCCTGTGAGCCGGGATCTCGTCCTGCACGACTGGCTGGTGGCCGCCATCGCGATGGCCGCGGGTCTCGCCGCCGGGCTGCTGCTGCGCGCTGTCCTGCGGTGGCTGGGCAAGCACGCGAGCAGGACGGCCTGGACCGGGGACGACGTCATCGTCGACGCGCTGCGCACCCTGGTTCCCTGGGCGGCCGTCATCGGGGGCGCCGCCGCGGCGGCCTCGGCGCTGCCGCTCACCACGCGGGTCACGGGGCTCGTGAACCAGTCGCTGACCGCCCTGCTCATCCTGATCGCCACGGTCACGGCGGCCAGGGTCGTCGCGGGGCTCGTGCAGTCCCTGGCGCAGGCCCGTACGGGCGTGGCCGGATCGGCCAGCATCTTCGTCAACATCACGCGCGTGGTCGTGCTGACCATGGGCGTACTCGTCGCACTCGAAACCGTGGGCGTGTCCATCGCGCCGCTGCTCACGGCCCTCGGGGTGGGTGGTCTCGCGGTCGCCCTGGCACTGCAGGACACCCTGGCCAACCTCTTCGCGGGAGTGCACATCCTCGCTTCGAAGACGGTGCAGCCCGGTGACTACATCCGGCTCAGCAGCGGCGAGGAGGGTTACGTCGTCGACATCAACTGGCGCAACACCGTGGTGCGCAACCTGTCGAACAACCTGGTGATCATTCCCAACGGCCGTCTCGCGCGGACGAACATGACCAACTTCACCCAGCCGGAACAGAAGTTGTCGCTCCTCGTCCAGGCGGGTGTCGGCTACGACAGCGACCTGGAGCACGTCGAGCGGGTCACCCTCGACGTCGTCGACAGCGTGATGGCCGACGTCTCCGGCGGGGTCGCCGACCACGAGGGCGCGGTCCGCTTCCACACGTTCGCCGATTCCAGGATCAACTTCACCGTGATCCTGGGCGTGGGCGAGTTCAGCGACCAGTACCGGATCAAGCACGAGTTCATCAAACGCCTGCACGAGCGGTTCCGGGCGGAGGGCATCGCGATCCCCGCCCCCACGCGGACGGTCTCGGTCCAGCCCTGGGGCTCCTCGTTGCTCCCGCAGCAGCGGGACGCCTCGGCCTCGGTGCCCGCCGAGCGCTGAGGGGCCCGGGATGGCCGGATCCGGTCGCTCGGAGGGATCCTGGAATCAGCCCGCCCGGAGCGGAGGGACGCGGCCGGGCCGGGTCGGGAGGAGGCACAGGATGACACACGCCGAAGAGTGGAAAGTGGGCGTCTACCTGATCGAGGAGGCCGGCACGACCAAAGCCCGTGCGGTTCTCGAGAACGGCAAGACGATGATGGTCGGCCGCGGCACGGCGCGGTGCAACCCCGAGGACGTGGACATCCCCGCGATCGGCGACGAGCTGGCGGCGAGCCGGGCGATGCGCGACCTGGCGGGCCAGCTGATGCGGGCCGCCGACCGTGACCTCGCGTCGGTGGGCGCCGTGGCCAGGTCCCCGCGTACGGGCTACGGCTGGCCGGAGGACGTGGGCCCCGCCAAGTAGACCGGTCGCCGTGATCCCGGCCGCTGCTCCCCGGCCGCGGCTCCCCGGCCGATGTACTCCACGTTCGCGGCACTCCACGTCCGGATCGCGCGCGGGCCCCGGAACAGCCGTTCCGGGGCCCGCCGTGCTCGGACGGTGACGCTCCGCACGCGTCCTGTGCTCCGGCTACGGGCAGGCGGACGCGGGGTTCAGGCTCGCGATCCGGCTGAGCGGAACGTCGACGCTCTGCCCCTGGGTCTGCAGGCGGACACTGCCTTCACCGCCGGAGGCCAGGGTCCCGCAGACCGTGCCCGCCAACGTCTCGACCTGCACGAACTGTTCCTGGGCCGCGGGGGGAGTGGGCCACCAGGAGGAGGCGGCAGCCGTCGCCACCAGCACGACGGCGAGGAACGTCAGCATGAGCCCCCAGCGCAGCCGCCGGGCGGCGCGGTCCACCCCGGTCTTCCCCTCCGGCGCCGCGCCGGCGTCCGCCGCCGACCCGGGAACGGGCCAGGCGACGCGGGCGACCAGATACGTCGCCCAGCAGGCCACGGCCAGCGCCACCAGGACCAGTACCCCCGCCACTTCCTCGATGCCCTTGGGTGCCGGCGAGCTGCCCCCGCTCTTGAGGACACCGCAGATGCCGATGAACCCGAAGACGGCCAGCTGAACGGTGTGCCAGCCGCGGGCGGAGGCCTGCACCTGCGCGCCCGTGTTCGCCGACTGCGGATCCGGGGCCGGCCGGTCGTCCTGGCTCATGCGTGCTTCTCCCCGGATCTCGCCTGCGGGCGGGCCAGCGGGCCTGGCGCGCGTACGACCAGGCCAGCAGCTTCCGTCCGGAGCGGTCAACCGGACACTCCGCGCACGGTCGGCCGTCACCGGTACGCGCGGTACCGGACGGGGGCTAGTCGGCCGAGCGGGTCCAGCCGATGGCCACGACGCGGGCGGCGTCGGCGGGGCGGTCCTCCGCGAAGAGGAGGCGGGCCGGTTCCGCCACGCGTACGACGTCCACGTACACCCCGCGCCCGACGTAGCGGCCGGTCGCGGTGTGGCGGAAGCGAAGCCGCACCTCGCGGCCCGACCAGGCGGCGGTGAGGGGGGCCTCCAGGCGGTGCCAGATGCGCCCCGACCAGCCGCCCACGGAGCCCCGGGGCCACGACTCGGCGGCGCCGCCGGTGGACCGCACCGTGGTGAACGGCAGCGGCTCCCAGTGCTCGCCGTCCGCCGAGGCCTCCAGGTGGAAGGCGCCCTCGCCGGGCACGGTGTCCCACCACACCGCGCAGCGGAGCCGGGCTGCGGACGTCGCCGGAGTGAGCGGCGGCAGGTTCAGGGTGCCCGAGGCTCCCGGGGTGGTCCCGGAGAACCAGGCCGGGCCGCCGTGCTTCGTGCGGACCGGGACGGCGCGGGCGAAGCGGTTGCCGACGGCGACCCGGGGTGCGCTGCCGGCCCGCCAGGTGCGCACGGGGTGGACGGAGTTGCCGAGCAGGATCAGGAAGGAGTCGGTGGAGGGATCGAGGACCAGGGAGGTGCCGGTGAAGCCGGTGTGGCCGGCGGAGTGCGGGGTGGCCATGGCGCCCATGTACCAGTGCTGGTAGAGCTCGAAGCCGAGACCGTGGTCGTCGCCGGGGAAAGCGGTGTTGTAGTCGGTGAAGAGCAGCTCGACGGAGGCGGGGCGCAGGATGCGCCGGCCCGCGTAGACGCCGCCGTCGAGGAGGGCGCGGGAGAGGACGGCCAGGTCCCAGGCGGTACCGAAGACCCCGGCGTGGCCCGCGACTCCGCCGAGCGCGTACGCGTTCTCGTCGTGGACCTCGCCCCACACCAGCCCGCGGTCCAGCCCGGACCAGGGCGGGCGCTGCACCTCGGTGGCGGCGATGACCCGGCGCCATGCCCGCGGCGGGTTGTACCGGGTGCGGTGCATCCCGAGCGGAGCGGTGATCTCGTCGTGGAGCAGGACGTCCAGAGTGCGACCGGTGATCTCTTCCAGGAGCAGCTGGAGGGTGATCAGGTTCAGGTCGGAGTACCGGTAGACGGTCCCGGGAGTCTCCTGCGGGCGCACCGACCACAGCAGCCTCAGCCGGCCCTCGCGTGTGGACTCCTGGTAGAAGGGCGCCCAGGAGCGCAGCCCCGAGGTGTGCGTGAGCAGCTGACGGACCGTGATCAGCTCCTTGCCGCCACCGGTGAAGGCGGGCAGGTACCGGTGCACCGGCGCCTCCAGCTCCAGCCGGCCCCGCTCCATCTGCTGCACGGCCAGGATGGAGGTGAACAGCTTCGTCAGCGAGGCCAGGTCGAAGACGGTGTCCTCGGCCATCGCGATCCGCTCGGCCGCCGGGAACTCCCGGACCCGGTCCGTCCGCCCGTCGTAGTCCGCGTACCGCACGGCGTCGCCCATGGCGCGGTGCAGCGCGATGGTGCGGCCCCGGCCGGCGAGGACCACCGCCCCCGCGTAGTAGGGGTGTTCGGGGGAGGGGCCGAGGAACCGCCGCGCCTCCTCCGCCACCGCCTCCAGGTGTTTGTCCAGCAGCCCGGCCTGGCGCGCGGATCCGTACCGCAGCCGCAGCCCCTGGAGCGCGCGCCGCTCGGCCGCGCCGCCCGCCGCCCCGGCGGACCCGCCGGGGAGCGCGGCGTGCAGGACGAGCACCCCGCCGAGGGCGAGCAGCCGTGCCCCGAGCCGCCGTCGGCTCAAGCCGTGCCCGTGTCCGCCGGCGGCCACCCCTTCTCCACCCGTCGCTCCGTCGGCCCCCGTACCACCCATGTCCGGCCCTCCTGTCCGAGTCAGCCCGCATCGCGTTTCCCGGGGCTCCGCCCCGGACCGCGCCTCCCGCGCCTGCGGGGCCGCGATCGTCCTGGCGGCGCCGCCGGCCGCGCCGCAGGCGACCTGCCCGCGCCGCACGCTAGTGGGTATCTGCCCGCCCGTCGGGCACCGTCCGCACCGACCGGCCCGCAAAGAATCTGACACTGCATCAGAAAACCTCTTCCCTCGGATGCCGGGCTGCGGCATCCTGCCGCCCATGGAGACGGAGCTGAGCAGGAAACTGGGAGTCGAACACGCCATCTTCGGCTTCACGCCCTTCCCGGCGGTCGCCGCCGCCATCACCCGGGCGGGCGGATTCGGCGTACTCGGTGCGGTCCGCTACACCGCGCCCGACGACCTGGTGCGCGACCTCGACTGGATGCAGGCGCACACCGACGGCAAGCCGTACGGCCTCGACGTCGTCATGCCCGCCAAGAAGGCCGTCGACGGCATCAGCGAAGCCGACATCGAGGCGATGATCCCGGCCGGTCACCGCGCCTTCGTCCGCGACACCCTCGCCAAGCACCACGTGCCCGAGCTGGCCGAGGGCGAGGCCTCCGGCTGGCGGATCACCGGCTGGATGGAGCAGGTCGCCCGGAGCCAGCTCGACGTCGCCTTCGACTACCCCATCAAACTCCTCGCGAACGCCCTCGGTTCCCCACCCGCCGACGTCATCTCGCGCGCCCATGACCACGGCGTCCTGGTCGCAGCCCTCGCCGGCAGCGCCAAACACGCCCGCCGCCACGCCGAGGCCGGCATCGACGTCGTCGTCGCCCAGGGCTACGAGGCCGGCGGCCACACCGGCGACATCGCCACCATGGTCCTCGTCCCCGAGATCACCGAGGCCGTCGCCCCGCTCCCCGTCCTCGCCGCCGGGGGCATCGGCAGCGGCGAGCAGATCGCCGCCGGACTCGCCCTCGGCGCCCAGGGCGCCTGGCTCGGCTCCATCTGGCTCACCACCACCGAGGCCGACCTCCACTCCCGCGCCCTCACCCGGAAACTGCTCGCCGCCGGCTCCGGCGACACCGTCCGCTCCCGCGCCCTCACCGGCAAGCCGGCCCGCCAGCTGCGCACCGAGTGGACCGACGCCTGGGACGACCCGGACGGCCCCGGCGCGCTCCCCATGCCCCTGCAGGGCCTGCTCGTCGCCGAGGCCGTCTCCCGGATCCAGAAGTACGAGGTCCAGCCACTGCTCGGCACCCCGGTCGGCCAGATCGTCGGCCGGATGAACACCGAACGCAGCGTCCAGGCCGTCTTCGACGACCTCACCCGCGGCTTCGAGCGCGCCATCGACCGCATCAACCGCATCGCCGGACGGACCTGAGAGAGGAACGCGACCGCCATGACCGACCGACCCAACGGCTTCTGGGCGCAGGCCGCCGCAGACCCCCGGCGCACCGTCCTCGTCACCCCCGACGGCGAGGAGTGGACCGCCGGACGCCTGCACGCCGACGTCAACCGCCTCGTCCACGGCCTGCGCGCCGCCGGTCTGGAGAAGGGCGACGTCTTCGCCGTCGTCCTCCCCAACGGCGTCGAGTTCATCACCGCCTACCTCGCCGCCTCCCAGGCCGGCTTCTACCTCGTCCCCGTCAACCACCACCTCGTCGGCCCCGAGATCGCCTGGATCGTCTCCGACTCGGGCGCCAAGGTCCTCATCGCCCACGAGCGCTTCGCCGGCGCCGCCACCGCGGCGGCCGACGAGGCGGCCCTGCCCGTGAGCCACCGGTACGCCGTCGGAGCGGTCCCGGGCTTCCGGCCGTACGGGGACCTCCTCGAAGGACGGCCCGGGACGCCCCCCGAGGAGCGCACCCTCGGCTGGGTCATGAACTACACCTCCGGCACCACCGGCCGCCCCCGCGGGATCCGCCGGCCACTGCCCGGCAAGCTCCCGGAGGAGACGTACCTCGGCGGGTTCCTCGGCATCTTCGGCATCCGGCCCTTCGACGGCAACGTCCACCTGGTCTGCTCGCCGCTCTACCACACGGCCGTCCTCCAGTTCGCGGGCGCCGCCCTGCACATCGGCCACCCGCTGGTCCTGATGGACAAGTGGACCCCGCAGGAGATGCTGCGGCTGATCGACCACCACGCCTGCACGCACACCCACATGGTCCCGACCCAGTTCCACCGGCTGCTCGCGCTCCCGCAGGAGACGAAGGACGCGTACGACGTCTCCTCGATGCGCCACGCCATCCACGGCGCCGCGCCCTGCCCGGACCACGTCAAGCGGGCGATGATCGAGTGGTGGGGCCGGTGCGTGGAGGAGTACTACGCCGCGAGCGAGGGCGGCGGGGCCTTCGCCACCGCCGAGGACTGGCTGAAGAAGCCGGGAACCGTCGGCAAGGCCTGGCCGATCAGCGAACTCGCCGTCTTCGACGACGACGGCAACCGGCTTCCCGCCGGGGAACTGGGCACCGTCTACCTGAAGATGAACACCGGCGGCTTCAGCTACCACAAGGACGAGGGCAAGACGAGGAAGAACCGCATCGGCGACTTCTTCACCGTCGGAGACCTCGGTCTGCTGGACGAGGAGGGCTACCTCTTCCTCCGCGACCGCAAGATCGACATGATCATCTCGGGTGGGGTCAACATCTACCCCGCCGAGATCGAGTCGGCCCTGCTCACCCACCCCGCGGTCGCCGACGCAGCCGCCTTCGGCATCCCGCACGCCGACTGGGGCGAGGAGGTCAAGGCGGTCATCGAACCGGCGGAGGGCTTCGAGGCGGGCGAGCTGCTGGCCGCGGAGATCCTGCGCCACTGCGAGCGGCAGCTCGCCGGCTACAAGCGCCCCAGGACGGTCGACTTCATCGAGGCGATGCCGCGCGACCCGAACGGCAAGCTGTACAAGCGCCGCCTGCGCGACCCGTACTGGGAGGGCCGCGAGCGCGCGATGTGAGACGGCGCGGCGCCCCCGGCCGCCGCCGTCACCAGTGGGTGAGGTCGTACACCCCGGCGCAGTACGGATCCGCGGCGTCCGGAGCGGTCCGGTCGGGCTCGCCGTGTACGCGGCAGCACCCCGCGCACGAGCCGCCCCGCGTCCGCACGCCCGGCCCCCGGCGCCGTGGAGACGTAGCGCGGCAGGCCCCGGAGCACGCTGCGGTGCAGACGGGTCAGGCCGTCCCCGGTCCACTCCGACGCCGCGTCCGCTGAGGTCGTGCCCCATCGTGAGACGCGCCGCCGTGTTCCCGGCGGACCTCGCGCCCGCCACGCCCGGAGACCGCGTGAGAAACACCATGTGAGGCACCCGGAGGCGCGCCTTGCGCCGCACCGGCGGGACAATTCTGGCAACTTGGCCGATATGAGTACGGCAACCCGCAGATCACTCCTGACCGACTGGACCCTCATCGTCCCCGGGGTGGCGCTCGTCGCGCTCTTCTTCAGCTGGGGGCGCGAGCTGCCCCCACTGGCGGTGGCGCTCGTCGCGCTCTGCCTCGCGGGTGCGGTGCTGGCGGCCGTCCACCATGCCGAGGTCGTCGCCCACCGGGTCGGCGAACCGTTCGGCTCACTGGTCCTCGCCGTCGCGGTCACCATCATCGAGGTCGCCCTGATCGTCACCCTGATGGCGGACGGCGGCGACAAGGCCGCCTCGCTCGCCCGCGACACGGTCTTCGCCGCCGTCATGATCACCTGCAACGGCATCGTCGGCTTGTCCCTGCTCGTCGGCGCCCTGCGCAACCGCATCGCCGTCTTCAACGCCGAGGGCTCCGGCGCGGCCCTCGCCACCGTCACCACCCTCGCCGTCCTCAGCCTGGTGCTGCCGACCTTCACCACGAGCAAGCCCGGACCGGAGTTCTCCGCCGGGCAGCTGACCTTCGCCGCCGTCGCCTCGCTCGCCCTGTACGGCCTGTTCATCGCCGTCCAGACGGTCCGCCACCGCAACTACTTCCTGCCCGTGGCCACCGAGCGGCCCGCCGACGGGCAGGACGAGCCCGCGGAGCCGCCCACCGCCCGCGCCGCCATGATCAGCCTCGGCCTGCTGCTGGTCGCGCTCATCGCGGTGGTCGGAGACGCCAAGGCCGTCTCCCCGACCATCGAGCGGGCCGTCGTCGCCGCCGGCCTGCCCAACGCCGTCGTCGGTGTGATCATCGCCCTGCTCGTCCTGCTGCCCGAGACCCTGGCGGCCGTCCGCGCCGCCCGCCGCGACCGCGTCCAGACCAGCCTCAACCTGGCCTACGGCTCCGCCATCGCGAGCATCGGCCTGACCATCCCGGCCATCGCCCTGGCCTCGATCTGGCTCTCCGGCCCGCTCCTGCTGGGCCTCGGCCCCATCCACATGGTGCTGCTCGCGCTGACCGTCGTGGTCAGCGTCCTCACCCTCGCGCCGGGCCGCGCGACGCTGCTGCAGGGCGGGGTGCACCTCGTCGTGCTGGCGGCGTACCTCTTCCTGGCCGTCAGTCCGTGAGGACCGCGGACGGCGGCCGGGAAGAGGCCGCGGGTCACCGCCGCTCGCGGACCGGGACCACCTTCAGCCGCGGCGAGGTGAGGATGTCCCGCTCGCAGAACCTCGACGTCACCCAGCGCTCCTGCGAGAACAGCCGGGTCTGGTCGGCGTAGTACGGCGATTGTGGGTTGGAGGACTGGCCGTACGTCAGCAGCGTGCGCGCCACCGGGCAGTGGCCGCCGTCCCAGCCGACCGCCTGGATGTGGCTGGACCCGTGGACGACCTCCGGGTAGCCGCCGGCGGCCGCGGCCCACGGCGCCTCGATCTTGTTCCAGACGCCGAGCGCCTCCGTACCGCCGCCCACCGGCAGCCTCTGCCCGCCGCGCACCACGAACTGGTGCTCGCCCAGCGGGGCGTCCAGTGCGATCCCGGCCGCCCTCAGCTCCAGGACCGTGTCCGCGAGCGCCCGGCCGATGCCGGGGGCCTCCCGGTTGAGCGTGCGGGGCGTGCGGACCGGATCGGCCGCGGAGAACGGCACCAGCCACAGGTCCTTGGCCGGGGTCGTCGCCGTCAGCTTGCGCCAGAAGCGGTCGAAGAACAGCGCGCCGCGGCTGGCGGTGTCGGCCGTACGGTCCCAGCCCGCCAGCACCCCGCAGGCCGCCGAGACGTCCACCGCGGAGCCGTTGCCCGCCGTCGCCGTACCACCCGGCAGGGCGGCGCAGGCCCGCGCCGCGTCCGCCGCCGCCAGGTCACCGGCCGGCACCCGGTTGGCGAACTGCTGCTTCTGCAGGTCGGCCACGGTCAGCCGGCCCTTCGCCGCCATCGCCGCCACGTCCTCGATCGCGCCACGGGTGCGCAGCGAGCGCGGGGCCGCCACATTGCCCCAGATCCGCTCGTAACCGGTGAGCGGCCGCTCCGCGTTGGCCAGCCAGGCGCTGTCGTTGGAGTTCTCGGCGTACGGGGCGCCCTGCAGCGTCGGCGCCTTGCCCGGTCCGAACACCCCGGGCTGCACCGCGTCCGGATCCGAGCCGGGCGCGCAGTCGCCGCGCGCACCGTCCAGCACCGCCAGCCCCGAGGCGGGGTAGGTGGCACGGCCCAGCGGTGTGGAGCAGCGCGCCGCGAGCTCGTCGGTGATCCGGGGGAGCACCTGGGACTGGGTGAAGAGGGTGCCGCCCGCCGAGTCGGCGGCCACGGTGTTGACCCACGGCAGGCCCTGGGTGCGCTTCAGGGCGTCCTGGATCCCGGCCACCGAACGGGCCTTGCCCATGGCGAGCGCGGTGTCGGAGCCGCGGAGGTTCGCCGCGTTGGGATCGTTCAGCGCGTACGCGGTGGCGGCCGTCCAGGGCAGCGGCAGGCTCGGGCCGAGGTTCGAAACCACCGGCCCGTAGCGGGTCCACCACTGGGTGCGGGTCACCGGATCGCCGCCCGCCACCGGGACGGTGACGGTCCGCGGGGTCATCCGCTCCGGCTTCCCGTCGACCAGGTAGGAGGTCGGGTCGGCCGGGTCGAGGGTGAGCTGGTGCAGGTTGACGGGGGTGCCCGTGGCCACCGTATGGCTCCAGGCCACCTTCTCGTTGAAGCCGATGTTGACCACGGCGGTGCCGAGCAGGGAGCCGCCCGAGACGTTCAGCTCGCCCGGGATGGTCTGCTGCGACTGCCAGAAGCGGCGCCCGCCCTGCCACGGGTAGTGCGGGTTCCCGAGCAGCAGGCCCCCGCCGCCCGCCGTGGTGGATCCGGCGAAGGCCACGGCGTTGGAGCCCATGTCGTAGCGGGTGGTGTCGAAGAACTCCCTGGCGGCCTCGGCCGCGGCCGCCGGGTCGGGATCCTGCGGCGCCGCGGTACGGGCGCCGGCCGTGCCCGGCGGCAGGGCGGCCGTGATGCCTTCGATGCCGCGGCCCTGGCCGCCGAGGACCGAGACCGCGAAGCCGCGGGCCGCCACGTCGGTCGCGGTCACCGGGCGGACCCAGCCCGCGCCCTTGCAGGCGGGGTCGGTGATCCTGTTCTGGGCGAGCCAGGCGTTGTAGCCGGCGGCCCAGCCGCGCATCAGCTCCTTGAGGTCCGTGCCCGGGCCGGCCGGGGCGGGCGTCTGCAGCAGCCTCTCGACGGTGCCGGACTCCCGTACGCCCTTGAAGTACAGGTCGCTGGAGAGGTTGCGGGTGGCGGAGGAGAGCGATCCGTCGGGCACGGCGTCGGGGCCGAACCAGCGCGAGCGCTCACCGGCGAGGGTCACGAACCCGTCGGCGAGGACGCAGACCTGGTCGGCGGCCTGGGCCCAGCCGGTGCCGAAGCCGAGGTGCGCGTAGTCGCGGGCGAGGATGTGCGGGATGCCGTTCTCCGTGTACCGGATGACGGCGGACAGACCGCCGCCGGACGGTATCCGGTCGGCGGTCGCCGCCGAGGCCTGCGGAATCGCGGCCGTCGTGGCGAGCAGCGCGGCGCCGGTGAGGGCGACGCGGCGGAGTATCGGGCGGGTGCGGAGCAACGTACCTCCCAAGTGGCCTGCGGATGGGCGGATTTGCCCTGGGGCAGGTGGTGCGTGCGTGCCCCCACACTCATGCAGGCAGTCCGATGATCTGTCAACATCCCGTTTGGTATCGCGGTCATTGACCTCGGGCGGGCAGGGGACGAGGATCACGCCATGACGGCAGTGCGGCACAACACGGTCGACGGACTGGTACACGACAGCGCGCGGCGGATCCCCGGCCGGGTGGCCGTCCGCTACGGCGGGCGGAGCTGGACGTACGCGGAGCTCGACGCGGCCGTCACCACCGGGGCGGCCGTCCTGCGGGAGCGGTACGGGCTGGCCCGGGGTGACCGCGTCGCCACCTTCGCCCACAACTCCGACGCCTATCTCCTGGCCTTCCTCGCCTGCGCCCGGGCCGGGCTCACCCACGTACCGGTCAACCAGAACCTCACCGGGGAGGACCTCGCCCACATCCTGGACGACTGTTCGAGCGCCCTGGTCCTCGCCGATCCGGATCTGGCCGGACGGATCCCCGGCGGGTATCCCGTACGGCCGCTGCGCGACGCGCCCGGCTCCTTCCTGGCGGAACTCACGCAGGCGACGCAGACGACGCAGCCGACGCAGATGACGCGGGGGACGCGGACGACGCGGGGGACGGAGGCCGGGGAGGCGAGGGCGTCGGCCGGGCCGCCCGTCTTCGAGCCCTGCCGGGACGCGCACGCCGTGGCGCAGCTGCTCTACACCTCCGGGACGACCGCCCTGCCCAAGGGCGCGATGATGACGCACCGGGCCCTCGTCCACGAGTACGAGAGCGCGATCGAGGCGCTCGACCTCTCCGAGGGCGACCGGCCGGTGCACTCGCTGCCGCTCTACCACTCGGCGCAGATGCACGTCTTCCTGTTGCCGTACCTGGCGGTGGGTGCGGAGAACACCATCCTGGACGCGCCGGTCGCGGAGCAGGTCTTCGACCTGGTGGAGGCGGGGAGGGCGGACAGTCTGTTCGCGCCGCCGACGGTGTGGATCGCCCTCGCCAACCATCCGCAGTTCGCGGTGCGCGAGCTGGGCGCACTGCGCAAGGCGTACTACGGGGCTTCGGTCATGCCGGTGCCCGTACTGGAGCGGCTGCGGGAACGGCTGCCGGGCCTCGGTTTCTACAACTGCTTCGGCCAGAGCGAGATCGGGCCGCTGGCCACGGTGCTGGGGCCGGCGGAACACGAGGGACGGATGGACTCGTGCGGGCGGCCGGTGCGGCACGTGGAGGCGAAGGTCGTCGACAAGGACGGCAAGGACGTCCCGGACGGCACGGCGGGCGAGGTGGTCTACCGGTCGCCGCAGCTGTGCCTGGGGTACTGGAACGACCCCGGGGCGACGGAGAGGGCCTTCCGGGACGGCTGGTTCCGCTCGGGGGACCTCGCGGTGCGGGACGCGCAGGGGTACTTCACGATCGTCGACCGGGTGAAGGACGTCATCAACTCCGGCGGTGTGCTGGTGGCCTCACGGCAGGTCGAGGACGTGCTCTACACCCACCCGGGGGTGGCCGAGGCAGCGGTGGTCGGGCTGCCCGACGAGCGGTGGATCGAGGCGGTCACGGCGGTGGTGGTGCCGCGCGGGGAGGTGACGGAGCCGGAGCTGATGGCGTACGCGAGGGAGCGGCTGGCCCACTTCAAGGCTCCCAAGCGGGTGTTGTTCGTGGACGCCCTCCCGCGCAACGCCAGCGGCAAGATCCTCAAGCGCGAACTCCGCGACCGCTTCGCCGCGCCGCCTGCCTGAGGCGCGGCGTGCGCGGTGACGGCCCCGGAACCCGGACGCGCCGGTTCCCGGGCCCGCCACCCGCACGGGGCCGCCGCCCGTAAGAAGGCCACGGCTTGCACGTGGCCGCCGCCCGCACGGGGTCACGGCCCGTACGAGGTCACGGCCTGCACGTGGCCGCCGCCCCTACGAGGTGACGGCCCGTACGAGGCCGCCGCCCGCACGGGGCCACAGCCTGTACGAGGGCGCCGCCTCTACGAGGTCACGGCCCGTACGGGGCCGCCGCCCGCACGGGGCCACGGCCTGCGCGAGGCCAGCCTGTACGAGGCGGCCGCCTCTGCGAGGTGACGGCCCGTACGGGGCCAGCCCGTGCGCGGCCTCGGCCCGCACGGGGCCGCCGCCCCTACGGCTTACTGCGCCGGAGGCGGCACGGGGTCGAAGTCCGTGCCCCGGCTGACCGACTCCCAGGCGAGGGCCTCCGCGCGGGTGGCCTCCGTGCGGGCCGTGATGAAGTCGACCGCGTCGTTGCCCAGGACCAGCCTCAGCGGCGTGTTCTCGGCGTCCAGCGCGGCGAGGATCGCGGCGGCCGCCTTGACCGGGTCGCCGGGCTGGTGGCCATCGGTGGCCGGCATGCCCTGGCGCACCGGGCCGACCACGTCGTCGTAGGCGGGCAGGACCGCGGTGTGCCGCAGCGCGTTTCCGCCCGCGAAGCCCGTACGGAAGGAGCCGGGCTCCACGATCAGCGCCTTGATGCCGAAGGCGGCGACCTCGGCGGCGAGCGCCTCGGTCAGGCCTTCCAGGGCGAACTTGGTCGCACAGTAGGCCCCCACGCCGGGGAAGGCGAGCCGCCCGCCCATGCTGCTCATCTGCACCACGGCGCCCGACTTCCGGGCCCGCATGTGCGGCAGCGCGGCCCGTGTGAGCGCCGCCGGGCCGAAGAAGTGCAGCTCCATCAGCTCGCGGAGCTCGGTGTCGGAGGTCTCCTCGACGGCGCCGAGCAGACCCCGGCCGGCGTTGTTGACGAGGACGTCGATCCGGCCTAAGCGGTTCACGACCTCCCCGACGACCTCGTCCGCGCGCGCCGTGTCCGTCACGTCCACCGCGATCGGCACGAGGCGCTCGGGGTGAGCGGCGGCCAGCGCGGCGAGGGAGTCGGGGCGACGGACCGCCGCGACCACGGTGTCCCCGGCCGCGAGCACGGCCTCGGTGAGGGTCAGGCCGAAGCCGGACGAGGCCCCGGTGATCAGCCAGACCCGGCCCTCGGCCTTGGTCTCCCGGTCCTGAACAGACATCAATCCCCCTGTGGGTGAAGGTGTTCGTCGATGATTCCCGCCCATCCTGGCACCGTCGGCCCTGCCCGGTCAGCCCCTTCAGGGGTCATGAGGGGTGGGCGGAAGGGGGGTCGGCGAAGGGGAGGTGCCCGCTGCGCCGGAGGCGGCGCACGGTGCGGTACTCGTGGAAGAGCCGCCCCACGAGGGCCCCGCCGTAGACGACGAAGCCGACCCCTACCAGCCAGGACTGGACGACCAGCAGAGTGCCGAAGGGGCCGTAGGTCACGGCGTTCGAGGCGATCAGCGGGGAGAACACCAGCTGCGAGAAGACGCGCAGCCCGAGCAGGCCGATGCTGGTGGCCACCGCCCCCGGCACCAGGGCGCGCCAGCGGACCCGGCCGCCGAGCAGCATCCGCTGCGAGCCGATGAAGAACAGGCAGGTGCCGGCGAGGTCGCCCAGGGTGCCCAGGACCGTGCCGAAGGCGTCGTCGGACGGCGAGGGGATGACGACGAGCAGGGCGAGGTAGCAGACGAGCAGGGCGAGCCAGACGACATGCCGCCACATGGTGTGCCAGCGGGCGGTCGGCAGGTCCCAGACCTTCTCGTAGCCGGTCTGCACGGCGGAGCCGAACGTCAGGCCGAAAACGGCCAGCGCGGCCAGGCCGAAGGCGGTGGTCCGCTCCAGCGCCAGATCCGCAGCCCCGAACAGCATCTCGACCCGGGCCCGCGAGGACGCCGTCACCCCGAGGGCCTGGCCGAGCCAGCGGCCGAAACCGGAGCCGCTGCCGGGTGCGGCGGCGGCCACGACCACGAGCAGCGGCACCAGGGTGAGGAACCCGAGGGCGGCGAAGCCCATCGCCCGGTGCATCAGCTCCATCTCCCGGCCGCGGCTCCATGCCAGCCCTACAGCCGAGCCCTGGAGCCGGTCGTGGAGCCGCCGGAAGATCGAGGTCACGCCTCATGCACTACCCGGGCAGGCCCGCCCGCTCCCCGGAGCCGGCTCGAAATAGGCCCGAAGGGGTGGCTGTGGCGGGTTTCATCCGCCCGGCCGCGCCTCCCCTCCCTGCCCGGCCCCGCGCAGGTCCACCAGCCGCTTGATCTTGCCCACCGAGCGCTCCAGCGTCTCCGGCTCGACCACCTCCACCCGGACCGAGACTCCGATCCCCTCCTTCACGGCCCGCACCACGGCGGCACCCGCTTCCTCGCGCAGGGCGGCGCCCGCCTCCCGGCGCGCCTCCACCCGCACCGTCAGGGCGTCCATCCGGCCCTCCTTCGTCAGCCGCAGCTGGAAGTGGGGAGCCAGGCCGGCCGTCCGCAGGAGGATCTCCTCGATCTGGGTCGGATACAGGTTCACCCCGCGCAGGATGATCATGTCGTCACTGCGGCCCGTGATCTTCTCCATCCGCCGGAAGGCGGGCCGTGCCGTGCCGGGCAGAAGCCGCGTCAGATCCCGGGTGCGGTAGCGGATCACCGGCATGGCCTCCTTGGTGAGGGAGGTGAACACCAGCTCGCCGGGCTCGCCCTCCGGCAGCACCTCGCCCGTCAGCGGATCGACCACCTCCGGGTAGAAGTGGTCCTCCCAGATGTGGAGCCCGTCCTTGCCCGACGCGAACTCCTGCGCCACGCCCGGTCCCATCACCTCGGACAGGCCGTAGATGTCCACCGCGTCGATCCCCAGCCGCTCCTCCATCTCCCGGCGCATCTCCTCGGTCCACGGCTCCGCGCCGAAGACCCCGGTCCTGAGCGAGGTGGAGCGCGGATCGATGCCCTGGCGCTCCATCTCGTCCAGCAGGGTCAGCATGTACGAGGGGGTCACCATGATGACCTCCGGCCTGAAGTCCTGGATGAGCCGGACCTGGCGGTCCGTCATCCCGCCCGAGGCCGGCACGACCGTGCAGCCGAGCCGCTCGGCGCCGTAGTGCGCGCCGAGGCCGCCCGTGAACAGGCCGTAGCCGTAGGCGATGTGGACGATCTGGCCGGGTCTGCCGCCCGCGGCGCGTATGGACCGGGCGACGACATCCGCCCACACCGACAGGTCCCCGTCGGTGTACCCGACGACCGTGGGGCGCCCGGTGGTGCCGCTGGAGGCGTGGACACGGCGCACCTCTGAGCGGGGCACGGCGAACATTCCGAAGGGGTACTGGTCCCGCAGGTCGGTCTTGGTGGTGAAGGGGAACAGGGCGAGATCGGCGAGGGAGCGGCAGTCGTCGGGGTGCACGCCGGCCTTGTCGAAGGACTGCCGGTAGAACGGCACCCGGTCGTAGACGCGGTGCAGGGTCGCGCGCAGCCTCGTCAGCTGGAGGGCGGCCAGCTCGTCGCCGCTGAGCCGCTCGCCTTCGTCGTGGAGATCCGCGTGTCCCGCCATGCCGTCACCTCATCGTGAGTCAACCGACCGATCATTCGGTAGATTGCCAGGGCGCCGCCCGGTAATCAATGACTCGAACGAGTGATCGTCTGGTGTGATGGCCCGCATGCCTACGTTCACCACCTATGACGGTCCAGGCGCGGGCTGAGGGTGAAGCGGGCGGGGGCCGCGCGCCGCAGGGCGTACGGCCCCGCGAGGTGGGGGTAGGCCCAGGCGCGTTCGATGGCTAGGCGGTGCACAGGTGCTCGGCGCCCAGGTAGAGCTCGATGGTGCGGTCGTCGTGCGGCATGTACCGGATCCGGACCCTCTGTCCGCCGCGCCCGTACAGCGCCGACGACGACCTCCTCGGCATCTTTCCGCCCCGCCCGACGGAGATCCGTATCGGCTACGCCCGGGTCTCCACCGGCGGGCGGAAACTCGACCGGCAGATCGACGCGCCCACCCTTGAGGGATGCCGGCGCATCTTCCCCGAGCAGAAGCTGCCGCCGAGGTGTGCCGACAGGGCGCCCGGTTCAGTTGGGGAGTGCGAGGCGGAAGGTGGTGTGTCCGGGACGGCTGGTGACGGTGGCGGTTCCGCCGTGGGCGGTGATGACGGCGTGGACGATGGCGAGGCCCAGCCCAGTGCTCCCGGTGCTGCGGGAGCGGGCGCGGTCGGCGCGCACGAAACGGC
The DNA here is from genome assembly GCF_042267665.1 of Streptomyces sp. NPDC056224. Classification (NCBI taxonomy): domain Bacteria; kingdom Bacillati; phylum Actinomycetota; class Actinomycetes; order Kitasatosporales; family Streptomycetaceae; genus Streptomyces; species Streptomyces sp. NPDC056224. Next base: position 227,509 of record NZ_JBHJTK010000001.1, read on the forward strand.
CGAAGACCTCAGGCTGGAGCTCATCGGGGATACCGGGACCGTTGTCACTCACGTTCACTTGGACGCCGCTCTCGCCAGTGGTGAGGGAGATCGTCACGTCGGTGCCCGGCGGGGTGTGGGTGCGGGCGTTGGCGAGGAGGTTGCCGATGGCCTGCTGGAGGCGGTGGGCGTCGCCGGTGACGGTGACCGGTTCTTCGGGGAGGTCGAGGAGCCAGTGGTGGCTGGGGCCGGCGGCGCGGGCGTCGTCCGTCGCGTTCAGGATCAGCAGGGTCAGGTCGACGGGCTCGTGTTCGAGGGGGCGTCCCGCATCCAGGCGGGCGAGGAGGAGCAGGTCGTCGACGAGCCGGGTCATGCGCTGTGACTCGCTGCCGATGCGTTCCAGGGCGTGGCGGACCTCGGCGGGGACGGTCCCGCGGTGGCGCAGGGCGAGTTCGGCGTGGCCTCGGATGTTGGCGACGGGGGTGCGTAGTTCGTGGCTGGCGTCGGCAGCGAAGTGCCGCAGCCGCTCTTCACTCGCGTGGCGTCGGGTGAGAGCGCCTTCGACGTGGACGAGCATGTGGTTGAAGGCGGTGCCGACCTGGCCGACCTCGGTACGGGGGTCGGTGCCGGGGAGCGGTCCGGGCATGGCGATCTCGCCACTGGCCAGCGGCAACCGGGCGACCTCCGCGGCCCGTGCGGTGACTCGTTGGAGGGGGCGCAGGGAGATCCGTACCCACAGGGCCGCGGCGGTGCCAGTGGCCAGGAGGGCGGCGCCGAACAGCGCGGCCTCGACCGCTTCGAGGCGGTGCACGGTCTCTTCCACCGGGTGCAGGGGCAGACCTGTGATGAGGATGTCCTGGTCGTCGCCCCGGACAGCGGAGACGCGGTACTTGCCCAGACCGGAGAGGCGGATGCTGTGTCCGTCTCCGTCAACGGGGATTCCCGCCAGGGTGCGGCGGTCTTCGGGGATGAGGTGGAGGGGGCGGTCGGTGGCGTCCTCGACGACGGCGGCCTGGGTGACGGTGTCATCCAGCAGGCGGGCGCCGAAGGTCGATTCGGCCTGGCCCCGGGTGTCGGGGCGGTTGTCGGCGTCGGGCTTGGCCTCGTGTTCCAGGCTGGCGGCGAACCGGCCGCCGGAGGCGGAAAGCTGATCGTCGAGTCGCCCGATGAGGAAGCCGCGCAGGGCGAGGGCGGTCATGACGCCGACGGCGAGGCAGGCGAGGGCGAGCAGGGTGACGAGTCCGGCGGTGAGCTGGCCGCGCAGGGTGCGGGGCAGCAGGCGCCTCACGGGGTGTCCGGCTTGAGGACGTAGCCGACGCCGCGCACGGTGTGGATCATCGGCGTGCGTCCGGAGTCGATCTTCTTGCGCAGGTAGCTGATGTACAGCTCGACGACGTGGGCGCGGCCGCCGAAGTCGTACGCCCAGACCCGGTCGAGGATCTGGACCTTGGACAGAACCCGGCGGGGGTTGCGCATCAGGAACCGCAGGAGTTCGAACTCAGTACGGGACAGATCGACCGCGGCCCCGCCTCGCCGGACCTCTCTGGCCTCCTCGTCCATCGTGAGGTCTCCTACGGTGAGCAGGTTCGCGCCCGGCTCCGCGGTCATCCCGGCCCGCCGCAGCAGCCCCCGCAGCCGGGCCAGGACTTCCTCCAGGCTGTAGGGCTTGGTGACGTAGTCGTCGCCGCCCGCGGTGATCCCGGCGATGCGGTCCTCCACGGCGTCGCGGGCGGTCAGGAACAGGACGCACACCTTGGGCATCTCACGTCTGAGGGCCCGCAGGACCTGGAGCCCGTCCAGGTCGGGCAGCATCCAGTCCAGGACCACCGCGTCGGGCCGGAAATCACGGGCCGTCGCGAGTGCGGTCGCACCGTCGGCGGCGATGCGGACCTGCCAGCCCTCGCCGGTCACGACTCCGGCCAGGACATCGGTGACGTCGGGTTCGTCGTCGACGACGAGGACCCGTACGGGCTCTCCGTCGGCGCGGTGCAGAAGCGGTGTCGTACGCGGCTCTTCCATGATTCCTCCAGCATCCCCCGGCGCAGGCCACGCCAGGGGTGAGGCGTGTCTCTGAGTTTCCTCTGAGTCGGAGCCGAGAGGGGCCGGCGGGGCCGTTTCAGAAGGTACACAGAGGTTGGGCTGTGAGGCTGGCCGCCCAACGCCGGAGCATGCGCCATATCCGGAGGAGCCCCATGACCACCACGTTCACCACCACCACGTATGCGAGCCGCGGAATGCGCCACCGGCGCCCGCGCCGCAGCGCCGTCCCGTTCCTGGTGCCGCTGGCGATCTGGGCAGGTGCCGCCGGGGTGCTGGTCCTGTGGTGGAGCGACACGAACTCGGTCGTGGGCCCGTCGGGCTGGCTCACCGATGCGGGACGCATCACCGGCCTCCTGGCCGGATACGCCTGCGCGGTCCTCCTGGCCCTCATGGCCAGGATGCCGCTCCTGGACCACACCATCGGCACCGACCGGCTCGCCCGCTGGCACGCGCTGGGCGGCCGCTGCACCGTCTCCCTCGCCCTCGCCCACACCCTGCTGATCATCTGGGGCTATTCGCTGACCTCCCACACGAACGTGGTGAGCCAGACCTCCACCCTCGTCCTGCACTACCCCGACCTCCTCAAGGGCACCATCGGCTTCCTGCTGTTCCTGCTGACCGGAGTGCTCTCGGCCCGCGCGGCGCGCCGCAGGATGAGTTACGAAACCTGGCACTACCTGCACTTCGCGACCTATCTGGCGGTCTTCCTCACCTTCGGCCACCAGCTGTCCAACGGAGCCGACTTCGTCGGCAACCGCCTCGCCCAAGCAGCCTGGTACACCCTGTTTCTCGGGGTCGCGGCCCTGGTCGCCTGGTACCGGTTCGCCGTCCCCGTCCGGCGCGGACTGCGCCACCGCCTGCGCGTGGCCGCGGTCCACCCCGAAGCCCCGGGCGTGGTCTCCGTCCACCTCACAGGCCGGCAACTCGACGAACTCGGGGGCGAGCCGGGGCAGTTCCTTCGCTGGCGTTTTTTGGCCCGCGGACTGTGGTGGACCGCGAACCCGTACTCCCTCTCGGCCCCCGCCCACCCCGGCCACCTGCGCATCACCGTCAAGACGGCGGGTGGGCACAGCGCGGCTCTCGCCCGCCTGGCGCCCGGTACCCGGGTGTGGGCCGAGGGCCCCTACGGCGGCTTCACCGCGCATCGCCGTACCGCTCCCAAGGTCCTGCTTCTGGCCGGCGGGGTCGGCATCACCCCGCTGCGTGCACTCTTCGAGACGCTTCCGGGACGGGTGACGCTCGTCTACCGTGCCCGCCGGGCCGTCGACCTCGCCCTGCGCGGTGAACTCGACGAGATCGCCGCCCGCCGACGAGCCACCGTGCACTACGTCGTCGACGAACCGGCCGGACACTCCTCACCCCTTACCGCCCGGGGCCTGAGCACCCTGGTCCCGGATCTGGCCGCGCACGACGTCTATCTGTGCGGCCCTCCCGGCATGACCGAGGCCGCGATCGGGGCCCTGCGCGATGCCGGGGTCCCCGCCCGGCGCATCCACCACGAGTCCTTCGCGTTCTGAGGAGAACCGTCATGCGCCGAGCCGTCCTTGCCACCACCGGGATCAGCGCCCTCACCGTCACCCTGCTCGCTCTCAAACCCCACCAGGCCCCCGCCCTCGCCGGTGCAGTTCCCCGCCCCTCCACGACCTCGCATACTCCAGCAGGTACCTCGCCGGGCGCCTCCACCGGAACGGGCACGTTCACCGGGGATCCCATCGACACCCAGTACGGGACCGTGCAGGTCGCCGCCACCCTCAGCAAGGGAAAGATCACCGCCGTCAAGGTCCTCCAGGCCCCGGACCAGAACGGCCGTGACCAGCGGATCGCTTCTTACGCCCTGCCCCGCCTCACCCAGGAAGCGCTCGGCGCCCAAAGTGCTCACATCGACGCCGTCTCCGGCGCCAGCTACACCAGCCAGGGCTACATCCAGTCCCTCCAGAGCGCCCTGGACCAGGCCCATGCCTGAACCCGCGACCGGACTGCGCCACGTCGAGCACGTGATGGGCACCGTCTTCTCCTTCGACATCCGCGACGAGCCCACCCCCGCCATCCACCACGCGCTCGCCGCAGCCGTGCGACAACTCCACTACGTGGACGCCGTGTTCTCCACCTACCGGCCCGACAGCCACATCAGCCGACTCGACCGCGGCGAGATCCATCTGGCGGACTGCCCACCCGAAGTCCGCGAAGTCATGTCGCTCTGCGCCCAGGCCGCCCACGTCAGTGACGGATGGTTCAGCGTCGTACCCGCCGGCACCATCGACCCCTCCGGACTCGTCAAAGGCTGGGCCACCGAAGCCGCCTCCCAACTCCTGTACGAAGCAGGCGCCCGCCACACCTGTGTGAACGGCGGCGGCGACCTCCAGCTGCGCGGCCAAGCAACCCCCGGCACCCCGTGGCGCATCGGCATAACTCACCCCCTGCGCCCGGGCGAACTCGCCACCGTCGTCACCGCCGACCATGACCTGGCCGTCGCCACTTCCGGCACGGCCGAACGGGGCGCCCACATCCTCAACCCCCACACCGGCACACCCGCCACCACGTTCGCCTCCCTCACTCTCGTCGGCCCCCGCCTGACCCTGACCGACACCTACGCCACCGCGGCCTTCGCCCGAGGCGACGGCGCGCGGGAATGGCTGGAGGCACTGGACGGCTACGAAGCCCTCGCCGTCCTGCCCGACGGCCAGGAATGGCGAACACCGGGATTCGGCCGCTATGGGGCATGAGGCGCGACACAGGATCATCCCCGCGCGCAAGGAGCGGGCGCCGCCCGATAGAGGCCGCGGCTTTGCCACCGAAGCCGCCGCAGGAGCCCGGCTCGTCCCTTGTCCAGAGTTGAACGCCACCCCCGAAGGAGCCCCCTGTGGGTCTCGACCTGATCAACGGCATTCCCGCGCACGTCCTGTTCGTGCACGTCGTCGTGGTCCTGGTACCCCTCACCGCTCTCGCGGTGATCCTGTGCGCCGCCCTCCCCTCCGTCATGCGCCGCTTCGGTCTCGCCCTGCCGGCCCTCGCCCTGGTGTCCCTGATCAGCGTGCCGCTGACGACCGACTCCGGCGAGTGGCTGGAACGGCACGTGGACCGCGATCCGCTGGTGCGTAAGCACACCGAACTCGGGGACGAACTGCTCCCCTGGGTCATCGGGCTCTTCCTGGTGGCGGCGGCGGTGTGGTGGTTCTACCGCAGCGCCGCCCGCCGCACCTCCGAGGCGGGGGCATCCACCAGCACGGTGGGGACGCCGCTACGCATCGCCGCTACGGTGCTGTCCCTCGTCGTCGGAGTCGGTGCGGGGGTACAGGTCTACCGAATCGGCGACTCCGGCGCCAAGGCAGCCTGGCACGACGCCTACTCCGCCACCGCCCACCCCAAGCGCGGCTGACAGGCACCTGTCGCGACGCATCCCAAGCCCGGGCCGCGCTCGTTGACAGCCGCACACGGCATCCGGCCCTTCTGTCCGCCACGCATCGAGCAGGACAAGCGGGAAGGGCCGGGCCGTACTCGCTGCTCGCGGAACTGGACGGCAACCCCGTTCCGGCGTCGGCGGCCGAGCTCGCCTCGCTGTTCCCGCGGGGAGCGGTCGACGTCCAGCCCCGGGTCTGCCACTTCCCGTGGCTGGACGCCCCGGAGTGGTTCGCGGCCCGGGTGGAGCGGTTCCTGTCCTCCGGGGCCTGACCCGGGCCCCGGCCGGCTCCCGGGCCCCGGTCAGGCTCCGGATCCGGCCGCGAGCGGTTTCACGGCCCGATCTCGAACTCGGGCGGCTCGAGGCCCTTGAGGCATCCGGTCTTCGGCGCGGCCGGGTCGTCGAAGAACGAGACGGCGATCTCCTGGGCGCACTTGGAGGTGGCGAACACCACGTGCGGCTCGTAGGGGACCGTGACGACCTTGGCCTTGCTCAGCGTGCGGGCCACGTACGGCCCGTTGTCCGCCCCGGTCTGCGAGTCGAAGCTGCCCGACAGGGCGAGGGTGGGGATGTCGCCGCGCGTGACGTCCCGGATCGAGCGCGGCGCCGCCGGGACGTTCCAGGCGTCGCAGTCCGGACGGAGGAAGGTGAGCTGCGGCGCCTGGGCCTGCACCGAGCGGGGGAACGACGGGAACGCGTCCTGTCCGCCCCGGAGCGCCTCCTCCTGGCTCTCGTACGGCGTCCACTCGCTGCAGAAGACGCCGTAGGCGAGACCGTGGGCAACCCTGCCCATGGCCTGGGGGCTGAGCTTGCCGCCCGCCCACTGCCGTGCGATCCGCTGCGGCTTGCCGTGCGCCAGCTCGTCGAGGGCGATGGGCACCTGGGGCGCCACGTGGGTGGCCGAGGTCATCCAGTTCACCAGGGCCCCGCCGTCCAGTACGACCTTCACCGGCTTGTCGCTGCCGGGGAGCGTGACGGTGGTGGTGACCGGATGGGCTTCGAGTTCCCGGACGAGCCGGTCGAAGGTGGCCGACAGGTTCGGATAGCGCTTGTTGCACGCCGACTGGTCCGCGCAGGCCTTGAACAGGCCGTGGAAGCCCTGCCGGGCGCTGCTCCAGGTCGCCGCCGAGCCGGCCTTGGACGGCGGCAGGATGCCGTCGATGCCCACCGAACGGAGCCCCTCGGGGTGCAGGCGCATGTAGGCCAGCGCCAGGTGGGTGCCGTAGGAGATGCCGTACAGGTTCCACTGCGCCAGGCCCAGCGCCTTGCGCAGGTCCTCGTAGTCGGCGGCGCTCTCGGTGTCGTTGTAGGCGCTGAGGTCGATCCCGCGGGCCGCCAGCTTGTCGCGGCAGGCCTTCGTGGCCTCAACGTGCAGGCGCCCGGTGGACGGGGCGTCGTAGACGAGGCCGACCGAGCGTGCGTTGAACTCGTCGATGTTGGGGCACAGGAGATTCGGGTCGGCCGAGTACGTGCCGCGCTGGGACATGAAGATCACGTCACGCTCGCGGTTCAGGCCGCCGTCGACCGCCATCTTCGCCTCGCCCACGGCGTCGTCCCCGGGCCCGCCCGCGAGCCAGACGATCGGGTCGGGTTTCGGCTTGTCGGCGGCCGCGGGCACGATCGCGACACCGAGTTCGATCGTTCGACCGTTCGGCTTGGCGCGGTTCTCAGGCACGGTGAGCGTTCCGCAGCGGGCCCCTTCGAGGGCCTCGATCGGTTCCGGTGTCTTGGGGCAGGGCCCCGGTTCGTAGCTCGCGTCGCCCACCGTCCGGGCGGTCGTGCCGATCGGCGCACCGGGGGTGGGGGTGGTGCCGGTGCGGGTCTGCGCCTGGGCGGGCGCCGCGAGCAGGCCGGTGACCAGGAGGCCGGTCGCCAGGCCGGCCGACGTGGCCCGGAGCCGTCGTGCGGTGCGGCGACGACGGGGCGCTTGGTGGCGTGCCATCTGCCCTCCCGGTCATTTCGGGATGATCGTGAACGGTTTGGGCTTGAGACCGTCCACGCACGCGGTGTCGGGCGCGGTCGGGCGAGCGAAGAACGAGGCCAGCACGCTCTGCGCGCACGGCGACTGCGGGACCACCCAGTGGCCGATTCCGGGGACCAGCACGGAGGTCGAGCGGGACAGGTTGCGGGCCACGTCCTTCGCCCAACTCGCCCCCGTCTTCACGTCGAACGTGCCGGAGATGACGAGCGCCGGCACCGAGCTGACCGTGGGCAACCGCTGGGCGGCCGCGCGGTCCGGAACGTTCCAGATGCGGCACGCCGGGTACTGGAAGGGAAGTTGCGGCACCTGGGCCAGGACCGTGTCCGGCCACCCGGGGTAGGTCTTGCGCCCCGCCTTCAGCACGTCGGTCTCCGAGTACCCCGGAGCCCATTCGCCGCACACCACCGACTCCGTCAGGCCGTGCGCGAACATGCCGACCTTCTGGACCGAGCCGGCCGCGCGGGCCTGCGCGAAGCGCTGCGGGTTTCCGTTGCCGAGCTCGTCGAGCGCCGCCGGAAGGTCCTCGGGCCGGGGGGTGAAGGCGACGATCAGGTTCAGGAGCGCGCCGCCGTCGAGGACGACCTTGACCGGCTTCCCTCCGCCGGGCGGCGCGACGTTCAGCGTCAGGGGGTGTGCTTCCAGCTTGCGTACCTGTTCGGTCAGAGTACGGCGGACGTCCGGGTAACGGTCCTTGCAGGCGGGCTCGGCCGCGCACGCCTCGAGGATGGCGTCGATCCCCTCAGCGGTGCTGGCCCATGTCCACGGCAGGGTCACGTGCTGCGGAGGCGTGATCGAGTCGATCGCGAACGCGCGGATGCCCTCGGGGTGCAGGCGCAGGTACGTGAGGGCCAGGTTGCTGCCGTAGGAGTAGCCGTAGACGTTCCACCGGGGAATGCCCAGCGCCTTGCGCAGGTCGGCGAAGTCGGCGGCGTTCTCGGTGGTGTTGTAGGCGCTCAGGTCGATGCCCTCGGCCGTCAGGCGGCTGCGGCAGTCCTTGACCGCCTTCAGCATGAGCTGTTCCGCCTGCTGCGAGTCGTAGCCGAGGCCCACGGCCTGCGCGTTGAACCGGTCGATCTCAGGGCAGGCGAGGTTCGGCCGGTCGTAGAGGTTGCCGCGCTGGGCCATGATGATCAGGTCGCGGTCCTTGTTCAGGCCGGAGCCGACGAGGAACGGAATGTCGTCGAACGTGTCGGCACCGGGGCCGCCCGCCATGAACACCACGGGGTCCTGTGCAGGCTTCGCGGGGGTGACGGCCGGAATCACCGCGACGGCCAGCTTGATGGTCCGGCCGCCGGGGCGGGAGCGGCTCTCGGGGACCTCCAGGAAGCCGCACCGTGCGCCGCTCAGCGCTTCGATGGGCTCGGGCGGCTTCGGACAGGGTCCGGGCACGAACCGGGACGGGGCTGCCGGGCTGGGCCCGGCGGGCTGGGCGGCGGGTGACGCGGCGCCGCCGGGTGTGGGGCCGAATGCCGTCAGGCAGACCAGAGCGGCCGCGGCCGCCACCGCGTGGAAGCTGTGCTGTGGCATGGGGTCTCGTTCCTGTGCCGACATCGGCGGCGGCCCTGCCGGGCCAGGGCGCGGCGGTTGGGGCGGAACACGCGTTTTCGACGCTACCGGGTGACGCGTTCGCGCGCACGCGGAGCGGTCGCAACCCCCGCGGCCCGGGCCGTCCCCGGCCGTCCCCGGCTGTCCGGCAGGGTGGGAGGCCAGGTGTCACCGAGGGCGGGCGCGCCACCTGCGAGCAAGGACAGCGGCCTGTCTGCGCTGGTCGGCGCGGGCCAGCCGGGTGACGGTCCGCACGAGCACGGGGCCGCCGCCGCGGCCCGCGCCAAGGGCACCGCCCACGACCTCACCCTCCGGCCCCGCGACGCTCCCCCCGGCTACGCCGGGAGGGCCCCCGGACGCCGCGCCCGCTGCGTCGTCGGGGTCTCCCGGGTACGTCCGGTGGTCGGGCGGCCCTCCGCCGTGCGATGCACGGCACCGGACGCCGTGGGCCGCACCCTTCGGGCGCCCGGTGCTACTTTCGCCCCACGTCCTGGCCGGCCGTGTCCGCCCGGGTCGCCACCGTCTTGGCCCACCGGTAGTCCGCCTTGCCGCTCGGGGAGCGCTGGATGGCGGGGGCGACGACCAGCTGGCGCGGGATCTTGTAGCCCGCGAGCCGGGTGCGGCAGTGGCTCTGGATCTCGTCCAGGGTCGGCTCCGGCGCGCCCGCCCGGATCTGCACCACCGCGGCCACGTGGCTGCCCCAGGTCGGGTCCGGGACGCCGGCGACCAGGGCGTCGTACACGTCCGGGTGTGACTTCAGCGCCTGCTCGACCTCCTCCGGGTAGACCTTCTCGCCGCCCGTGTTGATGCACTGCGAGCCGCGCCCGAGGACCGTGACGATGCCCTGCTCGTCCACCGTGGCCATGTCACCGAGCAGCACCCAGCGCTCCGCGCCCTTCTGGAAGAACGTCTCGGCGGTCTTGGCCGGGTCGTTGTAGTAGCCGAGCGGGACATGGCCGCGCTGCGCGAGACGGCCCGGTTGGCCCACGGGTACGGGCTCGTGCGTCACCGGGTCCACCACCTGCGTACGGTCGTTGACCTCCAGGCGGAAGCCCTTCTCCGGGCCGGAGTCGTTCGTCGCCCGACCGTTGGATCCGGACTCCGAGGACCCGAAGTTGTTCAGGAGCAGCACGTTGGGTACGAGCCGCTGGAACTCCGCGCGCACCGTCTCCGACATGATCGCGCCGGACGAGGAGACGCTGAACAGCGAGGACAGGTCGGCCCCCTTGAGCGGGCCCTTCAGCGCGTCGATGAGCGGCCGCAGCATCGCGTCGCCCACCAGCGACACGCTGGACACCTTCTCCTTCTCGATCGTGCGGAGCACCTCCTCGGGCGCGTACTTGCGGTGGATGACCACCCGCTGCCCGTAGTTGAAGGCGATGAACGAGGTCAGCGTGGACGTGCCGTGCATCAGGGGCGGAGCCGGGAAGAAGGTGAGCCCGGCGCCGCGCGCCGCGACCCGCTCGGCCAGCTCCTCGGGCCGCTTCACCGGCTCGCCCGACGGCTCGCCGCCGAAGAGCCCGGCGAAGAAGAGGTCCTCCGCCCGCCACATCACGCCCTTGGGCATACCGGTCGTGCCGCCGGTGTAGATGATGAACAGGTCGTCGGCGCTCCGGGGCGGGAAACCGCGCCCGGGCGAGCCGGCCGCCTCGGCCTGCGCGTACGGGACCGGCGCGATCGAAGGCTCCGCGGCTCCTTCGGGAGCGACGCCGACCCGGATCAGGTGCCGGAGCTTCGGCGTCTGCGGCAGCGCGGCCGCCACCCGCTCCGTGAACTCGCCCTCGAAGACGAGCGCGGCGAGGTCGGCGTCGTTGTAGAGGTAGACCAACTCCTCTTCCACATAACGGTAGTTGACGTTCACCGGAACCAGCCTGGCCTTCAGGCAGGCCAGCACGGTCTGGAGGTATTCGATCCCGTTGTAGAGGTGCAGGCCCAGGTGCTCGCCGGCCTTCAGCCCGCTGTCCAGCAGGTGGTGCGCGATCCGGTTCGCCGCCGAGTCCAGCTCCGCGTAGGTGAGTCGGCGCTCGGCACCGGTGCCGGGGTGGTCCACGTAGACGAGGGCCTCGCGGTCCGGGACCACGTCCACGACCGACTCGAACAGGTCGGCAAGGTTGTACTCCACCGTTCCTCCTGACCCGAATGTTCCCGACGACTGGCCCCGTGGCTGGTCTGCTCCGGCGGTCATTAGAGCGCCGGAGACGGCAACTGGGAAGGGAGCCGCCCAAGAAATCTGACTGTGTGTCAGAAAACTATTGAACTGCACCCGCCCCTACTGCAACCTGTTCTAGGTCTTGAGACGGGAGGACGGCAATGGGTGGGACGGAACACCTGACCGTGCAACGCCACGGCGCCACGCTGGTGCTCACCATGAACAGGCCCGAGGCGAAGAACGCGCTCTCGCTGCCGCTGCTGGTGGGGCTGTACGACGGGTGGCTGGAGGCGGACGCCGACGACGCCATCCGCTCCGTGGTGCTGACGGGCGCGGGCGGGGACTTCTGCGCCGGCATGGACCTCAAGGCGCTGGCCGGGAAGGGGATGGCGGGCGACCAGTACCGGGACCGGCTGAAGGCGGATCCCGACCTCCACTGGAAGGCCATGCTCCGCCACCACCGGCCGCGCAAGCCCGTGATCGCGGCGGTGGAGGGCTACTGCGTGGCCGGCGGCACCGAGATCCTCCAGGGCACGGACATCCGGGTTGCGGGGGAGGGGGCCACCTTCGGGCTCTTCGAGGTCAGGCGGGGGCTCTTCCCGATCGGCGGCTCGACGGTGCGGTTGCCGCGTCAGATCCCGCGCACGCACGCCCTGGAGATGCTGCTGACCGGGCGTCCGTACTCCGCCGAGGAGGCGGCGCGGATCGGGCTGGTCGGGCGGGTCGTGCCGGACGGTACGGCGCTGGAGGCGGCGCTGGAGATCGCGGAACGGATCAACGCGTGCGGGCCGTTGGCCGTCGAAGCGGTCAAGGCGTCGGTCTACGAGACCGCCGAGCTGACGGAGCGGGAGGGACTGGCGTCCGAGCTCCTGCGGGGCTGGCCGGTCTTCGACACGGCGGACGCCAAGGAGGGGGCGCGGGCCTTCGCCGAGAAGCGGCCCGCGGTGTACCGCCGGGAGTAGCCTCCCGGGCCCTGCCCTGCTCTGCTCTGCCCTGTCCTGTCCGGACCGGGCCGCCGGGCCGGGCCGGCGTCGCGCCCGTGCGTGGGGCGGTGCGGCGCCGCTGCCGGGACTCCGCCCCGGACCCCCGCGCCCCACACGCCGGCGGGCCCGGGAGATCGGGGGCCCGTGCCTCGGGCGCCGACGGGGCTGGACGTGGCCCCTGGACGTGGCCCCTGGACGTGGCCCCTGGACGTGGCCCCTGGGCATGGCCCCGTGACGAGAAGTGCCCCGCCCCGACCCGATTGGAGAGCCACCCGTGACAGCCACCGTGCCCTCGCCCGACGCGCCCTCGCCCCACGTGCCCTCATCCGACGTACTCCGCGCGCCGCTCGTCGTCGAGTTCCCCTTCACCCGGTCCCTCGGACCCGTTCAGTCCGCCTTCCTCACCGGGCTGCGCGAACGCCGCGTGCTCGGCGTCAGGACCTCCGGCGGCACGGTGATGGTCCCGCCCGCCGAGTACGACCCCGTCACCGCCGAAGAGATCCGCGAACTCGTCGAGGTCGGCGCCACCGGCACCGTCACCACCTGGGCCTGGAACGGGCGGCCCCGCCCGAACCAGCCCCTGGACACGCCGTTCGCGTGGGTCCTCGTCACGCTCGACGGCGCCGACACCGCCCTCCTGCACGCCCTCGACGCCCCCGGCCCCGAATCCGTGCGCACCGGGATGCGGGTGCGCGTGCGCTGGGCCGCCGAGCGCACCGGGGCGATCACCGACATCGCCTGCTTCGAGCCGTACGAGGGCCCGGCCGGCCACGAAGCCGTCCCGCACGACGGGGAGTTCGCGGACCCCGTCACCGGCATCGTCGCCGCGGCCCGCCTGGACTACACGTACAGCCCCGGCCGCGCCCAGACCGCCTACATCAACGGCCTCTCCCGGCGGAAGACCATCGGCGAGCGCTGCCCCTCCTGCCACAAGGTGTACGTCCCCCCGCGCGGGGCCTGCCCCACCTGCGGGGTCGCCACCACCGACCAGGTCGAGGTCGGCCCGGCCGGCACCGTCACCACCTACTGCATCGTCAACATCAAGGCTCGCGGCCTCGACATCGAAGTCCCCTACGTCTACGCCCACATCGCCCTCGACGGCGCCGGCCTCGCCCTCCACGGCCGGATCGGCGGCATCCCGTACGACCAGGTCCGCATGGGCCTGCGCGTCGAACCCGTGTGGACCGAAGGCGGCCGCCACCCCGACCACTACCGCCCCACCGGCGAGCCGGACGCGGACTACGACGCGTACAAGGAGCTCATCTGATGCCCAGGACGAGCAGGCACGCACGCGACGTCGCCGTCGTCGCCTTCGCGCAGAGCGACCACCTCCGCCGCACCGACGACCTCAGCGAAGTCGAGATGGTCATGCCGGTCCTCCACCAAGTGCTGGCCCGGACCGGTCTGAAGGCCGGCGAGATCGGCTTCACCTGCTCCGGGTCCAGCGACTACCTCGCCGGCCGGGCCTTCTCCTTCACCATGACCCTCGACGGGGTCGGGGCCTGGCCGCCGATCTCCGAGTCGCACGTCGAGATGGACGGCGCCTGGGCCCTCTACGAGGCCTGGGTCAAGATCCAGACCGGCGAGGCCGACACCGCGCTCGTCTACTCGTACGGGAAGTCCTCCCCGGGATCGGTACGCGATGTACTGACCCGGCAGCTCGACCCGTACTACCTCGCCCCCCTCTGGCCGGACTCGGTGGCCCTGGCCGCCCTCCAGGCCCAGGCCCTGATCGACGCGGGTGAGACCGACGAGCCGTCCCTGGCCGCCATCGGCGCCCGCAGCCGAGCCGCGGCCGGAGCCAACCCGCACGCGCAGCTGAGCGGTCCGGTGCCCCAGGGCGACTACCAGGTCCGCCCGCTGCGCACCGGCGACTGCCCGCCCATCGGCGACGGCGCGGCGGCCGTGATCCTCGCCGCCGGGGACACGGCCCGGCGGCTGTGCGAGCGCCCCGCCTGGATCACCGGCATCGACCACCGGATCGAGGCCCACGGCCTGGGCCTGCGCGACCTCACCGACTCCCCGTCCACCCGGACCGCCGCCGAGCGCGCCGGGGTCTTCGACGCCCCGGTGGACACGGCGGAACTGCACGCGCCGTTCTCCTCGCAGGAGGTCGTGCTCCGCAAGGTCCTCGGGCTCGGCGACGGCGTCACCGTCAACCCCTCCGGCGGGGCGCTCGCCGCCAACCCGATCATGGCCGCCGGCCTGATCCGGATCGGTGAGGCGGCCGCCCGCATCCACCGCGGCGAGTCCGACCGCGCCCTCGCGCACGCCACCTCCGGCCCCTGCCTCCAGCAGAACCTGGTAGCCGTCCTGGAAGGGGACCCCGCATGAGCACATCGGGCAAGGAACCCGTGGCCGTCGTCGGGATCGGCCAGACCAAGCACGTCGCCGCCCGCCACGACGTCTCCATCGCCGGCCTCGTCCGGGAGGCCGCCGTGCGCGCCCTCGCCGACGCCGGGCTGGGCTGGGCGGACATCGACGCGGTCGTCATCGGCAAGGCCCCCGACTTCTTCGAGGGCGTGATGATGCCGGAGCTGTACCTGGCCGATGCGCTCGGCGCCGTCGGCAAGCCCATGCTGCGCGTCCACACGGCCGGTTCGGTCGGCGGGTCCACCGCGCTCGTCGCCGCCAACCTCGTCGCGGCCCGCGTCCACCGGACCGTCCTCACCCTCGCCTTCGAGAAGCAGTCCGAGTCCAACGCCATGTGGGGCCTCTCCCTCCCCGTCCCGTTCCAGCAGCCCCTGCTGGCGGGCGCGGGCGGATTCTTCGCCCCGCACGTGCGCGCGTACATGCGGCGCACCGGCGCCCCCGACACGGTCGGCTCGCTGGTGGCGTACAAGGACCGGCGCAACGCGCTGAAGAACCCGTACGCGCATCTGCACGAGCACGACATCACCCTGGAGAAGGTCCAGGCCTCGCCGATGCTGTGGGACCCGATCCGCTACTCCGAGACCTGTCCCTCCTCGGACGGCGCCTGCGCGATGATCCTCACCGACCGGGAGGGCGCGGCCCGCTCGCCGAAACCCGCGGCCTGGGTGCACGGCGGGGCCATGCGCAGCGAGCCGACCCTCTTCGCGGGCAAGGACTTCGTCTCCCCGCAGGCCGGCAAGGACTGCGCGGCCGACGTCTACCGCCAGGCGGGGATCACCGACCCGCGCCGGGAGATCGACGCCGTGGAGATGTACGTGCCGTTCTCCTGGTACGAGCCGATGTGGCTGGAGAACCTCGGCTTCGCGGCGGAGGGCGAGGGCTGGAAGCTCACCGAGGCCGGAGTGACCGAACTGGACGGGGACCTTCCGGTCAACCCGTCGGGGGGTGTCCTGTCCACCAACCCGATCGGGGCCTCCGGCATGATCCGCTTCGCGGAGGCGGCACTCCAGGTCCGCGGCCAGGCCGGAGAACACCAGGTTCCGGACGCCCGTCGGGCCCTGGGGCACGCGTACGGCGGCGGCGCGCAGTTCTTCTCCATGTGGCTGGTGGGGGCCGAGCCGCCCGCGTCCTGAACGCCGACGCGCCCTCGCGGGCGGGGCCGTGCGGGGTGCCGACCCGGCCACGGCTGACTCACCGTGCCCTGTGCGACACCCGCCGCGGTGGTTAACCTTGGCCCCGGACGACGTACCGGGAGGAGCACGCACGTGGCCGAGAGCATGACTTCACAGCCCTTCGCCGGCTGGGACAAGCCGAACCTCGATCTCACCGGGGCCGAGTGGCGGTCGAGCAGCCGGGGGGCGGGGGACGTCCAGATCGCCTTCGTCGAGGGCTTCATCGCGATGCGCAACAGCGAGCGCCCCGAAAGCCCGTCGCTGATCTTCGCGCCGGACGAGTGGCGCAGGTTCGTACTGGACGCGCGGGGCGGCGAGTTCGACCTGACCTAGGCCGGACCTAGCCGGACCTAGTGTCCTGCGCCGGAGATCCGTCGGCA
Source organism: Streptomyces sp. NPDC056224 (assembly GCF_042267665.1). Lineage (NCBI taxonomy): Bacteria > Bacillati > Actinomycetota > Actinomycetes > Kitasatosporales > Streptomycetaceae > Streptomyces > Streptomyces sp. NPDC056224. Next base: position 243,508 of record NZ_JBHJTK010000001.1, read on the forward strand.
GAAACGTGCGAGGGAGTCGAGGATCTCTTCGGCTGTCTTGGTCCAGATGAACGGCTTGGGGTCTTCGTTCCAGTTCTTGACCCACTTGCGGATGTCGGCTTCGAGGGCCTGGACGTTCTTGTGTGCGCCACGGCGGATCATCTGGTCGGCCAGGAAGCCGAACCACCGCTCGACCTGGTTGATCCACGAGGAGCCGGTCGGGGTGAAATGCAGCTGAAATCGCGGGTGCTTGCCCAGCCAGGTCCTGATCGCGGGCGTCTTGTGGGTGCCGTAGTTGTCCACGATCAGGTGGACCTGGAGGTGCGCTGGTACCTCCTTGTCGATCCTGATCAGGAACTTCTTGAACTCGGCCGCCCGGTGCCGACGGTGCAGGGCGCTGATGACCTCGCCGGTGGCGACGTCGAACGCGGCGAACAGGGTGGTCAGGCCGTTGCGGACGTAGTCGTGGGTCCGCCGCTCGGGCATGCCGGGCATTATCGGCAGGACCGGCTGGGACCGGTCCAGTGCCTGGATCTGGGACTTCTCGTCCACCGAGAACACCACCGCGCCTTCGGGCGGGTTGAAGTACAGGCCGACGACGTCGTAGACCTTCTCCACGAACAACGGGTCCGTCGATAGCTTGAACGTGTCCGTCAGATGTGGTTTGAGCTGGAACTTCCGCCAGATCCGACCCACGGTGGACTTCGACAGGCCGCTGCGGTCCGCCATCGACTTACGCGACCAGTGGGTCGCGTTCTTCGGGAGTTCCTCCAGCGTGGTGACCACGACCGACTCCACCTGATCGACACTGATGGTGGGCGGCCGGCCCGGCCGGGGCTCGTCAACGAGCCCGTCCAGCCGCTCGGCGAGGAACCGTCGGCGCCACTTGCGGACCGTGTCCGCGGTCACCCGCAGGTCCCGGGCGACCGCAACGATCGGCGGCACCTCCGGTCCCGCGCACGCCAGCACAATCCGTGCGCGTAGGGCCAGGGCCTGGGCCGACGTCGCCCGACGCGTCCACCGCTCCAACACCGCCCGCTCATCAGCTGACAGCAGCAACGGCTCCAGCTTCGGGCCCCGACGAGGAACAGACGCACCAGCAGCAGAAGTCACACAACAACTAACGATCAACTACTGGCGCAGGACACTAGCCGGACCTGGGCCGGACCTGGGCCGGACCTGGGCCGGACCTGGGCCGGACCCAGGCCCTGTCGCCCGCGCGGCCTCGCCCGGCGGACGCGGACCCGGTACCGCCGAAGGCCGCGGCCACCGGATAGCCGCCGGGCCGTGCCGGCCGTCGCCCGCCGGGCCGCCGGGCCGTATCCGGGCCCGTCGCCCGCGCGGCGACCGCCCCCGGCAAAACCGTTGCCGAGCGCGCGCCACCCGGGCAGGATGGGCCCATGACGATCATCCGCCGAAAGGGCGATGCCGCGTAAGCGGCCCGGCGCGCTGCGCGCCGAACGAGGAACCTTCGCAGGCCGTCGGCCTCCCGCCTGGGCGTGGGAACTGCCGTCCGTGGACCGGCTGTCGCCCGCTCCGAGCGCCGAGGTCTCCTGGGCCCTGGGGACCCGGGCGGGAGAGATCGCGGGACTGCTGCGCATGTACCGGCGCTTCCTGGGCACGCCCGGCCGCCGGCTGTGGCTGGTCCCGTCGGCCTGCCCGGCCTGCCCCGGCTGCGCGCTGGACGACGTCGCCGTCGTCCGGGACGAGCTGGCCGACCACTACCGCGCCCTGCCGCCCGGTGCCCGGCGCGCGCTGGGCCGCGTACTGCGCCTGCTGGACGAGGAGTTCCGCCGCCGCACCTTCCCCGACCCCGCTCCGCCCGCCGCGCACCGGGCCGACTGGAGCGGCACCCCGCACGCCTGGTGGCACCGGCGGCTCTACGTGGATCACCGTTAGGGTGGCCGGATGAGCGGAGAGAGCGACCTGCGGACACTGCTGAGCGGGATGCGGCCCGAACTGAACGAGGGCCGGTACGTGTTCTGCACCGTCCCCGGCACCACCGTCCCGCCGGGAACCGCACCCGTCGCCACCGTTCTGGAGCCGGAGGGCCTCACCTTGGTCCTGCGCCAGGAGGAAGCCGACGCGGCCGGCCTGCCCTACGACTACACGGCCGGCTGGATCACCCTGCGGGTCCACTCCGCCCTCGACGCCGTCGGGCTCACCGCCGCCTTCGCCACCGAACTCGGCGCACACGGTCTGAGCTGCAACGTCATCGCCGGCTACCACCACGACCACCCTCTTCGTCGCCGCCGACCGGGCCGCCGAGGCCGTCTCCCTCCTGGAGCAACTGGCCCGCCGCTCAAGCGGCGTTCGCCCGTAGCGCAGGACATGAGGACCGGGCGGGGCCGGGGCAGAGAGATCTCATGGACCACGATTCCGGGCCCACCCGCTCACGGAGCGAGGCCCCCGCGTGTGAGAGGGCCGTCCGCCGTGCACCGGACCCCGGCGGGCCGGCGCCCCTGGTCCCCTCGTGCTCCGGTCGGCCGGTCAGCGACCTCGCGGGACACCGACCGGGGGGAGTGCACCGCCGCCTCACCCACGTCCTGCGCGAACGCCTGACCGTGGCGCCGCCCCCCGCGGACCGCTCCTCGTACGGCCTGCCCGCCGACCAGGAGGCCCCGGCCGCCTGACCGCCTGACCGCCCGGCGGGCCGGCCGGCCGGCCGGCCGATGCCCGACCGTGCCCCGAAACCCGGCTCCCGCCCGCGAGGGGCTGACGGACCGGTTCGCGCAGGGCACGCGGGACCTGGAGCGGCTCCTGCGCGCCCTCGCCCGACGTGCCGGTGTGGACCTGGCTGGCGGAACAGAGCCCGGGTTTCCGGCTGCGGACGCAGACAGGCCGGGCCGGCCCTCCACCGCGGGGACGCGCGATCCGTGGCGGGCGCCCCGGCCCCTCTGCCCCTCTCCGGCCGGACCTGGCGGCGGACGCCGTGGCCCGGACCTTGAGGTCACGGCCCCGGCACGGCGCTCCTGGCAGGCGGCGCCGGCCGGTACGGGGGAGCGGTACCGCTTCCGGAGTACGGACGGCCCGGAATCCCGGACGGTCCTGTTCGGCGGCGACGAGGTGGTCCTGCCGGAGCCCGACGACACCGCCCCGGTGGGCGCCGAGGCCGCCGGGGCGGCCTCGGGCCCCGCCCTCTTCCTCCGGCACCGGCTGCCCGCCACCGCCCCGCGGGTCACCGGCGACGCCACCCCGACGGCGCACTGCTCCAGCCCGGTCCCGCCGGTCCGACGGGCCGGACCGGCGCGCCGCCCGGGCAGGGCGACCGTGCGGGCCCCCGGGCCGTAAAACTCGTGCGGCCACGTACCATGGCGGCATGTCCTTCCTCCGCCGCCACCGCGCCGCCACACCCGCCGGCCCGGACTTCGACGTCCTGGCCATGGACCCGGGGGACTGGCCGGGCAATCTCGGGGCCGGGCTGCTGCCCGCGCCCGACGGCAGCTGCCAGGGTGTCTTCCTCCGCTACGACCTGTTCGGCGGACGCGGCCCCGCGATGATCATCGGCAACCTCCCGGAGGGCTCCCCCGCCCGGGACCTCGCCGACGGCCAGGTCCCCTTCGAGGTCGCCCAGCTCCTCGACGCCCTGGAGAACGACGAGGACGTCGAGGTCACCGGCGTCGAGGACTGCCCCGTCATGCAGGGCGACAACCTCCTCATCGTCCGGAAGGTCAAGCTGTCGGAGTCCCGCATCTCGTGCGTCCAGTTCGACCGCAGCGACAACGTGCTGGTCACCATCGCCAGCTGGGACCGCCCGATCACCGACGACCTCTACGCCCTCCTGAAGCCGCTCCCCGCCGAGCTCTTCCAGCAGGGCTGATCCACACGAATCACGCGTCCGCGATGTCGTTCGCCGCCACGTAGCCGAACGTCATCGCGGGGCCGATCGTCGATCCGGCCCCCGCGTAGCTGTGGCCCATCACCGCCGCGCTCGCGTTGCCCGCCGCGTACAGGCCCCGGATCACCGAGCCGTCCGCCCGCAGCGCCCGGGCCCGCGCGTCCGTCACGATGCCGCCCTTCGTGCCCAGATCGCCCGGCACGATCTTGAAGGCGTGGAACGGCGGCGCCCAGACGGGTGCCAGACACGAGTTCGGCGTCACCCCCGGATCCGTGTAGTAGTGGTCGTACGCCGTGTCGCCCCGGTGGAAGTCGGAGTCGGTCCCGTTCCACGCCTGCGCGTTGAACCGGTTCAGGGTCGCCCGCAGCGCCGCCGCCGGAACTCCGATCTGGCCGGCCAGCGCGTCCCACGTCCACGCCTTCTTCGCCGCGCCCGCCTCGTACCACGCGTCGGGGAAGAGGAGCGTCGGCAGGACGTCCTTGAACAGGTACTTGTTGCGGTAGTTCTGGTCCACGATCAGCCACGCCGGGATGTGCGAACCGGCCGCGCCCCGGTCCTTCTCGTACATCACGTGCACGACATCGCTGTACGGCGCCGCCTCGTTGACGAACCGCCCACCGTTCCCGTTCACGATGAGCCCGCCCGGCAGGGTCCGTTCGGCGAGGCAGAAGTACGGCTCCCCGGGCAGCGGGATCGACGGGCCCCACCAGGCGTCCTCCATCAGGGCCAGCGCCGCCCCGGCCCGCTGGCCCGCCAGGATCCCGTCGCCCGTGTTCTCCTTCGCGCCCACCGACCACTGGGTGCCGATCGGCTGCTGCTGGTACTGAGCCCGCATCGAGGCGTTGTGCTCGAAGCCGCCCGAGCCGATCACCACCCCGCGCCGGGCCCGGACCGTGCCGCGCACACCCTCCTTCTCCACGACCACCCCGGTCACCGCACCGCCCTCCTGGACCAGGTCCACCAGCGGGCTGTTCAGCCACACCGGCACCCCCGCCCACAGCAAGCCGGCGCGCAGCCCGGCCGCCAGGGCCTGGCCCATCGTCAGCGGCTTCTGCCCCAGCAGCGCCGCCTTCGTGCCGCGCGCCAGGCACTCGGTGGAGACGGCGAGGCCCCTGGCGTTCACGGCCGCCAGGTTCAGCCACTTGTAGTCCTGGCTGAAGACCACCATCCCGGCGGGGACCGGCATGTACGCCGGGTTCAGGCGGGCCAGTTCGCCGCCCAGGACGTTCCCGTCGATCTGGTCCGGCTCGATGGAGCGGCCGTTCGCCAGCCCGCCCGGCAGGTCGGGGTAGTAGTCGCTGTACCCCGCCATGTAGCGGAACCTGAGCGGGCTGTTGGCCATGACCAAGTCCAGCATCCGCGGCCCGTTCGCGAGGAAGGCGGCCTGCCGGTCCGCCGGTACCTCGGGCCCGACGACCGCGGAGAGGTACGCCGCGGCCTTCTGCGGGGTGTCCGGCACCCCGGCGCCCAGGATCACCGAGTTGTTGGGCAGCCAGATCCCGGCCCCCGAGCGTGCGGCGGACCCGCCGAAGGTGGGCGCCTTCTCCACCACCAGGACGCTCAGCCCCCGCCGGGCGGCGGTGAGCGCGGCGGTCATCCCGGCGGCCCCTGAACCGACCACGACGACGTCGTACTCACCGAGCGGGGGCCCCTCTTGGGCGGCGGCGCCGACGGCCCGCGCGGCGGCGGACGGCAGGACGGCCGCGCTGAACACCCCGGCTCCCGTCCCGGCGAGGACGGCACGCCTGGACGGGAGGCTTCCGGGGGACGTGCGTGAAGCGCTTGCGGACATGGGCAGGCTCCAGCCGAGGGGGGAGGGGGAACGACACCAGCATGTCTGATGCTGAATCAGAAAAGGTGTTCGGGGGATCATGTGATGTCAAGGCATCCGGCGCCTCCGCCTCCCGTGCACCTCCTCCCGTACGCCACCTGACCGCGGCCGACGGCGGGCCGACCGCCGTGCGGGGGAGGCGGGTCGGCCTCCGTGCGTGCATGCGCGGGTACGCGCCCGCGTACGCACCGGCGTACCCATCCGCGTACCCATCCGCGTACGCGACTGCGTACGAGCGAAGTCCCGTGGCGGTGGGGGCCACGGGACTTCGCGTACGGGGGACGCGGGACGCGTCAGCGGGTGCCGACCGCCGCCCGGATCGCTCCGCGGGCCATCCCGGCGTCGTCGTGCAGGCGGCGCAGCAGCAGCCGCTGTTCCTCTCCGGAGGACAGGGCGCCGGACGCCAGGGGCTGGGCCGGAGAGGTCGCCAGCATCGAGCGCTGGACGGCCGTCTCCGACATCCGGATCTCGCGGGTCAGCACCAGCATCAGGTTGACCAGGAAGGCGTCCCGTACCGCCGGACCGGCCGACTGCGCGAGCCGGCTGATCTGGCTGCGCGCGGCCGGGGCGTCGCCCAGCACCGTCCACAGGGTGGCCAGGTCGTAGCCCGGCAGGTACCAGCCCGCGTGCTCCCAGTCCAGGAGCACCGGCCCGGCCGGGGACAGCAGCAGGTTCGACAGGAGCGCGTCACCGTGGTTGAACTGGAGGGCCGTGCCCGACAGCTTCACGCCGTGCAGCAGTTTCTGCAGGTCACCGAGGTCCCGGTCGGTCAGCAGGCCCAGCTCGTAGTCGCGGGAGATCCGCCGCGCGTAGTTCAGCGGGGTTCCGAACAGACTGGCCGGCGGACGCCACTGGTTGACGCGGCACACCGCGCCCAGGGCCGCCCGTACGTCGACCCGCGGCGGGGCCTCGACGGGATGCCGCTGCAGCGCCGCGACCCGGCCCGCCATCCGCTCGACGATCAGTACGCAGTTCTCCGGGTCGGCGGCGATCAGCCGCGGCACCCGGACCGGGGGGCGATGCCGGACGAACGCCCGGTATGCTCCTATTTCGTGCCGGTACCGCTCACGCCACTCGGGCGAGTGGTCCAGTAAGACCTTCGCGACGGCGGTCATCCGCCCGGTGGTGCCCACCAGGAGGACCGATCGGCCGCTGCGCCGCAGCACCTGGACCGGCGCGAACTCCGGACAGATCCGCTGCACCGAGACGAGCGCGGTGCGCAGTTGCGCCCCTTGCGGCCCCGAGAGGTCGATTCTTCCGCTGAGCGGCTGAGATCCGGCTCCCGGCATCCGCCGCGCCCGTACGGCGCCCTGCGCCGGAGCGGCGGGGCGGCCGGGTTCGAGGTAGGGGCCGCCGCCCGCCTGGAGCGTGCGGTGCGGCCGGACCGGGGCGGACACGGAGGACGTTGCTGCGTACATGGCGTTACGGATCCCTTCGTGCGCCGACGATTTGCGTACGCCGCCCCGCCGGATCCCGTACTTCACCCTGGGGAGCTCCGCCGGTGAACCGGGGCGGGGAGGCGCAGTACAACCAGACACCCGGCAGTGGGTGGCGCATCATCGAGCGGGCCCTGGCGAAGCCTGGCGAATAGTCGCTGGGCATCTGTCGGCGGGTTAGTGTCAACTCAGCCGAGAACCTGGGGGCTTGACGTGAGCAAAGGTCCGAACACCCGCTTGAACGACCTGTTCGGCCTGGCCGGCTGGTCGAAGGGCGAACTCGCGAGGATGGTCAACCGGCAGGCGGCGGCCATGGGCCACCCCCAGCTGGCCACCGACACCTCGCGGGTACGGCGCTGGATCGACATGGGGGAGACCCCGCGCGAACCGGTGCCCACGGTACTGGCAGCACTGTTCACCGAGCGGCTCGGTCGTGTCGTGACCATCGAGGACCTCGGGTTCGTACGGCAGCGGCGCACCAGCAGAAGGCAGCCGGAGGGGGCGCAGGAGAACCCCGACGGCATGCCCTGGGCGCCCGAACGCACAGCCGCGGTCCTCACCGAATTCACGGGAATGGACCTCATGCTCAACCGTCGCGGTCTGATGGGCGCGGGCGCCGTGCTCACCGCAGGCTCCGCCCTCAGCAACGCCATGCACGACTGGCTCCACACCGACCCCGCCGCCGCCAAGGAGGCGCAGCGCTTCGGGCATTCCTCCCAGGCAGACGCCGTGGGCTTCGACCGCTACGAGGCGGCTCCCGTCGGCTCCCAGGAGATCGAGGCACTGGAGCGCTCCGTCGATGTGTTCCGCGCCTGGGACGCCTCCCGAGGAGGCGGCCTCCAGCGCAAGGCGGTCGTCGGCCAGCTCAACGAGGTGGGCGGGATGCTCGCCTACCACCACCCCGACCACCTTCAGCGGCGGTTGTGGGGGGTGGCGGCCAACCTCGCCGTCCTCGCCGGCTGGATGTCCCACGACGTGGGCCTCGAACCCACGGCGCAGAAGTACTTCGTCATCGCCGCGCACGCCGCCCGCGAGGGCGGTGACCGGCCGCGCGCCGGCGAGGCACTCTCCCGCGCCGCCCGCCAGATGGTTCACCTCGGCAAGCCGAACGAGGCCCTCGACCTGATGAAGCTGGCCCAGTCGGGTTCCGGCGAGCAGACCCTGCCGCGCACCCGCGCCATGCTGCACACCATCGAGGCCTGGGCGCAGGCCGCCATGGGCAAGGGCCAGGCCATGCGCCGCACGCTGGGCGAGGCGGAAGAGCTGTTCGTCTCCGACAAGGGCGACGTACCGGCGCCGAGCTGGATGCAGCACTTCGACGAGGCGGACCTGCACGGCATGCAGGCGCTGGCCTACCGTACGCTCGCCGACCACGACGCCACGGCTGCGCCGATCGCCGCCCGCCACGCCAGGGAAGCCCTGCGGCTGCGCGGCGACGGCTTCCAGCGCTCGCAGATCTTCGACTACATCTCGATGGCCTCGGCCTGCTTCATCGCCGACGATCCCGAACAGGCCGACCGCTACGCCCGGCTGGCCCTGGTCTCGATGAACGAGACCTCCTCGCACCGGACATGGGACCGGCTGCGCGAGATGTACCGGCTCACCGGCCAGTACGCGGGGTACGCGCGCATCGAGGACCTGCGCGAGGAGATCGAGCTGGCCCTCCCCGACATCCCGGCACCGCGCAGCCCGCGCGGTACGGAGGTGTAGTGCGGACGGCGGACGGATACGAGAAAGGCCGCGCCCTGCGGCGCGGCCCTGAACCCGTACTGTTCCCCGCTCACGAGTTCCCGCTCACGAGCGGACCCGGGCCACCAGTACGCAGGCGTCGTCCTCGCGCTCGCTCTCGCCGAACTCCTCGATCACCAGCCGCACGCAGTCCTGGGCCGACCGCGCCGCCGTGAACCGGGGCGCGAGCGCCAGCAGCCGCTCGGCTCCGTCGGCCCTGCTGAACTCGATGCTGCGCGGCGTCAGTCCGTCCGTGTGCAGGACGAGTACGTCGCCGACCTCCAGGCGCTCCTCGGCCTGCCCGTACGAGGCGCCGGAGGTCGCGCCCAGGAGGATGCCGTCCGGCGGTGCCAGGGGGCGGCCGGAGCCGTGGCGGAACAGCAGGGGGGCGGGGTGTCCGGCCTGCGCCCAGGAGAGCACGCGGCGCGCGGGATCGTAGCGGCAGCAGACGGCCGAACCGAGCGCGGGTTGTACGGAGGTCTCCAGGAGCTGGTTGAGCCAGCCCATCAGGGGGCCCGGCTCGATGCCGGCCATGGCCATGCCGCGCAGGGCGCCGAGCATCATCGCCATTCCGGAGGTGGCGGTGACTCCGTGCCCGGTCAGGTCGCCGACCGTCAGCATCGATCGTCTGTCGGGGAGTTCGAGGGCGTCGTACCAGTCCCCGCCGATCAGCGCGCTGGTCGCCGACGGCAGGTAGTGCGCGGACACGTCGAGCGTTCCCGTGCTGCCGTACGGGAACCGCAGGGAGCCGCGCCACGGGGGGAGCACGGCTTCCTGCAGCTCGACCGCCAGCCGGCGCTCGGTCTGCGCGATCTCCCGCCGACGCCGCAGCGAGTCCCGTGACTCGCGCACCGCCCGCTGGCTCCGGCGCAGTTCACTCACATCCCGCAGCACGGCCCACATGGAGGCGGTGCAGCCGTCGGAGTCGAGCACCGGCTCGGCCCTCATGTGCAAGGTCCGGACCCTGCCGTCGGCCCGGACGATGCGGAATTCGCCGTCGATCGGCTTGCCGTCCACCAGGCAGGCGGTGACCCACGCGGTGAGGAGCGGCTGGTCCTCGGAGAACAGGGTGGAGCCCAGTTCGTCGAGCGGGAGGGCGCCCGCCTCGGGGGACCGGCCGAAGATCTGGAACAGTTCGTCGGACCAACTGACTTCGTCGGTCAGCAGGTTCCACTCGGCGCTGCCGACCCGGGTCGGCGCCTCGGGCCCGGATCCGGGCTCCGCCGAGGGAAGTTCGTCCGTCTCGGGCGAGGGCGGCAGGCCCTCCTTCAGCTGGCCGAGGTGCTCGCGGAGGTCGTCGAGGTGGTGGACGGCGAGGTCGCACAGAGCGCGCTGCCAGCGGCCCTGGGCGTCGTCGTCGTCGACGACGGTGTCGCGGCGGACCGCGTCCACGTCGCCCCGAAGCCGCCGGGTCTGCGAGATCAGTGCGTCCACCGGCCCCGGCTCGGGTGGTTGCGCGGGGCGGTCCGCGAACAAGTGGGACGGCATGAGAACTCCGATACAGGCGCGGCACGGCCAAGTCTGAAGGAAGGACCGATCACGACTGTGGCACAGGCCGCGACGGCCTGTAAGGAGTTTGGCAACATCCGTAAAGGACTTGCATGCGGCATATGCCAAGGGCCTCCCGGCATGGCTCCGTCTGTACGAATACTTCCGGCCATCCGCTGTGGGACGGTCGGCGGTGACGCCCTTCGTGCCGGTGTGCACGTCCATGAAGTTCGCCCTTGCCGCACCTCTCCGCACCTCTCCGCACCTCTCCGCACCTCTCCGCACCTCTCCGCACCTCTCCGCACGTCTCGCCGGGTACCGGGTCGGGCCGACTCGCCCCCGCGCCACCCGTGGCCTGAATCCTGCTGCTCCGCTGCGGTTCATCGCGCGTACGAACGAGGCGTGCGAGCGGGTCGGGCCGCAGGACGCCGTCACGCCTCCGGCGCGGTACCCCTCGAACGAAGGACCCCGCTCTGCGTCCGCGCTTCCCACTCCGCGAGGCGATCGCTACCCTACGTGTCGGTAACGAGCCGGGGAGGGTCCGCACGACCGGGCCCGTGCAGGGGTGGGACACAGCATCATGACCGGGCAGAGCCGCCGCAGCGAACGGAGCCGTCCGCGCCCCTGACGGCCGCACTGCCGACTACGGCTCCCTCGCCGCGGCCGCCGCCGACCCCGGTCTGACCGTCCTCGGCGCCACCCCGAAGAAGACCGCCGAGCACACCCTGGTGGGGCGGCCGACCAGCCGCGTCGACGCCCGCGCCATGGTCACCGGAGCCCAGCGGTACACCCTCGACCTCGACGTGCCCGGCGCCAAGCCCTGCGTGGTGCGCCGCCCGCCCACCCTCGGCGGCAGCGTGAAATCCGTCGCCAACACCGCCGCCGTCCGGGCCATGCCCGGCGTCCTGCACGTGGTGACCGTCCCGACCGGGGTCGCCGTCGTCGCCGAGACCTGGTGACCACCATCGAGGGGCTGGCGGACGGGGACGACCTGCACCCGGTGCAGGAGGCCTGGCTCGAACAGGACGTCGCCCAGTGCGGCTTCTGCCAACCCGGTCAGATCATGGCGGCCGTCGCGCTGCTCAAGCGGACCGGCGAACCCACGGACGAGGACATCGACGCCATCGCCAACATCTGCCGGTGCGGCACGTACGTCCGCATCCGGGAGGCCATCCGCAGCGCGGCCGCCAGGATGTGAGCGGCGGCGGACCCCGGTGCTTCCCCCGTACCGGGCGTATTGCGCCACCCGCTCCGGGATCCGGCCGCTCGTCCCCCAACCTATGCGGATGAGGAGCCGTTCGCAGGGTTCGCTGCGCCCAGTGACCTGCGAGACGGGTATCACTGCGCACAGTGTGCGGCGGATGGTTGAATGCGGCCGTGCCCCGGTCCGACGACATCCTCAAGGTCCACCGGCTCGCCCACACCGGGGGCTCGGCCGCACTGCTGGAGTGGCTCGCCTCCCGCCTGGGCGGCTGGGCGGGCGTGGTGGACGCCGGAGAGCAGGGGCGGGGGCCCCGGTCCGCCGTGCGGGGTGCCGCCGAGATGAGCGCCCGCGGTGTGCGGTCGGCCGTCCTGCACCACGGCGGCTCCACCACGCTGCTGTTCGCCCTGGACGGCGGGCGCAAGCTGGCCGCCGTACTGGAACAGCCCCACCATCCCGGCGCGGCCACGCTGCTCGCGGACGCCGCCGTACCGCTGGCCCTCGTCCTGCGCGCCGAGGAGGCCGCGCGGCGGGATGAGCGCACCCGCCTCGCCGAGTCGCGGACCCGGGAGGCGGTGCTGCACCTGCTGATGAACGGCCGGCTCTCCACCGCCCACCAGATCGCCGAGACGCTCGGGCCCTCGCTGCCCGAGCCGATGCGCATGTACGTCGTGGAATGCCGGACCGGCCGGCGCGGTGAAGTGGCCCGGCTGTGCGAGGAACTGACGGGCGGCCGGGCCTGGATCGTGCGCTGCCCGGTGTACGTACGCCACCTCATCGTGCTCGTCCCGGCGGACCTGGCGCAGGCCCCGACCGGTCATGATCCCCTGGCCGGGGCGCTGGTGGGGGTGGCCGCGGACTGTGCGGTCGGGGTCAGCGGGGAACTCGGCCTGCGCGAGGCTCCGGCCGCCTACACCGAGGCCTTCCACGCCCTGGCCGTCGCCCGCGGCCGCGGTGAACGGCACGCCCGCTTCGGGCCGGGCCCCGAACTGGCGCTCGCCGCCCACGGAGCCGGGTCAGGCTGGGCGGAGGACCTGCTGGCCCCCCTCCACACGCACGAGCCCCGGCGCCCCCAGGACCCCGGGGGCCAGGAGCTGCGGGCCACGGCCGACGCCTGGCTGAACTTCACCTCACGCGCAACCCGGCTGCTGAAGATCCACCGCAACACCCTCGCCGCCAGGCTCCGCCTGGTCGAAACGCTGCTCGGTCTGGACCTCGCACGTCTCGCGGACCAGGCCGCCCTCTCGCTGGCGCTGCGGCTGACCCCGGGCGGGTCGGCGGGCGGGCGCCAGGGCGCAGGCCGGGGCAGGGAGCCGGGCCGGGGCGCGGCGGTCGCCCCGGACCTCGACGAGGTGCTGCGTGATCCGCTCCTGACCGCCTGGGCCCGTTCCCATCTGGGCCCGCTGACCGGTCCGGGCGCGCCGCCCGGCGCCCGCGACACCGTCCGCGTCTGGCTGGCGCACGACGCCCAGCTCGTCCCGGCCGCCAGGGCGCTGGGCATCTCCGTGCCGGGCGCCCGCAAGCGGCTGTCCCGCGTCGAGGCGCTGCTGGAACGCTCCCTGCTCCAGTCCCCGAGCGCCCGCCACGACCTGTGGCTGGCACACCGGGCGGAGGAGCTCGCCGGGTGACACCGGCGACAGCAGGGGTGACCGGCGCGCAACGTCGACGATCATCCCTCCGTCAGGCGGGGGTTGCCCACCCGGCGTCCGTCCCGCTCGCACAGGCGTGGGGCGGCGGCCCGGTCGCCGCGGTGAACGGCATGCGGTGCGTCGTCCCGGTCCCGTCGGTGTGCGCACGCGGCGCCGCATCGACACGCTCGGCCGCTCCGCGTGCCGGATGCGTGTGGGAGGAACTTATGCCCAGCGTGAAAGGGTCGCAGCGGCGGGAAGGCGCATGGCGAAGATGAGGTCATGAAGCCCCCTCATCGCCCGGAAGCGCGGATACCATGCCCCTGAAACCGACGCACACGGTCCGTGCCTCGCCGTACTGGCCGGTGATCTCGCACCCGAGGCTGCGGCGGTTGCTACCGGGCTTCGCGGTCTCCTCACTCGGCGACGGCATGGCAGTGGTTGCCGTGAGCTGGCTGGCGATCGAGATCGCTCCAGCAGCGGAACGCGGAATGTGGGTTGCGCTGGCGGCTGCGGCCTACACGCTCTCGGGTGCCGTGGGCGCGGTGCTTCTCGGGCGACTCCTGCGGCATCGCTCCCCGGCCCAGCTGGTCGCCTGCGACGCACTGCTGCGAGCCACCGCCCTGGGTGCGATTCCCGCGTGTCACGCCTTCGGGATGCTGAGCATCGAGCTGTACGTCGTGCTGCTCGCGACGTCTTCCGTCCTTCACTCGTGGGGCCAGTCCGGCATCTACACGTTCCTGGCCCGGCTGCTTCCGGAGCGCGATCACCTGGCCGGCAATGCCGTCCTGTCCAGTGTCGGGTCGCTGTCCACCGTCTTCGGCCCGCCGCTCGCCGGCGCCCTCATCGTGTGGGGCGGCGCCGCGACCGTGATCGCGGTCGACGCGGCGACGTTCCTCGTCCTGGCCGCCACGTTCCTCTTCGGCGTCCCGCATGAGAACGTGCCCGCACCCGGGGAAGGCAGTTCGCGTACCGCGGGCTTCGCCGTCATCCGTCGCACACCGGCCCTGCTGGGCATGCTCAGCCTGAGTTTCGCCTTCTTCTGCCTCTTCGGCCCCGTGTACGTTGCACTGCCACTGCACGTGTCAGACGACCTGGGCAGCCCCGCCGGTCTGTTGGCCGCTTTCTACACCGCGTTCGGGGTCGGCGCCGTCCTCGGCTCCGTACTGACCGGATATGTGAGCCGCCTGCGGATGTGGCCGACCACGACCGGCATCGTCATCGCCTTCGGAGCCCTGCTGCTCCCCGCAGGTCTGGGAGCGCCCACGACCGCCGCTATCGTCGGCTTCGCCGCCGCCGGTCTGCTCTGGCCTCCGTACGCCTCGCTCTCCACCGCCCTCTTCCAACGCTCGGCCCCCCGGGAGCTGCTTCCCCAGACACTGGCCGCGAGCTCAGCGGTCCGGGTGCTCTCGGTCCCGCTCGGCACCGCGCTGGGCGGCCCGCTGGTCACCGTGTTCGGAGCCCGGGGAACCCTGTTGGTCTCGGCCGCCTCGATCACCGTTCTCGGTCTGGCCGCCGCCTGCGCCGCACACGTGGCCCAGAAGCGAGGGTCATGACTCATCGGCACCGCCGGCTGCAGCGGCGACGTGCCCTGTTCGCCGAGGTGGGTCAGGGCGCCATGGCGGCCGCGGTACCGCGCGGGCGCGCTACCGTCGCACCGTGGCGGAACTCATAGGTGTGATCGAGCGGTTGTGGCGGTACCCGGTCAAGTCGACGGGGGGCGAACGGCTGTGCAGCGCGGCGGTGGACCTGCGGGGCCTGGTGGGCGACCGGCTGTACGCGGTACGGGACGCGGACGGCAAGTTCGGCTCGGGCAAGAACACCCGCCGCTTCCGGCGCATGGACGGGCTGCTGCACCTGAGCTCCCGCTACCGGGACGGCGGCCGGAGGCCGGAACACCCGCAGGAACGGCAGGAACCGCGAGAACCGGAACTCATCGGCCCTCACGGACACACGGTGGCCGATCCCACGGCCTACCTCCGCGCGTACCTCGGCCGCGACGACGTGGAGCTGGCCCGCGAAGGCGGGGTCTCACATTTCGACCAACTGCCGCTCAGCGTCCTGACCACGGCCACCCTCGACTGGATCCGCCAGGAGGTTCCGGACGTACCGACCGACGAACGCCGCTTCCGGCCGAACCTCCTCCTGCGCACCCCGCCGGGTACCCCGCCGTTCGTCGAGGACGAGTGGATCGGGCGCGAGGCCCGCACGGGAGACACCCTTCGCATCGCGTTCCTTCGCTCCAGCGAGCGGTGTGTGATGACCAACCAGGCCCAGGGAGACCTTCCGCACTCGTCACGGATCCTGAAGGCCATCGCCACGGCCCACGACAACCGGCTGGACGTGCTCGCCGGCGTGATCGCACCGGGAACCATCCGCGTAGGGGACCCCGTATTGCTGGCCTGACCCGTACCGCCGGCCCGCCCTCACTTCGGATCGGCGCGGCCCCGGGGCGCGTGTGGCCCCGGAATCCGCTGGACCACCGCGGCGTGAGCCAGCGCCAGTTCCACCAGGTGCCGCGGGTCCGACAGGGAGCGCCCCGTCAGCTGCTCCACGCGGCGCAGCCGGTTGGAGACGGTGTTGCGGTGGCAGTACAGCCGCTGCGCGGCGAACGTCGTCGAGCCCTGACAGGCCAGCCAGGTGCCCAGGGTGGTCAGCAGCAGCCGGCGGTCCTCCACGGGCAGGGCCAGCACCGGGCCCAGCACCACCTGCCGCAGCCGCCCGGCGAGTTCGGTCTGGCCCGCGACCAGGGCCGCCGGCAGTCCTTCGTCGAGCAGGGCGGTGCGCGGGCCGCCGGACTCCGGGGCGGTACGCAGCGCGAGGGCGGCCAGCCGGTACGCCCGGGCCAGTTCGGCCGGGGCCTCCACGATCGGGCTGACGCCGGCGCGGACCCCGAGCGGCGCGAGCAGTTCCCGTACGGACTCCAGCGGGTGGTGGCCCAGCTCCACGAGGCCGGTCTCCGCCTCGGCGCGGATCCGCCACAGCACGCGCAGGTCCCCGGCCGCCGCTGTGGGCCTCTCCGCCGGCCGGGCGGAACCGTCCGCGGCGAGCACGACCACCGCGAAGCGGCCGCGCTCCGGGAGCCCCAGCCGCGCGGCGGCCTCCGCGGCGGCCTCCGCGGCGGCGGGACCCGCCGGGGCGGCGGCGCCGTCGAGCAGGGCGTCGAGCAGGGCCGCGCGGCGTTCCCGGTCACGGTCGGTGCGGGCGGCCTCCGTGCTGCGGTAGCCCTCGGACACGGCGTCCGTCATCTGGTCCACTACGTCCCACAGTGCGGTCGCGCCCGGCAACAGGCGGGGCAGCGCAGCCCGGTCGTGCGAGGCCACCGCCTCGGTGAGGGCCGTCCAGAGCAGCCGCCCGCCGCTGCGGTAGGTGCGCAGCAGCGGGGCGAGCGGCAGCCCCTGCTCGGCCCGGAGCGTGCCGGCGGCCCGGGCGTCGGCGAGCTCCACCGGCAGGCCCCGGGAGCTGCGGACCAGGCCCTCGACGGCCTGGCGGAGGCTGCGGTGGATCCGCTCGCGCAGCTCGGCCCGGCCGAGCTGGGCGGCGTACGCGGGATCCTCGGCCAGGGTCCGGTCGGCGAGCCGGTCCGCCGCCCGGGCGAGCCGGCGTGCCAGGTCCTCGCGTATCTCCTCGATGATCCGCTCCATGACGCGCAGCCTGACACGGGGGAGGGGGTGGTGGGGAGGGCCCGGACCGTGCGCATCCGCATCCGTGTACGCATCCGCTACCGTGAGCTGAGCACTGCATGTGCAGTGCTCACCGGTCGACGGGGCCGCTCACCCGGACCCGCGGCCGCCGCACCGCACACCGCACACCGCCCACGACCACCGACGACCCGAGGGACCGCTCATGCGCCAGAATCCGCAGCGCCGCGCCGCGCTGCTCGACGCCGCCATCGAAGTCATGGCACGCGAGGGTTCCCGCGGCCTGACGCTGCGCGCGGTGGACGGCGAGGCGGGCGTGCCGACGGGCACCGCCTCGAACTACTTCGCCAACCGGGCCCAGCTGCTCGTGCAGATCCTCCACCGCACCCGGGAGCGGCTGGTCCCGGACCCGGCCGACCTGGCCGGCCCACTGGACACCAAGGTGCTGCTCGGCCAGCTCCTGGACCGGATGCGGCGCGAGCGCAGCGTGCACATCGCGATGCTGGAGCTGCGGCTGGAAGCCACCCGCCGCCCCGAACTCCAGGCCGAAATGGCCGGGTTCCAGCGCGCCGAGCTGGAGGCCAACATCAACTGGCACCTGGAGGCGGGCCTGCCGGGGGACCGGCAGGGGGTGGTGCTGCTCTACCTTGCGATGCTGGGTCTGATCGTGGACGACCTGACCGTGCCGACGCTGCTGGAGGGCTACCCGGTGGAGACGCTCATCGAGACGATGGCCGAGCGCCTCCTCCCGGAGCGGCCCGCGGACTGACCTCCCGGCGCGCCCGGTACACCGCGCACCCACGGGGCGCACCGCGCGCACCGGGTCCGCCGTGCGCACCGCGCGCACCGGGTCCGCCGGATCAGCCCGCGAAGTCGCGGATCACCTGGCGGGCCAGCGCGGCGCGCGCCGGAGCCAGTTCGGCGCCCACCGCGTCCTCCCGGGAGCCGTCGCAGACGACCTGGGCCGGATACGGGCCGCCCGCAGCCGCGCACCGGCGCCGCAGGTGGGTCGGCGGATGGGTGGAGTCGACGCTGTGCCCGCGCCGCGCGGCGACCCGGCGCAGCCGCTCGTACTCCCGCTCCGGTACGGCGCCGACGTGCGCCGCCAGTCGCTCCCACAGCCCCTGTTCCGCCTTGTCGCGGTCCTCCCGTCCGCCACGTCCGCCCCGCATCTGCGCGGCCACCGACTCGCGCCGCAGCTCGGGAGAGACCGAACCCGTCACGAGGAGCCGGTCCAGCAGAGCGACGGCCGCCGCCGTGGACCCGGCCCGGGCCGCACTCGTGTCGGCCAGGTACTCGGCCCGCTGGGATGCCCGCAGCGTCAGCTGGTCCAGCAGGTGGAGCAGCCCGTACACAGCCCACCGCGGCAGGAACGTCACGGCGTTGACGAACCGTTCCTGCAAGGTCCGGGCGGGGGTCGGCGTCAGCATGTCGAACCAGACCGACAGGGAGCGCAGCGCGCCGTTGGTGACCCAGCCGCGCCGTACGTCGCCATGGGCGAAGTGGCCCAGCTCGTGGCCCAGCAGCGCCACCCGCTCCTGCGGCGTGAGGATCTCCCAGAGCCCGAGCCCGAGATACAGCACACGACGCTGCCGCAGGCCGTAGGCGGTCACCGCGGCGTTGGCGGCCGGTTCCACCACCACGGTGTGCACTCCGGTGGTCCCGACCACGGCCCCGACCTCGTCGATGAGCTCGAACAGCCGCGGCGCGTCCGCCCGGTGGAGCGTCAGCGCGTCCTTCGGCAGCCGCCCCGGGCGCGGCCGCAGCACCGACGCGAGCACCAGCAGCAGGACCCCGATCGCCGGCTGCGCCCCGGTCTCCCAGCCGAGAACGATCAGCAGCACCCCGGCCACCACCAGGAACACGGTCACCCCGTGCACCAGGAGCGAGATGGTGAAGGCCAGAGCGGTCGCCCCGTCCCGGGCCCGCGGCGCACCACCGGCGGCCCCCCGTTCCATCTCGGCCGCCAACTGCTCGCCGTACGCCCGCGCGAGGCGCCGCCGGACCGTCGCGATCCGGCCGGATTCCGGTTCCGGCGCGCCGGGATCCACGTTCCAGTCGCAGGCCCCGCACCATTCGACGTACCGCTCGTCACGGGGTACCGCGGTCCCGCACTCCGGGCACTCCCGGGCCGGTGGCGCCGCCACCCCGATGCCGATCTCCATGTTCCCTCCCCGCCACGATCCTTCTGGATCCGTGGTCGGGGCAGCTTAGGCGGGGGCCCTCCGCCCGCCGCGGCCGGGCCGGGGTGCGGTGATCTTATGCTCAGGTTTACGCGAGTCAGCTGGTTTTGCGGCAGTGGAGCGACTTGGATGGGTCCGCCAGGCCTCGCACCGGAGCAGGGGGACCACCCATGGGCACCGAGCACCACAGCCAGAAGGACAGCACACCCACCCTGATCGGTTCCGTGCAGCGCGCGCTGCGCCTGCTGGAAGCGATGTACGCGGAAGGCGGGGTGACGGCCAAGCGGCTCGCCCGGCTCACCGGCATCCCCTTGCCCACGGTCTACCACTTGCTGCGCACCCTGAGCCATGAGGGCTATGTTCAGCGCGAGGGCGGCTCGTTCCGGCTCGCGGATGATCTCCCGCTCGCTTCGTGATCAAAAGTGGACGGGTTCCGGCCAAGCTCTCACGCCCATCCGTGCATGTTCCAGCGGAAAATGCCAGAACACCCTTTCGCAGTGTGGAAGTTGAGTAAGTTCCCTCATGTCGCGCCGTACGACCGTGCACCCCGCACGTCCGGCCGGGAGGGGAGCCCGCGTGCCCGGGATCGACGAATGCCTGCTCGAAGCCATGGCCTTGCCTGGTGCGCGGGGGGCCGCGCTGGTCGACTGGAGCAGCGGACTGGCCCTCGGCACCGCCGGGGACTCGCCCGTGGGCGACCACGAGACCACCGCCGCCGAAACCGCCGAGCTGGCCCGGGCGGCCGCCGAGTACGAGTCCTTCGCCCCGGCGGAGTCCGATCAGATACCCGGTGACGGGTCCGGCAGACCGCCCGCGGGTCCGCCCGTCGAGGATCTGATCGTCACCACCCGCACCGGCTACCACGTGCTGCGCTTCGTCGAGACGAGCTTCGACAGCAGCGTCTTCCTGCACCTGTGGCTCGACCGCGCCGACGGCAACCTCGCCCTGGCGCGGCACAGGCTCCGCGCCCTCGCCGAGGGGCTGGTGCTCAGATGACCACCCCGGTCACCACCATCGGCGTCGCCGTCTCCCCCCTCCTCACCCGGCTCGCCGCCGAACGCGCCACCGGCGCGCTGTTACGTGACCGGGGCACGCTCTTCCTGGAGAACGGACGCATCGTGCACGCCGAGAGCCCGGCCACCCCCGGCCTCGACGTACTGCTCACCACCGGCGGCGGCCTCGCCCCCGAGCGCTGGCGCGAGGCCGTGGACCGGGCCGGCGCCCGCCGCCAGGTCGCCCGCTTCCTCGTGGACAGCGGCGGCCTCGCGGGCGGGGAGCTGGAGATCTGCCACCTCGCGGCCATCTTCGACGCCGCCTTCTTCGCGCTCTCCCCGGGCAGCGGCCCCTCCCGCTTCCGCCGCGGAGCCACCCACTGGATCGGCTCCGTCCGCTCCGTCCCGGCCGCCGCCGTGGAGCGCGAGACCCGGCGCCGCCGGGAACTGCTCGACGCGGTCTGGCCGTACCCGCTGCTGGACACCTCCCCGGTCGTGCCGAGGCAGGCCGTCCCCGGCCAGACGATCACCGCCCGGCAGCGGATGCTGCTGCACCAGGCCGACGGCGTACGCACCCCGGCGGACCTCGCGTGGGTCCTCGGCCGGCCCGCCTTCCACACGCTGCTCGACGTACGGCGCCTCGCGGCGGCCGGACTGGTCGAGACCCCGCACATCCCGGCCCCGCCGCCGGTCGCGGACCCCCTGCCCGACTGGATGACCCAGGCCCAACCCCCGGACGTGGCGCTGCTCCGCCGGTTACGCGACGCACTGGAGGCAAGTCTGTGAGGCTCCCGCTGCGACCGGCCCTGCGCGCCGACCGCTCCGAGCGGAGGCAGCCTGAAAGGAGAAAGGCCGACATGAGCACGGTGCCTCCCGAGGCGGAGGCCGAGATAGTCGCCGAGCTCCGCAGGCTGCGGGCCCGAGTGCCCCAGCTCACAGGCGCCCTCGCCGCGAGCGCCGACGGCCTCGTACTCGCCCAGGACAGCGCCGCCTCCGAAGCCGAGACCGTCGCGGCACTGACCGCGGCAGCCCTCGGCGTCGCCCAGCGACTGAGCGACAGCACCGGGCAGGGCGGATTCCGCGAACTGCTGGTGCGCGGCGAGCACGGCTACGTGGCCACCTACGCGGCCGGCGAGGCGGCCGTCCTCACCCTGACCGCGGAGCCGCGCGTCAACGTCGGCCGGCTCCACCTGGAGGCCCGGCGCTCCAGCCTGCGCATAGGCGAGCTCATCGACCGCACCCTCGGGCGGCGGGGCACCGGTGTACCGCCCCTTCCCCCGCTGCCGCCCGCTCCGCCCGCCTGACGCTCCGCACGACGACAACCGACTGCACCGCAACCAGAACAACCACAGCGAACACGAAAGAGGAACCACTCATGGCAAACGTCGAGACCGCGCTCAAGGAAGCCACCACAATCATCGACGGCGCGCTCGGCGCCGCCCTGGTCGACTACGGCAGCGGCATGGCCCTCGGGACCATCGGCGGTGGCAAGGACCTCGACCTCGGGGTCGCCGCCGCGGGCAACACGGACGTGGTGCGCGCCAAGGTCCGCACGATGGAGATGCTCGGCCTCCAGGACGAGATCGAGGACATCCTCATCACGCTGGGCGGCCAGTACCACCTGATCCGTCTGCTGAAGGGCCGGGGCACCTCGGGCTTCTTCCTCTACCTCGCCCTCGACAGGGGCCGGGCCAATCTCGCGATGGCCCGCCACCAGCTGAAGAGGATCGAGGCCGACCTGGAGATCTGAGCCAGGGCCGCGTCGTCGAGGTGGCGGGCGGCTTAAATCTTTGCCGTCCGCCCCGGCGATCAGCTGTGGTATGCCCGATAAGGGAGGAGTCCATGATTCCGTCACCTAGTAGGATGCTGTGAGTAGCTGATCATCGATAAAGCACCAAACGCTGGAGAACCCGCCACCCATGCCCCCGCGCCTGAGCATCGTCGTCCCCGTCTACAACGTCGAGCTCTACCTCGACGAGTGCCTGGAATCCATCGCCGCTCAGACCTTCGGCGACTTCGAGGCCATCCTCGTGGACGACGGGTCCACGGACACCAGCGCCGTCATCGCCAAGGCCTTCGCCGCGCGGGACAAGCGCTTCCGGGTCGTGATGCAGGAGAACGCCGGCCTCGGCGCCGCACGCAACGTCGGTGCCCGGCACGCCCACAAGGACAGCGAGTACCTGGCTTTCGTCGACAGTGACGACACCATGCCGGACTACGCCTACCAGCGGCTGATCGACGCCCTCGACGAGACGGGCTCGGACTTCGCCGGCGGTAACGTGAAGCGCTTCCGCTCCGTCGGCATGCAGCAGTCCTGGGGCCACCGGGCGGCTTTCGCGAAGACCCAGCTGAAGACCCACATCTCCAAGTTCCCGGCGCTGGTCACCGACCGCACCGCGTGGAACAAGGTCTACCGGCGCACCTTCTGGGACGAGCACGGCTTCCAGTACCCGGAGGGCATCCTGTACGAGGACGCCCCGGTCAGCATCCCGGCGCACTACTTCGCCTCCAGCGTCGACATCCTCAGCGACTGCGTCTACCACTGGCGCGTGCGCGAGACCGGCGAGCGCTCCATCACCCAGCGCTCCACCGACCCGGTCTCCCTCATCGACCGCGTGAAGTCCGTCCGCCTGGTCCGCGAGTCCCTCAAGGCCAAGCAGGGCGCCAAGTACACCCGCTACCTGCGCGACTACGACTACAACGTACTGAGCGAGGAACTCCCGCTCATCTACAAGTACGTCGGTGAAGGCGGCGCCGACTTCCGCGCCGCGTTCGTCAAGGAGGTCGGCGGCCTCATCCGGGAGATCGGCACCGGCCCCTGGTCCGACCTGACCGTCGCCGACCGCCTCAAGGCGTTCCTGGCGAGCGAAGGCCGCGTCGAGGACTTCATCGCCCTCCAGGACCACCAGCGCGACTACCACTACAGCGTGCCCGTCAAGGGCATCGCCCGCCCGCAGGCGGACTACCCCTTCCTGCAGGGCCGCCCGCCGGTCCCCGCCAAGATCCTCACGCTCGGCCCGCGCGAGCGCCGCGTCGTCAGCCGCCTGGAGCAGGCGGCCTGGGCGGACGGCAAGCTGCTCCTGCGCGGCTACGCCCTGCCCGGCCACCTCGGCGCGGAGAGCCGCCTCGGCTCCCGCAAGATGCTGGTGTTCCGCGAGGGCGGCAAGCGCCGCCGCTCGGTCGTCAGCACCCGTACGGTCGCCTCCCCGATGGCCACGGTGAACGCCCCGCACCTCGCCCTGAAGCACGCCGACTGGGCCGGCTTCACCGCCGTCGTCGACCCCTCGGTCTTCCAGTCGGGCGGCACCTGGCGCGAGGGGATATGGACCACCTCCGTCGCCGTCACCGGGGCCGGCGGCCTGCACCGCGCCCGCCTCAAGGGCGGCGAGAACGACACCGGCCAGAACCCGCCCGCGCACTGGGTGGCCCCGGACGTCCGGATCGTGCCGGCCGTCTCCGGCTCCCTCACCATCCAGGTGGAGATCGTCCGCGCCCGCGCCCTGGACGTACGGCCCGCCGGCGACGCCGCCCTGATCAGCGGCGAGCTCTCCGCCGAGGCCAACGGCGCCACCACCCTGCAGGCCGTGCACGTCAGCACCGGCACCGTCCTCGCCTTCCCGCTGGAGACCGCCGCGGGCACCCCGGCCGGCGCCGGCCGGATCCCCTTCACCGCCCGTGTGCCGCTGGCCGACCTGGCCGCCGTGCCGGACGCCCCGTGCGAGCCCGGTGAGTGGACCCCGGAGCCGTGGAGCCTGTCCGTGCTCGGCGCCGACGGCACCGAGCACCGCCTGGCCCACGACGAGCGCGGCGGTTTCAACGGCCTGGTCCTGCCCCTGCCCGGCGAGGAGGCGGACCGCGCACTGTTCGCCAAGCGCGGCAACACCGGACACCTGACCCTCTCCGTGCAGCCCTCGCCGCCGCTGATCGACACCGTCGAGACCAAGGACGGCACCGTCACCCTGAAGGGCCGGTTCGCCGCGCCGACCGACGAGCCGTACGAGCTCGTCCTCCACAACGCGCACGGCACGGAGTTCAGCTACCCCGTCACCCGCGACGGCGACAGCTTCGAGACCACCTTCGAGCCCGTCCTCCCCGAGCCGTACGCGGGCCGCACCACGCTCCCCGAGGGCCGCTGGTGGCCCACGCTGCGCCCGGCCGCCCAGGGCGGGACCACCGCCGGCCTCCTCGGCGTCGACCGCGGCGCTCCCGTGCAGATGGGCCCCGGCCAGCTCTTCGCCGGCCCGCACCCCCTCACCACGCAGGGCCGCCGGATGCGGGTCGAGACCCGCTTCTACGACCGCATGGTGCTGGTCGCCGACCCGCTGCTCAGCCCGCACGACCGCTCCCGCTACGCCCAGCGCGTGGCCCGTTTCGAGACCTACCCGGCGCAGCGCGCCCTGCCGGTCAAGGACGTCGTCGTCTACGACACCTTCCAGGGGAACGGCGCCGGCGACTCCCCCCGCGCCATCCACGAGGAACTGCTGCGCCGCGGCGAGAAGCTGGAGCACATCTGGCTGGTGCGCGACGGCCGCGCCGAGGTCCCGGCGACCGCACGCGCCGTGCAGCACGGCAGCGTGGAGTCCTGGGAGCTGCTGGCCCGCGCCCGCTACTACGTGACCAACGACAACGTGCCGCAGCACTTCGAGCGCCGCGCCGGTCAGGTCGTCGTCCAGACCTGGCACGGCACGCCGATCAAGCAGATCGGCCACGACTTCGTGCACGACTACTACACGAGCCCCGAGATCCTGGAGGGGCTGGCGCACGACAGCGCCCAGTGGACCCTGCTCGCCTCCCCGAGCTCGTACGCGACGCCCCTCCTCAAGCGCGCCCTCGGCTACGACGGCGAGGTCATCGAGGCCGGCAGCCCGCGCACGGACGCACTCGTACGTCCCGACGCCGAGCGGATCGCCGAGGTCCGGCGTCGGCTCGGCCTGCCCGAGGGCAAGAAGGTCGTCCTCTACATGCCCACGTGGCGCGAGAACTGCGAGGGCTGGTCGGGCGGGTACAAGCTCGACCTGCGGATCGACCTGGACCAGGCACGCCGCGAGCTGGGCGAGGACCACGTCCTGCTGATCCGTGGCCACCACCACGTGGGCGAGCAGGTCCGCGAGGGCGTCCGCGACGGCTTCGTCGTCGACGTCTCCCGCTGGCCCGACGCCGCCGACCTGTTGCTCGTCGCCGACGTGCTCATCTCGGACTACTCCTCCGCGATCTTCGACTTCGCGCTCACCGACCGGCCGATCCTGCTCTTCACGTACGACCTGGAGCACTACAAGGGCACGCTGCGCGGCTTCAACTTCGACCTGGAGGAGAAGGCGCCCGGCCCGCTGCTGGCGGACTCGGCGAGCCTGATCGAGGCCGTACGCAACGCGGACGCCGTCGGCGAGCAGTACGCGCAGGCGCGGGCGGCGTTCCGCGACGAGTTCTGCGACCTGGACGACGGCCGCGCCACCGAGCGTGTCGTCGACCGCATGCTCGCGATGGGCGCGGAGCCCGCGAAGTAGGCCGTCCGGGCGAAATCCCGGCCGAACACAGACCGGCCCCGGGCCCACCGATGAATTTCGGGCCCGGGGCCGGTCTGTATGTGAGGGGCGGCAACCACCGTCCACACGCACCGGCCTGGAGGCAGAGATGAGCGGCAACGGTTTCACCACGTGTCTGTGGTTCGACGGCGACGCGGAAGCAGCCGCCGCGTACTACGTGTCCGTCTTCAAGGACGGCAAGATCGGCCGGACCAGCCGCTATACGGAAGCGGGCCCCGGGCAGGCGGGCTCGGTGATGATCGTCGAGTTCGAGATCAACGGGCAGAGGTTCGTCGGCCTCAACGGCGGACCGCAGTTTCCCTTCACCGAGGCGATCTCCTTCCAGATCCACTGCGCCGACGAGCCCGAGGCGGACTACTACTACGACGAGCTGACCAAGGACGGCGGCACGGAGTCCGCCTGCGGCTGGGTCAAGGACAAGTTCGGGGTGTCCTGGCAGGTCATCCCGCCCGGTGCCATCGACGCGATCAGCGACCCGGACCCGGAGCGGGCCGCCCGGGCCGCCGCCGCCATGATGAAGATGAAGAAGCTGGACGTGGCGGAGCTGCGCCGGGCGGCCGACGGCTTCTCGGGCTAGGGGGTGCCTAGACCGTTTCCCGTCCGGCCGAGATCCGGGCCAGGAGCGCGGGCAGCGCGGTCCCGATCGGCTCGCGGATCACCTCGTCGGCGAGCGGGTCGTACGGGGTCTCCTCGGCGTTCACGATGATCAGCCGGGCCCCGGCCTCCGCCGCCATCCCGGCCAGCGAGGCGGCGGGCTGCACCTGGAGCGTCGAGCCGACGGCGACGAAGACCTGACACCCCTTGGCCACCGCCATCGCCTGTCCCAGCACCTGCGGGTCGAGCCGCTCGCCGAACATCACGGTGGCCGCCTTGAGGATCCCGCCGCACCGCAGGCAGGCGGGATCCGGCTCCCCGGCGGCGACCCGGGCCAGCGCCCCGTCCATGTCCGACCGGGCACGGCAGGCGGTGCACACCACCGACCGGGCGGTGCCGTGCAGCTCGAACACCTTGCGCGCGGGCATCCCGGCGAGCTGGTGCAGCCCGTCCACGTTCTGCGTGATCACCCGCACCGGGGTGCCGCCGCGCTCCAGCTCCGCCACGGCCAGGTGCGCGGCGTTCGGCCGCGCCCCGAGCGCCCCGAGCTCGGCGCGCATCAGCCAGGACCGGCGCCGGATCTCCGGATCGGCCATGTAGTACGAGTAGGTCACGAGCTTCTCGGCGTCGGGCTCGCGGCGCCACAGCCCCTGCGGCCCCCGGTAATCGGGAATCCCGGAATCGGTGGACATCCCGGCCCCACTGAACACTGCGACGAGCGGTTTCCCCATGCGCCGAGCCTATGTACGGGGCCGCCGCGGACGCGACCGCATTTATCCGTTCACCCGTCCGCCGCCCGTCCGCGCCTCCCGTCGATCAGGGCGGGGACCGGTGCGCCCGGGGCCGGAGGGCCGTTTCTGCGGTGAATCCCGACCTCCAGAGGGGTGAGATCCGGACCGGGCCCCTGCCCTCGGCACCGACACGCGGGTACATACCGGACATGAAGCTCAAGCCGTACAGCCTTGGCGCCCTGCTGCTGACCCTGCTGGCGCCGGTGGCCCTGTCGCCCGTTCCCGCCCTCGCCGCGCAGCCGGCCGTCCCGGCCCCGCCGCAGCACACCGCTGACGCGATCAGCCGCTTCCTCGCCGACTTCTACGGCCAGCACGGCCCGTCCCACCAGGACCGCGAGAGCCGCGTCTCGCAGGTGCTCAAGGACAGGCAGAAGGAGACCCCGGAGGTCGACGTCCTGCTCTGCGCGCAGAACGAACCGCAGGACATCGGCGTCGGCCCGGTGACCGTCGCCCAGTCGGCCGCCGTCGGCTGGGCCACCGTCACCACGCACTGGGAGTCCGGGCACACCGACACCTTCACCGCCTACGTACGCCTCGACTCCGAGCCCATCCGGCTCGACGACGTGATCTGCGCGGGCTGAGACCGCCGCGCGCCGCAGGCCGGGCGCAGGGCTCCCAGTGGCTCGACAAGCCCCGCTGCACGGCCTTCGGCCGTCTGGTACAACACCGGGCATGACGGGATTCGAGATCACCGGCGCGAGTGCCGCCGACATGGAGATGATCCGCGGCTGGGCCGACGAGGAGGGCTGGAACCCGGGAGACACGGACCGGTTCGCCTTCGCGGTCGCCGACCCGGAGGGCTTCCTCGTCGGCCGGCTCGACGGCGAGCCGGTGGCCTGCGTCTCCGCGGTCCGCTACGGCGCGGGCTTCGGGTTCATCGGCTTCTACATCGCCCGGCCCGCCTTTCGCGGGCAGGGGTACGGCATCAGGCTCTGGCACGCCGCGATGGAGCGGCTGGAGGGGCGGCTCATCGGGCTGGACGGGGTCGTCGAGCAGCAGGACAACTACCGTAAGTCCGGATTCCGTCCGGCCTGGAACAACGTCCGCCACGAAGGTGTCCCGCAGGGCGCCGGTGAGGGCGCCGGCGCCGGGGTCGAGGTGGTCGACGCGGCCACGCTGCCCTTCGGGCAAATCGCCGCCTACGACCGCCGGTTCTTCCCCGAGGCGCGCGACGCCTTCCTCTCCGCCTGGACCGCCCTGCCCGGCCGGACGGCACTGGCTGCCGTCCGCGACGGCCGGATCGAGGGGATCGGCGTCATCCGGCCGTGCAGCGGAGCCTCCCGCATCGGCCCCCTCTACGCGGCCACCCCCGGCATCGCGGCCACCCTGCTGCGCCGGCTCGCCGAGCACGCGCCCGGCGGTCTGGTCAGCGTGGACGTGCCGGACGCGAACCCGGGAGGCGTCGCCCTGTTCGAGGGCCTCGGGCTGGTCCCCACCTTCGAGGCCGCCCGGATGTACACCGGCCAGGCCCCCGAGCTCGAACTGGCCGGGATCTATGGCGTCACCAGCCTCGAACTGGGCTGACGTCCCCGCGTGCCGGTCGCGGCCGGCCCCGGCCGGGCGGCGGTCGGCGTGCCGCCCGGCCGGTCACCGCACGCGCTGAGCGCGCGTCAGGTCGCACGGGGTGTGCGTCAGAAGTTGAACAGGACGCCGTTGGCGCTACGCAGACCGCACGGGTTGCCGAAGACGTGGTCGTAGTTCAGCCGACGGCCCTGCCACACCCCGTCGACCGTGACCGTCATGGGGTTCCACTCCTTGGTGCACGCGGTGTCGGGCCCGGGCGCCGCGAGGACGTCCAGCCGTGTCGCGTGCGCACGTAATTCGGCGCACGCGCCGACCGGGTTCGGGTGCGTCCCGCCCGGCGTCGGCGCGCAGACCAGTGTCACCGCGCGCAGTACCGTACCGGTCGCGGTGTCGTCTCCGGCGGTCACCCCGAGCACGAGCGCGGACGGGGCGTACAGGCTTTCCGTGCCGGAAGGAGCGGCTCCAGCCGCTCCCGGCCAGGCCAGCGCAGTGAGCGCGGTAAGCGCCATGGCGGCGGAACCGAGCCCGAGACCCCTGGTGATGGACCGCATTTCGAACACTCCCTTGGGTTGTTGTTTCGGATAGCGGACACGAGTCTTGCCCACACGGGCCGTGAACGCCCGTTCGGACCCCTATTTCACGTCACGTATCGTGTACGGATGACTGCAGACCGCAGCGGTGTCATGCGGTCTGACCAGTGCGGCAGCGGGCGGGCGAATCGGCCGAACACCGACCGGGAGACACGCGTGAAACCTTTGCGAAAAGGTCCGTGCCGGGTTCCGGGCCCGGTTCCGGATCGGGTTCCGGGTCCGGGTTCCGGGTCCGGGTTCCGGACCTCCGCCGGGGTGGGGTCGACCGTACCTGCAGGCTTCGCCCGGACCCGCCTGCGTCGGGCGGCGACAGCCCGCGGGCTGTCCCGTGAGCGAGTCCCGGCGGGTCGGCGCACGGCGTCAGAAGCGGTGCATCGCAGGGCGGAGGGCCGCGGCTCGTCTGCCGGACGTACCGGCACGGCACCGCACTGCACCGGGGCGAGGTGCCGTGCCGGGCGCCGCGGGCCAGGCGCTACTTTGACGACAGGGTCTACGCGCTGCGCCCCGCGGCGCGCGGGGCGTAGAGGTCGAGGAGACGGGTGCGGGTCTGCTGCAGCCGAATCGCGAGGACGCGCCCGACCCAGTGGCCGATAGCGGATCCGAACGCGGGATCGGCGTCCATGAGCAGCCGCACGCTCTGGCCGTCGAACTCGAACGCCCGCACCGGCGTCATCGCCTCGGCGCTCAGTTGCCACACGTACGGCGGGAAGAGCCACGACCAGCCCACCAGCTCACCGGGGCCGAGGTTCTCCACGGGTGTGGGCCGACGGCCGGCGCCGGGGATCTGCAGGGTCACCGTGCCGGAGCGCACGATCCAGAAGGACTCCGCCGGGGAGCCTTCGTCGAAGATCCGAGCGCCTTCGGGGAAATTGACCTCGCGGGCCTGGGCCATCAGTCGGCCGCGATGCTCGGCGGACAGCACGGCAGCCATCCGGACGGGGGAAGGTGTGCTCACGACGGCCTCCGATCACGACCCCCCACGGCGCACTGCTACCCCCAGTGTCGCCGACGCGCGCCCCATCGAGACCGCAGCGGACGGTGCTTCTTCCGGACCGGCCCCATCCGGCCGGTCCCGGCCGCCCCGCCGGCCCCGCCCGCCCCGCCGGTCCCGCCCGCCCCGCCGGTCCCGGCGGCCCCGCCCGTCCCGGCGGCCGTCTACTCGTCGGCGTTCGCCTCCAGGCAGGCCAGTTCCATGGCGTCCAGCACCGCCTCGTTGCTGCGCCCGCTGAGCTCGGCGACGTTCTCGATCTGCGCCGTCGCCCAGGCCGACAGCGTCATCGCCAGTACCCGCAGCCCGTCGGTGCCGTAGTCGGCCAGGATGGCGTCGGCGACGAGCATCGCGTCCTCCGGCACCTGTTCCGGCGGTTCGAGGCCCGCGAGACCGCGCAGCATGGCGAGCGTGCGGCGCGAGATCTCCGGCGTCATCCCCGCCAGCCGCATGTCCTCTTCTTCGTCCATCCCCGCCCCATCCTCCAGTGCCGTGCCCGTCCCCCCAGGGCACCGTAGAGGGGCGCGGCGCCGCGCGGGGCTGTTTTGCCGGGGTGACCCCGTGTGGAGGGGGGGTGGCCGACGGTTTCCGGCTGGCCCACCGCTCCTCCCTCCGCCGCCCCGCCTGCCCCCGCCCGCCCCGCCCACACCGTCCTGGCGCGGTGCAATTTGGCATCCGATGTGTCAAGTGGGATGAACCGCGTGCCGATTCGCCCTAGGGTGCGCCCGTACGCATGGCTGCGGACGGCTCTTCGGCGGTTTCCGGCCATGCCCCATCCGGCCGCGCCCCGTACGGCCACACCGCACTCGAACTGGGGGGTTCATGCGTAGATCCAGAGGGCTGGCGGCCGCTCTCGCCCTGTCCCTGGCCGGAACCGGCGCGGGCATGGGCCTCGGCCTCGTCCAGCAGGCAGCGGCCGTCACCCCACCCGTCGCGTTCACCGCCGACGCGCTGTCGACCTGGCAGCCCAACGGCGTGGTCTGGGCCCTCGCCGAGGCCGGCGGCCAGGTCTTCGTCGGGGGTACCTTCTCCGCGGTACGCCCGCCCGCGGGCGGCGCCGGCAGCGAGGAGCCGGCGGTGAACTTCGCGGCGCTCGACGCCGCGACCGGCGCCCCGACCTCCTGCAAGCTGTCCTTCACCGTCGGCGGCGGCACCGCCACCGTCCGCGCGCTCACCCTGTCGCCCGACAAGCAGACCCTGTACGCGGGCGGCTACTTCGGCGCGGTCAACGGCACCCCCGTCTCCAGCCTCGCCGCCATCGACGTGGCGAGCTGCACGGTCAAACCCGCGTTCCGGCCGGCCTTCGCGGCCACCGTAAGGGCCCTCGCCGTCACCGACGACACCGTCTACGCGGGCGGCGACTTCCTCAGCGTCGCCGGCCAGCAGCGCGAGCGCTTCGCCGCGGTCGACGCGGCCGACGGGACGCTCAGGCCCTTCACCGCCAACGCGGACGAGCCCGGCCGCGCCGTGGAGGTCACCCCGGACGGCAACAGCGTGGTGCTCGGCGGCGACTTCTTCACCGTCAACGGTACGAACACGCACGCGCTGGCCGTCGTGAACGCGACGAGCGGCGCGCTCACCAAGTCCTATCCCGGCTTCATCGAGACCAACTCGGTCGTCAAGGACGTCGCGACCGACGCGACCGGTTTCTACACCGCCAACGAGGGCACGGGCGGCGGTGTCTTCGACGGCCGGATCGCGCTGGGCCTCGGCGACTTCAACCAGCGCTGGCGCGACACCTGCCTCGGCGCCACGCAGGCCGTACTGCCCTACCAGAGCGTGCTCTACAGCGCCTCGCACGCGCACGACTGTTCCAGCGTGGGCGAGTTCCCCGACGGCCAGCGCCACCACCTGCTCGCCCAGCCCACCAGCGGCACCGGCAAGCTGGGCTGGGCCCCCGACACCAACGACGGCATCGGCGAGGGCATCGGCCCGCGCGTGATGACGGTCGGCTCCAAGGGCGGCGTCCAGTACCTGTGGGTCGGCGGCGAGTTCACCACCGTCAACGGCGCGGCGCAGCAGAGCCTGACGCGCTTCGCCTCCACCGGGGACACCGGCGCGCCCACCGTGCCCGTCGCGAGCGCGGTCAGCTTCAAACCCGGCGAGGCGCAGGTGCGCTGGCGCACCAGCCTCGACCTCGACGACAGCACGCTGACCTACAGGATCTACCGCAACGGGGCGGCCACGCCGATCGCCACGGTCGCCGCGGACTCGCTGTTCTTCCGGCGCCCGCAGGCCTCCTGGACCGACACCACCGTCACGCCCGGCCAGTCGTACACCTACCGCGTGACGGCCACCGACGCGGCGGGCAACGCCAGCGCCCTGTCGGGCACCGCGAGCGTGACGGTCCCGACCTCGGTGGACGGCTACCCGAACCAGGTGCGCGCCGACGGAGCCCAGCAGTACTGGCGCTACGACGAGTCCGCCCTGCCCTTCGTCGCCGACTCCTCGGACGGCGGCAACCAGAGCGGTGTGCACCTGAACGCCCCGGCGCTGCGCCAGACGCCCGGTGCCGTCTCCGGCGCGAGCACGGCGATCGGCTTCAACGGCACGGACACCCAGGTGTACGGGGACAAGCGCCAGACGGTGGGCAGCACCTACACCATCGAGACCTGGTTCAAGACGAACACCACCCGAGGCGGCAAGCTCGTCGGCTTCGGGAACAACCAGTCCCGCGGCAGCAATCAGTACGACAAGCACATCTACATGACCAATGACGGCCGGCTGGTCTACGGCGTCTACACCGGTGCGACCCGCACCGTCATCACCAGCGCCGCCTACAACGACGACACGTGGCACCACGTCGTCGCCACCCAGGGCCCCGGCGGGATGACCCTCTACGTGGACGGCGCCCAGAAGGGCACCCTGAACGTCACCACGCACGAGAACTTCTCGGGCTACTGGCACGCCGGCGGCGACAGCCTCGGCGGCTGGCCGGACCGCCCCACCAGCGAGTACTGGGCGGGGCGGCTCGACGAGACCGCCGTCTACCCGACCGTCCTGAGCGCGGCGCAGGTACAGCACCACTACGCCCTCGCCACCGCCCCGGCCGACTCGGTGGTACCGGTGACCGCCGCGGAGGACACCTACGCCAACGCGGGCGCGCCCGACACCAACTACGGCACGTCGAGCTCGCTCGCCGTGCGCGGCACGTCGTTCTACGCGAGCTACCTCCGCTTCAACCTGCCCGCCGCGCCTGCGGGCACGGTGCTGAAGTCGGCCACCCTCAGCGTGAAGACGAGCACGATGAGCGGCGCCGGTACGACGGACACCGTCTCGGTCGTCCCGGTCGCCGGGTCGTGGACCGAGGGCGGGACGACGTACAACAACCGCCCCGGCCTGGGCGGTCCGGCGCTCGGCGCCTTCGCCGGGGTCCCGGACGGCTCTGCGGTGCACACCACGGCGCTGAACACCCAGGCCGTCGCCGCGGCCCTCGGCACGGGCTACGGTCTGGCCCTGAGCAGCGCGGGTACGGACGCGCTGTGGCTGTGGTCCTCGGAGGCGCAGGCCAACGAGGGCACCCCGCAGCTGACGCTGACCTTCGGCGCACCGTGAGGTACGTGGGGTACGTGGGGTATGTAAGTACGTGAGGTAACAGCGGCACCTTCGGTGGGGGCGGTGGTGGGGGCGGGCCCTCCCGGCCCGCCCCCACCGGGCCGGGCGTCAGGCGATGTCGTACGTGAAGGTGTACTCCACGGACGCCTCTCCGTGCCGGGAGGTGAACCCTCCGGAGCCCGTCAGCCCGGCGAGATCGCCGGTGCCGGAGCCGGGCACCACCTCGAAGCGGCAGACGGCGCCCGCCGGGTCGAAGCTGCCGCGCTCCTCCAGGACGAAGGTGCCCTTGCGGCCGTCGACGCTGCCGGAGAGCAGTTCCATGCCGGTGTACGTGCCGGTGTTCTCCCCGGTGTAGGCGATCGTGTAGGTGCAGGTGGTCCGGTCCGCCTCGACCCCGCCGGTGAAGGAGTTGGTGACCTCGGCGCGGGCGAGGCGCGGTGTGGCCTCCGCGGGGCCGGCGGGACTCTCCTGCCAGTCGGCGAAGGTGAAGCGGCCGCCGGTCTCTACGGGCGTGGGCATGGTGATCCTCTCGGCGGGGCCCGGACGGTTCGTTCCCGTCCGGGCCGTTCGTCGGTCTGTGGCCCCAGGCTGGCAGTCGTACCTGACATCTCCTGTCAGGTACGGCGACAATGAGTGCCATGCGTGCCGACCGGCTCCTCTCCCTGCTCCTGCTGCTGCAGAACCGCGGCCGGATGACCGCGCCCGAGCTCGCCGCCGAGCTGGAGGTGTCCGTCCGGACCGTCTACCGGGACGTCGAGGCGCTCGGCACCTCCGGAGTCCCCGTCCTCGCCGACCGCGGTCCGGCCGGCGGGTTCCGGCTGGCGGACGGCTACCGCACGCGCCTCACCGGCCTCACCGACGTCCAGGCCGGCTCCCTCTTCCTCGCAGGAGTCCCCGGTCCCGCGCGGGAACTCGGCCTCGGCGCCGAGCTGGCCGCCGCCCAGCTGAAGCTCCAGGCCGCGCTCCCCGCCGCGCTCGCCGGCCGGGCGAGGCTGATCCAGGACCGCTTCCACCTCGACGCGCCCGCCTGGTTCCGCGACGCCGACCCCGTCCCGCACCTCGCGCGGATCGCCGAGGCCGTCTGGGACCAGCGGGTCCTGCGCACCCACTACCGCCGCTGGGGCGGCGAGGTGCACCGCGAACTCCATCCGCTCGGCCTCGTCCTCAAGGGCGGGATCTGGTACCTCGTGGCCCGGGCCGGGCATTCCGAGAGCTCCGAGAGCTCCGAGAGCTCCGAGAGCTCCGAGAACGCCCCGAACGCAGAGGGTCCCGCGGCCTCCGTCCGGACGTACCGGGTCTCCCGGTTCCTCACGGTGGACGCCTCGGCCGACGCCTTCGAACGGCCCGCCGGATTCGAACTCGCCGCGTACTGGCGGGAATCCACCCGCCGCCTGGGCGCCGCGCTCCACCAGCAGAGCGCCGAGCTGCGCCTCTCGCCCCGCGGGCAGCGGCTGCTGCCGATGCAGTTCGGTGCGGCGGGCGCACGGGCGCTCGCCGACGCCGGTCCGGCCGACGCGGAGGGCTGGGTACGGGTCCGTCTCCCGGTGGAGTCCGAGGCCGTCGCGGTCGGCGACCTGCTCAGGCTGGGCACGGAGGCCGAGGTCCTCGGCCCGCCCGCGCTGCGTTCGGCCCTCGCGGACACGGCCGCGGCGCTCGCCGCCCGCTACGCCTGAAACGGCCCTTCCCGACGCGCACGGTGGACGTCGTCCCGCTCACCCCGAGCGCGGGCCGTCCCCGCCGACGGACTGCCAGCGGACCTCGCCGCCCTGACGGCAGGGGGTCGCGCGCAGACCACAGGCCGCGGCGACCGCCGCCGAGGCGGCGTGGTCGGGGTGCACGTGCGCGACGAGAGTGCCGATCGGGAGTTCCGTCAGCCAGGCGGCGAGCGCCCGGGCGGCCTCCGCGGCGAAACCCCGGCGCTGCCATGCGGTGCCGACGGTCCACGCCAGTTCGGCCCGGTCACGGCCCGGGGCGATCGTGGCCTGGACGGTGCCGACCAGGCGCCCCCGCTCGCGCAGCCGCAGTACCCAGTTGGCCCAGACGACCTCGGGGTCGGGGGAGCCGGCCGCCAACCGCTCGTAGCGGGCGCGGAGCCCGCCGGGCGACAGCGGTGCGCCGCCGATGAAGGCGTGCAGGGCGGGGTCGGCCAGGACGAGGGCCATCTCGTCGGCGTGCGCGGGGCTCAGCGGGAGCAGGTCGAGGCGGGGGGTGGCCAGCGCGACGGGCCCGACGGCGGGACGGCGTACCTTCCCGGTCGCGCCCGCGCGCGGGACGCCGTCCACGGACAGGCAGATGCCGAACACCCGGTCGTGGCCGGTCCAGCCGTTCACGTGGCCGTGGTTGTTGCTGATCCGCACGCGCCGACGGGGCACGTCCACGGCCGACACCAGGTGCAGGCACACCCCGCCGCTGACGCTGGCCAGGACGATGTCGCCGACCTCGACCAGCGCCGGGTCGGCCGGTGCCACCCGCACGGTCTGCCGGCTGTGGACCAGGGGCGCCATGGATCCGCCGGCCGGCCGGAAGTCCACGGTCTCGCCCCGGCCGATGCGGTCCGCCACCGCTTCGAGCATGCTCATCGGGCGAGTCTCCCCGTGCGGCACGGCGACGGCCACCGGATTACCTCAGCGCGGGGGCTCCACCTCCAGGAAGCGGCGCCTGCGGGCGCCCCGGTACAGCAGGCACACCCACCCCAGCCGTTCCAGCACGGCCGCACAGGCCTTCAGCCGTTCCTGCTCCTCCTCGGCCGCGCCGCCGCCCGGGGGACCGGGCCAGGTCACCTCCACCCGCCCGGGCTTCGCTCCGGCGGCCACCCGGTAGCCCGTCCGCATACGCCGCCCCTCCGCGTCCAGCGCCGACGGTGCGATTCCCGCCGCCTCCAGGGCGAGGGCCACCGCGTGCGGCAGCCGGCGGACTTCCCACGGCGCGGGAACCGCCGCGCCCGCCTGGCCGTTGACCAGACGACGGATCTGGAGCAGCCCCTCGTAGGCCGTGCGCACCTCCGCCGCCCGCCGGGCAGCGGACGCTCCGGAAACGTCAGGTGCGTCAAGACCGTCGCCTGTCGCGGCCTCGAAGCCCTGCCCCGATGACTCCATCACCCATCACCCCACCCGTCCGTCTGAGTAGCTGAGTACCTGAGGCCCAACGGCCTGAGTATCCGCCCCGATTCCCGGCCGCGCCGCCGCTGGTCGAATGGGGCCATGACCTCCGAGGCCCCGCGCACCGCCACGCTCCGCCCGCACATGCAGCACGTGACCACCGCCGGCACGGCCCTGGCCGTGGCCCTGGTGCCGCTCGTCGTCGGCGTCCTGTTCGCCAAGGCGATGGCCGCCGACCCGATGACCCCGGTCAACGCCCTGATCGCGAGCGGCGGCCAGCGGGCCGCCCTCCCCCGCGGGGAATGGCGGCGCCGCGGCCGCACGACCGCGCACCGGCTGCGCACCGCCCGCCGGGACACGGCCAGGCGCTGCGCCCACGTCTGTGGCCGCCGCGCCTGAGGCGTCAGGACGCCGTGGTGAGGGGCTCCTGGAGTTCGGTGACCCACTGGTCCGGGTCCTCCGGGCAGGCGAGGGTCAGCTCGCGCGCGTACCCGGCCGAGCGGTGGCCGTGCGCGTCGATCCAGCGGGCCAGGGCCTGGGCCGTGGGCAGCACCCCGTCCATCGAGCCCCGGTGCACCACCGTCGCCGCCCGCTCCACCGCCGGCAGCGTGACGATCTGTACCCCGCCCCCGAGGTCCTCGGCGCGGACCGGGGCCGCCACCGGCAGCCCGGCGTGGACCAGGACCGCGGAGCCGGGCTCCACGCCGGGGGCGTCCTCGTAGTAGGCGAGGCCGGGACCGGCCGGGACCACCCCGGCCTCCTCGATGCGGCGGCACAGCTCCTCGTACAGCGGGCCGATGACAGGAGTGATGTCCTGCGGCTCGTAGCTCTCCGCGATCCCGGCAAGCTCGGCGAGCCGGACGGGCGGGAGACTCTTCACGACGATGTCGTCGGCAGGCATGGAACCCTCGCTCTCGATGGTCCGGAGCCTCGTCTCGACCTGGACCAGCCGGGCCGCCGCGGCGGCCATGGCGGTCTCCAGTTCCGCCTGGCGCAGCCGCAGCATGCCGCGCATCTCCTCCGTACCCACCCGCTCGTCGAGGATCGTCCCCACCTGGTCGAGGCTGAAGCCGAGTTCCTTGAGCGCGATGACACGGTTGAGGCGGGCGAGCTGCCCGGCCTCGTAGAAGCGGTAGCCGGTGAAAGGGTCGACGCGGGCCGGGCGCAGCAGTCCGAGGGCGTCGTAGTGACGCAGCATGCGGACCGACACCCGGCCGTGCTTGGCGAAGTCTCCGATGGTGAACATGACGCCTTCCAGTGCAGGCCCTGACACGGGGGGAGGGTCAAGCCTCGCACCGCAGTGGTCAGCGACCGTACTGGCGTAGGCACAGATCGACGATGGACGGCGGTACGGAGCCCTCCGCGGCCGCGCACATCTTGTCCATGCGCGGTGGCGGGACGGGCCCCCGCCGAGGATGGGGCACCGTGGGCTTGGCGGCGCGCGGCCGCCCGGCCGCCGGCCGCGACGCCTTGGCCCGTGGCCGGGCGGGCGACGTTTCCGGGCCGGAGTCCGAATCCGAGTCCGGAGCCGTTGCCGGGTCGGGACTCGGGCCGGTGACGTCCGCGGCGGCCGGGGGCAGCTCTCCCAGGGGCAGCGGCACGGGCGGTGGCACGTCCGGCGCGCCGGCGGGCGGCACGGAACCGCGCGCGGGAGCCGGAGCCGACTGCTGCGGGCCGACGGAGACACAGCCGGCGCTCGCGAGGAGCGCGAGGAGGGAGAGGGGCACGGCCCGGCGTAACTGCATCGGACCACCTTGCCGTACGCCCGGGCCGCCCCGGGCCCCGTCTCACGCGTCCGGGTGACGGCTGGCCGGAAGCGGAATCGATCCGCCGGCCCGGCACGATCCGGCGCCCGGGCCGGGAACCACCGGGGCGGGCGGGGGTGGGAACGGCACTGCGGGCGACGGGGAGAGGCGCGACCCCGGCGCGCCGCGCACCGCAGCCGGTCAGCCCGTACGGAGTACCGCCCCACGCCGTGGTCGACGCGTCGCGGCCCCGGCTCCGCCCCGCTCGGCGGAGCCGCCCTGGTGCTCCTGGCCGCGGGGACCGTCCGGGTCACGTGGGTCGGCCGCCGGTGAGTCGGTCCGCTGCCTGTCCGCTGCCCGTCCGCCGCCGGTGCGCCGGTCCGCCGCCGGGATAGCGGACCGAAGGGATAGTTCGGACATCAGGCTTGACCCGGGGTGCGCATGGGGGACAGAGTGCGCCCGATCAAGAACCACCGCATGAGCTGCACTCGGAGATTCCAAGATGTCCCTATCGGTTCGCTCCTCGCTCCACCCGGCCACGACCGGTGGTTCTCCCGCGCTCGGTGCACGCGGTGTCGCACGGCGCCGCAGAGCCTGACCGGCCACCGTGTCCCACCACCCCGACGCGAGCGGGTTCGTCCCCGACGACGGCCCTTTCATACGCCCGTACGTCGTGCCCGCGGACGGCGCGTCCGGACCGACGACGCCCGCCTGGCCGCAGACCGGCCCCACACCGCTGTCGTTCCACGCGTTCGATCCGCGCCAGGAGGAGGCGGCGGCCGCCGCCCACGACGCCGTCCCCGCCGCGCCCCGTTCACACCGCCCGGCCGGGCATGACGGCGGCGACGGCGGCGACGGCCGCGACCGCGAGCGCCGCCGGCTTCCGGCGGCGGCCCTCGTCCTGCTCGCGCTCGCATCGGCCGGTGGTCTGGTGTACCTGCTGAGCGGGCCCGACGAGGCGGAGCCCCGCGCGCGGGCCGAGGCGCCGCTCGGGCTGTCCCTACCGGCGCTGCCGGCGCGCAGCCCGGACGGCAGCCCGACGCCGGCCGTGTCCGTACGGTCCGCGAAGCCCTCGGCCTCCGCTTCGGCCTCCGCTTCGGCTTCGGCGCCGGCCTCCCCGGGGTCGTCGAAGACGGGGCCGTCGGCGAGCGCCCCGGCCGGGCAGACCTCCTCCAGCACGCTGCGCATGGGGGACAACGGTTCCGAGGTGCGTGCCCTTCAGGAGGCGCTGTTCGGGCAGGGTTTCACGTACGTCGCCACGACCGGTGTCTACGACAGCCAGACCCGGCGCGGTGTCGCCCAGCTCCAGCGCGACCGGGACATCAGGGGCGACCAGCCCGGTGTCTACGGGCCCGCCACGCGGACGGCGTTCCCCGTCGGCGGCTGACCCTCCCGCGGCCGGCGGTCCTCGGGGGCGCGGCAGGCTAACACCCCGATAAGTGCTGGACCAGCGGAAATGGCGGGAGGGAGAGTGGGCGTCGGCCACGGCCGCGTCCATCACCACTGCCACGTCCGAGGAGTGCACCCATGTCCACCTTGCGGGTCACCGTCGAAGAGCTGACCGTCCACGAGCACCCGAACGCCGATGCGCTGGAGCTGGCCCAAGTCGGCCTGTACCGCGCCGTGGTCGCCAAGGGCGCCTACCGCACGGGCGAGTTCGCCCTGTACATACCGGAGCAGGCTGTCCTGCCGCCGGGCCTGATCGAGGAGCTCGGCCTGACCGGGCGGCTGGCCGGAAGCTCCGCCGACCGGGTCAAGGCGGTCCGGCTGCGCGGCGAGCTCTCGCAGGGACTGGTGTGCCGGCCGCGCGCGCTCGCCGACGTCGATCTGGTGCTGGCGGCCAAGGAGGGCACGGACTTCGCTGAGTCGCTCGGCATCACCAAGTGGACGCCGCCCGTGCCGACGACGATGAACGGCGACGTCGAGTCCGCCCCGGACCTGATGCCGTGGGTGGACGTCGAGAACCTCCAGCGCTATCCGCACCTGTTCGAGCCCGGTGAGCCGGTCGTCCTGACGGAGAAACTGCACGGCACCGCCTGCCTGTTCACATACGTCGTCGAGGGCGGGCGGGCCCTCGTCTCCTCCAAGGGCTACGGCTCGAAGGGGCTCGCGCTGAGCGAGGACGAGCGCAACGTCTACTGGCGGGCCGTGCGCGGGCACGGAGTGCCGGCCGTCGCGGCCGTACTGGCCGCCCGGCTCGGCGCGAGCCGGGTCGGCATCTTCGGCGAGGTGTACGGCGCGGGCGTCCAGGACCTCGGCTACGGGACGGACGTGCGCGCCGCCGGGGCGCCGCCCGGATACGCCGTCTTCGACGTCTCCGCGGAGATCGACGGGCAGGTGCGGTGGCTGGACCCGGCCGCCGTCCTGCTGGAGGGCGAGCTGCCGCTGGTGCCGCGGCTGTACGAGGGGCCGTACGACCTCGACACGGTGCTGGAGCTGGCGAGCGGCCGCGAGACCGTGTCCGGGCGCGGGCTGCACCTGCGCGAGGGCGTCGTGATCCGGCCGGCGGTGGAGCGGTACAGCCCGGTCGTCGGCGGACGCGCGATCGGCAAGGCGGTGAGCCCGGCGTACCTGACCCGGAAGGGCGGCACGGAGTACGAGTGACCGGCGGGGCCGGCCCCGGCCCCGTTCCTCACGGCTTGCGGACCTCCAGGGCCGTGCGCCAGCCAGGGGGTTCGGTGTGGGCGGCCGGGGCCGCGCGGCGGCCGCCCGACGCGAAGAACTCCGAGAGGGGGAGGGTGGCCGCGCCGACCGTGACGGCGTCCGGGCCCAGGGAACCCAGGCCCACGGTGACCCGGCCCGCCGGATGGCGCAGGGAGTACCGGGCCGCGTGCTCCCGTACCGCCGGGAGGATGCGGGGGCCCAGCATCAGGCCCGCCCAGCCGCCGATCAGGATCCGTTCCGGCCGGAACAGGTTGATCAGGTCCGACAGTCCCGCGCCCAGGTACTCCGCGGTCTCCTCCAGGACGTCCCCGGCCACCGGGTCCCCCGAACCGGCCGCCGTCAGCAGGGCCGCCAGGGCCTCCTCCTCGTCCACGCAGTCCACCGGGCCGCCGCCCCGCTCGGCCCAGCGGGCCAGCAGGGATTCGGCTCCCGTGTACGCCTCCAGACAGCCCAGCGCCCCGCACCGGCAGCGCCGGCCGCGTACGCAGACCGTCAGATGGCCCCACTCCAGCGGGGTCCCCTGCGTCGTCCCG
The DNA here is from genome assembly GCF_042267665.1 of Streptomyces sp. NPDC056224. Classification (NCBI taxonomy): domain Bacteria; kingdom Bacillati; phylum Actinomycetota; class Actinomycetes; order Kitasatosporales; family Streptomycetaceae; genus Streptomyces; species Streptomyces sp. NPDC056224. The sequence goes on from NZ_JBHJTK010000001.1 coordinate 285,078, forward strand.
CCGTCCGGCGAGCCGTCGGTGATCAGGCTCGCGCCGACGCCCGAGCCGAACAGCACGACGACCGCGTCCCGGGCGCCGCGCCCCGCGCCGAACCACATCTCCGCCTGGCCGAGGGTCCGCGCGCCGTTGTCGATGATGTACGGGACTTCCGCCGGCAGGGCTCCGGTTGCGCGCAGCAGCTCCTCCAGCGGGACCCCGTCCCAGCCGATGGTCTGGCCGTGCACCACGGCCCCGCCCGGCGCCCCGCGGTCCACGATGCCCGGCACTCCGACGCCCACGCCCAGCAGCCGCCCCGTCCCGACACCGGCCTCGGCGAGCACGGCGGCGATGCCCTGCTCGACGTGGTCGACGATCGGGCCGACGTCGTAGCAGCCGCGCGGCAGCAACGGGAGTTCGCTGCGGGCCAGTTCGGTCAGGGCCAGATCGAACAGCTCGACGCGGACCCGGGTCTCGCCGACGTCGACGCCGATCATGTGGGCACTGCCGGGCGCCACGCGCAGCAGGGTGCGGGGCCGGCCGCCGTCCGAGTCGACCACACCGGCCTCCTCCAGCAGCCCGTCCGCGACGAGTTCGCCGACGACGTTGCTGACGGATCCGGAGCTCAGCCCGGTGGCGGGCCCCAGCTCCTGGCGGCTCATCGGCCCGCCGAAGTAAAGCCGTTGGAGAACGGCGCTCCGGTTGCCCCGCCGCAGGTCCCGCACCGTTCGCCCGCTACGCCCCGTGGTCATCCGGCCCCTTCCGCAGTGACATCGCTCGCAACATACCCTTGCGCGATCCCTTGACGCGACCCTTTCCCGAGGCTTAACTCACGTCCTGAATTAAGGCCTGGACGGAGCGCCCCGCGTCGGCCTTCCCGTTGCCCGCGACCCCGCCGAAAGGGACCGAGCCGCCATGCGCAGAACCAGAGCCGCTGCCGCTGCCGCCGTCACCGTCGCCCTCCTCACCGCCACCGCCTGCGGCGGCGGATCCACGGACAGCGGGGGCGCATCCAACACCGCCCCCGGGGAGCTCACCTACTGGGCGTCGAACCAGGGCCCGGACATCGCGGCGGACCAGGCCACGCTCGGACCGGAGCTGAAGAAGTTCGAGCAGCGGACCGGCATCAAGGTGAAGCTCGAAGTCGTCCCCTGGCCGGACCTGCTGAACCGGATCCTCGCCGCCACCGCCTCCGGGCAGGGCCCGGACGTCCTCAACATCGGCAACACCTGGTCCTCCTCCCTCCAGGCGACCGGCGCCCTGCTGCCCTGGGACACCGCGAACTTCGAGGCGATCGGCGGCAAGGACCGCTTCGTCGAGTCCGCGATCGGCTCGGCCGGAGCCGCCGGCAAGGACCCGGCCGCCGTCCCGCTCTACTCCATGTCCTACGCGCTCTATTACAACAAGAAGATGTTCCGGGAAGCGGGCATCGAGAAGCCCCCGGCCACCTGGGACGAGATGGTCACCACCGGCCGGAAGCTGTCCAAGGACGGCAAGTGGGCCCTGGGGGCCGAGGGTTCGAACCCCTCCAACAACATCCACCAGGCCTTCGTGCTCTCCAGGCAGCACGGGGCCGACTTCTTCGACGCCGCCGGCAAGCCCTCCTTCGACACCCCCGCCAACGTCGAGGCCGTCAAGCAGTACGTCGACCTGATGGCCAAGGAGAAGATCATCGCGCCCGGCAACGCCGAGTACGACAAGAACCAGTCGCTCCAGGACTTCGCCGGCGGCAGGACGGCCATGGTCCTGTGGCAGAGCGCGGCCAGCAGCTTCACGGCACACGGCATGAAGGAGGGCGACTGGGGTGTGGCCCCCGTCCCCGTCCCTGCCGGTGGCGCCCCCGGTACCGGCAGGAACACCAACTCCATGGTCGCGGGCATCAACCTGGCCGTCTTCAAGAACACCGACAACATCGACGGCGCCCTGAAGTTCGTGAAGTTCATGACCGGGGACGAGGAGCAGAAGATCCTCAACAAGGCCTACGGCTCCATCCCGCCGGTCAGGGCTGCCCAGAGCGACCCGGCCTTCGCCGCCGAGGACCTCACCGTGCTCCGCGACACCCTCGCCACCAGCGCCGCCCCGCTCCCGCAGGTCCCCGAGGAGTCGCAGTTCGAGACCACCGTCGGCACCGCGATCAAGGAACTCTTCGCCGACGCCGCGGCCGGCCGCCCGGTGACCACCGAATCGGTCAAGGCGAAGCTCACCAAGGCCCAGCAGCAGATGCCGAACTGAGCCCGGCCGGATGACCCCCGCGCCCACCACGATGCCACCCGACACCGGCCCCGACGCCGGGCCCGACACCCGAGCCGACGCCCGGGCGGGAGCCGGCGCCGCCGGGCGGCCGCGCCCCGCCGCCGTCCGCGGACGCCGTACGGGCCGCCTGCGCCGCACCGCCCTGCCCTACCTCCTGCTCCTGCCCGCCCTCCTCCTGGAACTGCTCATCCACCTCGTCCCGATGGTGATGGGCATCCTGATGAGCTTCCGGGAGCTCACCCAGTTCTTCATCCGCGACTGGGCCCGCGCTCCTTGGACGGGCTTCGGGAACTACGAACTCGCCGTCGACGTCAACCGCCCCGTCGGCGCGGCCCTCCTCGGCTCCTTCCTCACCACCTGCCTGTTCACCCTGCTCTCCGTGGGCCTGTGCTGGCTGCTGGGAACCGCCGCCGCCGTGTTCACACAAGCGCACTTCCGCGGCCGCGGCGTCCTGCGGGCGCTCTTCCTCGTCCCGTACGCCCTGCCCGTCTACGCGGCCGTCATCACCTGGGTCTTCATGTTCCAGCGGGACAACGGCCTGGTGAACCACGTCCTCCACGACCAGCTCGGCCTCGGCGGCGCCGGGCACACCTTCTGGCTCATCGGCGACAACAGCTTCTGGGCCCTGCTGACCGTCTCGGTGTGGAAGGGCTGGCCGTTCGCCTTCCTCGTCGTGACGGCCGCCCTCCAGAACATCCCGGGCGACCTCTACGAGGCCGCGGCACTGGACGGCGCCGGCGTCTGGCAGCAGATCCGCCGGATCACCCTGCCCTCGCTCGGCGCGGTCAACCAGGTACTGGTCCTGGTGCTGTTCCTGTGGACGTTCAACGACTTCAACACGCCGTTCGTCCTGTTCGGAAAGGCGGCTCCCGAGGCCGCCGACCTGATCTCCGTGCACATCTACCAGTCGTCCTTCGTCACCTGGAACTTCGGCACCGGCTCCGCCATGTCCGTCCTCCTGCTGCTCTTCCTCCTCCTGGTCACCGCCGGATACCTGCTCGTCACCACACGCGGACGGAGGGACGACGATGCCCGCTAGGCCCCGCAGTCCGCTCGACCCGCCCCTGTCCTTCCGGGTCGTCCGGGCCGTCTTCCTGACCCTGCTCGGCGGCTTCGTCCTGCTGCCCGTCTACGTGATGGTCACCAGCTCGCTCAAGCCGCTGGCGGACGTGGCGGGCCGGTTCCGGTGGATCCCGCGCGGGCTCACCGTCCGCCCCTACATCGACATCTGGCACACCGTCCCGCTCGCCGAGTACTTCGTGAACTCCCTGATCGTGGCCGGGGCCGCCACCGTCTGCTCCGTGGTCGTCGCCGTCCTCGCGGCGTACGCCGTCAGCCGCTACCGCTTCCGTGGCAAGCGCCTCTTCACCGTCACCGTGCTGTCCACCCAGATGTTCCCGGGGATCCTCTTCCTCCTCCCGCTGTTCCTGATCTTCGTGAACATCGGCAACAGCACCGGCGTGGCCCTGTACGGCTCCCGGGGCGGGCTGATCCTCGCCTACCTCACCTTCTCGCTGCCCTTCTCCATCTGGATGCTCATCGGGTACTTCGACGCGGTGCCCCGCGACCTCGACGAAGCGGCCACGGTCGACGGCTGCGGCCCGCTCGGCGCACTGCTGCGGGTCGTGCTCCCGGCCGCCGTGCCCGGGATCGTCGCCGTCGCCGTGTACGCCTTCATGACCGCGTGGGGCGAAGTGCTCTTCGCGTCCGTCATGACGAACGACACCACCCGCACCCTGGCGATCGGACTGCAGGGCTACTCCACGCAGAACGACGTGTACTGGAACCAGATCATGGCCGCCTCGCTCGTCGTCAGCATCCCCGTCGTCGCCGGATTCCTGCTGCTGCAGAAGTACTTGGTGGCCGGACTCACGGCAGGAGCCGTCAAATGACCCTTCCGGGAAGCCTTCCCGCCGCCGACCGTGCCCTCGACCTCGCCGCCCTGCCCCGCGACTTCGCCTGGGGCACCGCGACCTCCGCCTACCAGATCGAGGGCGCGGTCGACGAGGACGGCCGGTCCCCCTCCATCTGGGACACCTTCACCCGCGTCCCCGGCGCCATCGACGGCGGTCACACCGGCGACACGGCCTGCGACCACTACCACCGCTGGCGCGGCGACATCGGCCTGATGCGGCAGCTCGGCACCAACGCCTACCGGCTCTCCGTCGCCTGGCCGCGCGTCGTGCCCGGCGGCGACGGCCCCGCCAACACCAAGGGCCTCGACTTCTACGACCGGCTGATCGACGCCCTGCTCGCCGCGGGCATCGAACCCAACGTCACCCTCTACCACTGGGACCTGCCCCAGGCCCTCCAGGACCGCGGGGGCTGGCCCGAGCGCGCCACCGCCGAGCGCTTCGCCCTGTACGCAGGCCTCGTGGCCGGACGCCTCGGCGACCGCGTCACCCAGTGGGCCACGCTGAACGAGCCGCTGTGCTCGGCGTGGATCGGCCACCTGGAGGGCAGGATGGCCCCCGGCCTGACCGACCTCACCGCCGCCGTGCGGGCCTCCTACCACCTGCTGCTCGGCCACGGCCTGGCCACCCAGGCCGTCCGCGCCGCCGCCCCCGGCGCCCGGATCGGCATCGTCAACAACCTCTCCACCGTCGAACCGGCCACCGGCAGCGAGGCCGACCAGGCCGCCGCCCGCCGCATGGACGGCCACGTCAACCGCTGGTGGCTGGACCCCGTCCACGGCCGCGGCTTCCCCGCCGACATGCGCGAGGTCTACGGCGTGGACCTGCCCGAACGCCCCGGCGACCTCACCGCCATCGCCGCCCCCCTCGACTGGACCGGCCTCAACTACTACTTCCCGCAGGTCGTCACCGACGATCCGGCCGGCCCCGCGCCGTTCGCCCGCCAGATCGAGCGGCCCGGCGTCCCGCGCACCGCCATGGACTGGGAGGTCGACGCCGGCGGCCTCGAGTCGCTGATCATGCGTCTGTACGAGGAGTACGGGGCCCAGCGCGTCCACATCACGGAGAACGGCTCCTCGTACCCCGACACCGTGGCCCCCGACGGCAGCGTCCACGACCCCGAGCGCACCGCCTACCTCACCGCCCACCTGGCGGCCTGCGCCCGCGCGGCCCGCCGCGGCGCCCCGGTGGCCGGCTACTACGCCTGGTCGCTGCTGGACAACTTCGAATGGGCCTACGGCTACGACAAGCGCTTCGGCCTGGTCCACGTCGACTACACCAGCCAGCGCCGCACGGTGAAGTCCAGCGGCCGCCGCTACGCCGAGATCATCGCCGCGCACCGCTCCCGCTGAGGCTTCGCCGCACCGCGTCCGCCCTGCTTCTCGGGGCGGGCGCGGCGCACGTGGTGGGATGGGCCCGGGGCGGGTCCAGCAGCTCACGGAGAGGTCGGGTAGATGGCGCAGGACAACACCATGCGAGCGATTGCCTACGAGAGGTACGGCGGGACGGAGGTGCTCACCGAGACCCGGCTGCCGCTGCCGAAGGTCGCTCCCGGCGAGGTCCTCGTCCGGGTGAAGTACGCCGGTGTCAACCCCGTCGACTGGAAGGTCATGGCGGGCGGACTCGACGGCCTGATGGACATCGTCTATCCGGTGGTTCCCTGTTGGGACGTCTCCGGCACCGTCGAGCGGGTCGGAATCGACACTCCGGAGTTCGCCGAGGGCGACGAGGTCATGGCCAACGCCCGAAAGGACTACGTGCACGGCGGGACCTGCGCCGAGTTCGTCACCGTGCCCGCACGGTCCCTCGCACACAAGCCCGCCTCGCTCGGCTGGGCCGAGGCCGCCGGGCTCCCGCTGGCCGGCCAGACCGCCTACCAGGTGCTCACCCGGCTCGGCACCGGCAAGGGCGACACCGTCCTCATCCACGGCGCCGCCGGCGGCGTCGGCTCCTTCGGCGTCCAGATCGCCCGCGCGCTCGGGGCCCGGGTCATCGGCACCGCCTCCGCCCGCAACCACGACCGCGTCCGGTCGCTCGGAGCCGAGCCCGTCGAATACGGCGACGGACTCGCGGGCCGGGTGCTGGCCCTGGCCCCCGACGGCGTCACGGTCGCCGCCGACTTCGTGGGCGGGGTGCTCGACGTCACCCGCGAAGTGCTGCACGACGACGGCCGTCACGCCTCCATCGCCGATCCCACCGTCACCGGCTCGGGCGGCGAGTGGATGTGGGTCCGCCCGGTCGGCAGCGACCTGGAGGCATTGGGCCGTCTTGTGGACAGCGGACAGCTCACGGTGCCCATCGCGCGGACCTTCCCGCTGTCGGAGCTGGCCGCGGCCTTCGAGCTGAGCCAGGGCGGCCACACGTCGGGCAAGATCGTCATCGAGATCTGAACGCGGACGGCCGCTATCCGCCGGCTGCCGGGCCCGGGCCCCGCCGGCCCAGGTCCGGCACCTCGCCGCACGCCGCCCACGTGACCTCGACGCCGGGCAGGCCGCGCGACCACGGCGCGGCCACGGCGGCGAGCCGCGCCGCGTCCGGCGGGGCGGCGCCGAGCCCGATCGCGTAGCGGGCCAGGCCCGGGCCCGTGCCGAAGGGGTCCGGCCAGGCGTGCGCGTCGGTGGTCCCGCTCTCCTCCAGGGCGCCGAGCAGCGCCCGCATCCGGCCGCGCACCCGGCCCAGGACCGACTCGAACTCCCGCTCCCCGGGCGCCCGTACGGTCACCACCGCCCAGGCGGCGTGCCGCCGGTGCAGCGGCGGCGCCGCCAGGACCTCGCCGAAGGCCCCGGGATCCGTGTCCAGCAGTTCCCAGGCCCGGTACAGCTCCGCTACGAGCAGATCGCGCAGGCCCGGCCCCACCTGGGCCGTGCAGCTGCGGACCGGCTCGGAGGGGGTGAGGACCGTCACCGGGCCGGATCCCGGCGGCGAGGGCGCCAGGCCGACCGGCTCCCGCCAGTCCCACGCCGCCCACATGCCGAAGAACTCACGCAGCAGGGCCCCGGGCGGCATCGGCCCGGCAGCGCGTACGGTGCGCGCGGCGAGCACGGCCCAGGCGAGGCCGGGCAGTGCGCCGAACGGCGCCGAGTCCAGACCCCGCACCCGGGCCCAGGCCTTGACCTCCCGCGCCAGCCGGGCGAAGGCGGCGAACTCCCCGCGCACGAAGTCCCGTACGGCATCCGCGTCGCTCAGCGCGCTCAGCGCGACGGCCGCCGCCTCGCCCAGCTCCGACCGACGCGCGAGCGCCTGCCCCGGCTCCACCGGGCCACAGCCGACCACCACCAGGTCCACGTCCAGCGCCCCCAGCCGGAACCGCAGCCCCGGCACCCGCGCGCCGGTCACCTCCCGCATCCGTCCGGCCTCCGGCAGTGCCGCTTCGAGCCGTCGACGTACCTCCGCGACATCGGCCGTGCCCGGGAGCGCCGCCACCAGGTCCAGATCCGCGTGCGCGAGTTCGCAGCCCATGCGGTGCGATCCGGCCACCCGCAGCAGCCCGGAACCGATCGCCCCGGCCACCCGATCGGCCGTGGTCACGGCGAACGGGCCGGTGACCGGCCCGGTGACGGGCCGCCCGGTGACGGGTTCGGTGACGGGTTCGGCGGTCGTCTCCGCGGCCTCCGGCGCCTCCCACCGGACCTGGCCGGTCCCCAGCGCCACCGTCGCCCGGACCCGCATCGGCCCGTCCCCGCGCCGCGACAGCACCGCCAGTTCCCCGACGCGTGCCGGCACCGCGCCGCCGAGCCGGGCGGCGAACTCCGCGGCCGCCCGCTGCGGATCCCGGCTGCGGCCCAGGGTCAGGTGCGGGGTGTACTCCCCGGTGCGTCCCCGGCACCCCGGGAACCGCCGCACCAGCGCTTCGCGCAGCCCCTGCCACGGCTCGTCACCGGCAGCCGCCGGATCCAGCCACAGCGTGGCGTCCTCCCGGTGGCCGAAACTGTGCACCCCCTCCAGCCGTGCCGTGAACGGAGTCGTCTGCGCCGCCACTTCGGCCAGCAGCGGTACCGCTTCCTCGAACGAGGACTCGGGTACGAAGCCGAAGAGCAGGTTGACGTGTGCGGGCCAGCGGTCGGCCTGCGGGTCGTGCGCCCGCCGCAGCGCGTCCGCCCCCTCCGGGAGACGGGGCGGCAGCCATGCCACCGCCGTACGCGCCGTCGCCGGTACTCCCCCAGCTCCGCTGGGAGGGGCCCCCAGCCGCGCCGGCCCGGCGCCCGGCGCACCCCATTCCACCGTCGCCTCCACCCCGTAGTGGTCGGACGCGAACAGGCCGCCTCGGCCCGGCGCGTGGCCGCGCAGCGCCGCCCGGGTCACCCGCACCGGCCCGGAGGCCCCGAGCAGGATCCGGTCCAGCCGCGCCGCCCGCCCCGACAGCGAACCCACCGCCGCCAGGGGATTGGCCACCGGATCGAAGGTGGGCGTACCGTCGGCGGCCCCGTGCACGTCGCTCCAGGCATCCCGCATCCCCAGCGTGGCCGCGGGCCCCTCCGTTCCGGAGCGGCCGTCGTTGAAGTCGCCCAGCAGCGCCACCGGGGCCTCCACACCGCCCAGCCCCTCGGCCAGCCGCGTCAGTTCGGCGGCCCGCCGCACGTCTCCGTTCTCCGTGTGATCGCTGGTCAGGTGGGTCGCGGCGACGACCAGCGGGCCGCCCGCGACGTCCACCGTGACCGCGGTGACCGCCTTGTGCGGGCCCAGCCGGTGCAGTCCCGCCTCCCGAACCGGCAGCCTGCTCAGCACCAGCAGTCCGTACTCGGCGACGTCGTGGCCGCCCGGATCAGCGGCGACCGTGTACCGCTCCCGCACCCACTCCTCGGCCAGCAGCATGCCGAGGAGCGCGGGCTCGACCTCCTGGAGCGCGATGACATCGGCGTCGGCGGCCGAAAGCTCTGCCAGCAGCAGCGGCCTGCGCCGCGCGGTGGCGATGAGCGGGGCGTCGTACCGGTCCCAGAGGGTGTTCCAGGTCAGCAGCCGCACCGCCGTCGCGGCCCCCGTCCCGCCGAGGGGAGGCGCCTGCGCGGGCAGCCAGGCGCCACCGTCCGCCGGATCCCACGCGTACGGGCTCCGGGCGGTGAAGAACGGCGCCCGCAGCAGGCGCGCATCACGCACCCGCCCCGCGGCGGTGGCGTCGATCCGGTCCACTCCCGTGGCCCGGTCCCACACCAGCTCGCCGTCCGCCTCGACGAACAGCACGCGGTGCCAGGGGATGTCGCCGCCCGGCACGAAGGACGGCAGGGGCACGCGTTTCGGGGCGGCTCCGCGCTGGAGCAGCCCGAGGACGAACCGCGCCGGATCGAACCGGGGGTCCCAGCGGACCTGGTGGTAGAGCTCCTCGCTGGTACGCATCAGTGCTGCCCGCCCGCCGCGGCGCCCAGGCCGCCCGCCGTGTCCTCTACGCCGCCGCCCGCGCCGATGTACCAGGTCCGGTGCGCCTGACCGGGGTACGGCGGGCTGAACCGGTGCAGCTGCGCGTCCAGCACCTGCGGCGGAACCGGATGCGGGCGCACGGCATTGCGCCGTACCAGCTCCTCCTCGTCGACCAGCAGGACGGCGTGGGTGACCAGCGCGTCGCGGCGGCGCGCGACCGACCCGGCCAGTCCCCGCTGCTGGTCGGTGAGGGAGGTGGCGTCCCACACGACCGTGCCCCCGCGGGCCAGCGCGGCGTCGAGGCGGTCGAGGCCCTCGCTCAGCACCTCCGCGTTGGCCCGCTGGTCGCCGCGGGAACCCCGGGCGGTGCGCAGATCGTCGAGACTGATGTAGGTGTCCACTCCGGGCAGGGCGCGTCCGAAGGTGCTCTTGCCGCTGCCCGAGGGGCCGCACAGCTGCACCAGCCGGGGAAACGTTCCGTCGCGCCAGCGCCAGGTGGCCGCCACCGCCTCCTGCGCCGTCCCGATCCGGCCCAGCGCGAACGCGCGCCGCGCCTCGGCCCAGCAGCGGTCGGCCGCGTCCGCGTCGAGCGCGGCGAGGGGCTCCCGCAGTGCGGCGCGCAGGGCTCCGAGCGGGTCGGGACCGAGCAGTCCCGCCTCCTCGGCGCACAGCGCGGACCATTCCACGTACTCGCGTGCCTGCGCGTCCCCGGCCGTCGCCCCCGCCAGCGCGTGCAGCACGCCCAGATCGGCCGCGGCGGCCATCCGGACCAGCCCGGCCCGCCGTTCCGCATCCGGGAACGGCCGCTGGAGGTACGGGTACAGCCCGAGCAGGTCGGACACCCGCCGCGCGAGCTCCATCCCGAGGGGTCCCGCCGCGAGCCGCGCAGCGACCCGGGCGCGCGCCCGCGGCGCGCGGTGCAGTACGGCGGCCAGTACCCCGGCCAGCCGGGCGTCGCCGGTCCGCCCCGAGCCGTCCGTCCGCGCGGCGACCTCGGCCACGGCACCGGCCACGGCATCGGCATCCGCCACGGCACCGCTCCCGGAGCCCTGGTCGGCCGCGGCGGTTCCGGACAGCCAGGGGGCACCCGTCACCCCGGCCGCCGTCAGCAGCTCGGTCCCGTCGGCCTGCGCCCCCGACCGGACCGCCCACAACGGGGCGGCGGGACCGAGCCCGTTCGGCACGACCGGTGCGAACATCCAGTGCGTGTCCGTCTGTACGTGGCCGCCGCGCACCCACTTGGCCACGCACCGCCCGAAGTCCTCGTACGCGAAGCCGTCCACGGTCCGTACGACGTACCCCTCCTGGCGTGAGGTGTCGAGCTTCAGCCTGCGCAGCGCGCGCTCGTCGAAGACGCCCCGCCAGAGCACGCGCGGAGCGGGGACTCCCAGGCCGCGCAGGAAACGGACGGTCCGGTCCCAGTCCAGGCAGTGCTCCCCGTCCCACACCGAGAACCCGTAGAACCAGCTGTCCAGGTCCTCGTAGGCGAGCGAGTGCCGGGCGTACAGGTTCTCCCCGCACACGCGCCAGCCGGCCGGGATGCCCGCACCGATCCGCCCCTGGAGCCCCTTGACCCAGGCCCGCGAGGGGTGGTGCGCGGAGTCGAGCGAACGTGCGTGCAGGCCGTCCGCGTACAGGGTGGTGTTCTCCCCGTCGAGCTTCTCGGTCACCACGACCTCGCGCCCGGCCGGGCCCGCCCACGCCCCCGGCCCCGACACCCGGACATCGTCCGCGGTCGCCCCGGGAGACCAGGGCAGATGGGGCGTACGGGGATAGTGCGTGCGCATGTTCCGCTCCTGCTCGACGACTCGTGCCCGTCACTGTAGGTATCCGGAGCAGCCCCCATCCATCGAATAACGGCCCCGCCCGTGGCGAGCGGCCCGCTCAGGGGCGGCGGCCGGACCAGGCCACCAGCCGGTCGAGGGCGGACGCGTCCGCGGCCACGGGGACGACCTCGCCGTAGGGGATGCGGCCGCCGCGGGCCTCGGCGGGGAGCGCCCGGCGCACCACCACGAGCAGCCGCTCCAGCAGCTCGGTGTCCCAGTCCGGACGCTGTCCGGTGGCGGTGGCGAGGTCCCAGGTGTGCAGGGTCAGCTCGTTGGTGTACACGGCCGCCGCGACCGCCCCCGGCTTCACGCCCATCGGCAGGCGCAGCTCGCGGCCCAGTACGCCCGGGTCCGCCCACACCCGCGCCGCTTCGCGGGCCGCCGGCTCCCAGGCGGCTGCCCACGCGCCGTCCGCGAGCTCGTCGGCGAAGGAGGGGACGCTGAAGGGGTCCTCACCACGCCCGATCACCGCGATCCGCCGCAGTACGCCGACGAGGTGGCTCGACAGCCGCCGGACGTCGAACTCCTCGCAGGGCGTCGGGGCGTCGTACTGGTCCGGACGGACGGCGGCCAGGGTGCGCCCGGCGAGGGCGATGGCCGCCGCCAGATCCGGACGGGTGTCGGCACCGGGGGAGGGGGAGGGGGCGGCCGGTGTGGAGGGGGCGGACGGGTTCGCCGGGGTGAAAGAGGTCGACGGGGTGGAAGAGGTCGACGGGGTGGAAGAGGTCGACGGGGTGGAAGGGGTGGCGGTGAACTGCGTGGTTTCGGTCATGACCTCATCCTGGCGGGCAAAGTGGCCACCTTCTGGCCAGTTTTCCGGAGAGAATCCTGTCCATGCGAATCGACTCCCATGAAGGCTGACCGGCTGGTGGCGGCGCTGCTGTTCCTCCAGCAGCGCGGGCGCGTCACCGTCCCCGAAGTGGCCGCGGAACTCGACGTCTCGGAGCGGACGGCACGGCGCGACCTGGAGGCACTGGCCGCCGCCGGGATCCCCGTCTACTCGCAGCGCGGGCGCGGCGGCGGCTGGTCGCTGGTCGGCGGCGCCCGCACCGACCTCACCGGCCTCACCGCCGACGAGATCCGGGCCCTGTTCCTCGTCGCCGGCCCCCTGGCCACCACCCCCGAACTGCGCACCGCGCTGCGCAAACTGGTCCAGGCCCTGCCGGCCACGCTCCGCGGCGGCGCCGAGGCCGCCTCACGGGCCGCCGCCGTCGACGGCACGGACTGGTCGCGCACTCCCGTCACCGCCGACGCCCCGTACCGCTCGGCCCTCCAGCGGGCCGTGGTCGACGGCGCCCGGATCCGCCTCGGGTACGCGGGCGCGGGCAAACCGGCCGCCGTCCGTACGGCCGATCCGCTCGGACTCGTGGCCAAGGCGGGCGTCGAGTACCTCGTCGCCGGCACGGAGGAAGGGCTGCGCACCTTCCGGCTCAGCCGGGTCACCTCCGTCGAGCCCACCGGCGAAGACGCCCACCGGCCACCGGACTTCGACCTCGCCACGGCCTGGCGGGAACTGGCCGGGGCCATGGAGGACCGGCTGTACGCGGTGACGGCCCGGGCCCGCGTCGAGCCCGGCGCGGTGCCGCTGCTGGCACGGCTCTCCGGCGGCCGGCTGCGCGTAGGGGGCCCGCTGCCCGACGGGTGGACCGAGGTATGGGTCGACGGTCCGGCGCCGAGGGCGCTGGCCGCGCACCTGTCCGGGCTGGGAGCCCGGATCGAAGTGCTCGAACCGCCGGAGGTACGGGAGTGGCTGGCCCGGCTGGGCGCCGAACTCGCCGGGCTCTACGGACCGCCCCCGGACGGCGGGACGGCGTGACAGCCGGCCCCTGCCGGGCTCAGCCGCCCGCCGGTACCGCCGCGGCCAGCCCGCCGCCCGCCGCGAAGTGCAGCCGGTCCAGCCGGGCCGCGTAAGGCCAGCCCGCCGCCCGGTAGAAGCACAGGTCGCTCGGGATCGGTACGGCCCGCAGATCGGCGGCGTGCGACCCGGCCGGCAGTCCGGCGGCCGCCGCGAGCAGCGGGTCCGCCGATCCCGCCCACTCGCCGACCGGGGCGGGCCTCGGCCACGGCTCCCCGGTGTTGGGGAACAGCCACCGGGTGTCCCGGGAGACCCGGCCCGCGAAGTCCGGGCCGTCCACGGCCTGCCGCGCCAGCCGGGCGAAGGTCAGCAGCAGGTCCGGCAGGGATTCGGCGACCAGGGCCAGTTCGGGGTACTCGCGCAGCGCCTTCGCCTCCGCGGGTACGGAGACGGCGTACCCCCACCGCCCGTTCTCCGGGTCGACGCGGATCTGCAGGAGCGCGGGGCTGTGCCCGTACCCGATCCGGGCCAGCGGCCAATAGGTGCCGTCGCCGCCCATCATGCGGTGCACCTCGGGGTCCACCTCGTGCTCGGGGGCACCGGGCAGCAGCCGCAAGGCGGGCAGTCCCGCGATCGCCACCGCGCCGATCTCGCGCAGTACGCACCGGACGTCGGCGGGCACCGGGACCGCCCAGCCGTCCATGACGCGGTCGCCGACGCCCGCGTCGAGTGCGACGAACGAGGGGAACCCGGCCGCCAGTTCGCGCAGTTCGGCGACCGCTCGGTCCGCGGCATCCGCCGGCGGGCGGTGCCTGCGCACCGGCCGCCCGAGGAAGTCCCCACTCACCACACTGCGCAGCAGCAGCGCGCGGCCGTCGCCCACGATCCGGAACTGGACCTCGCTGCTCCCGGTGTCGGCCGTGTCGTGGGAGGTGGAGAAGTACGGTTCCCAGCCCACCGCGCACGGGTAGCCGGGCACGGCGCGCAGGTCGACGAGATCGGTGAGCGAGTCGCCGCGTCCGACGAGTCCGGCGAGCGCGGTGTCCGTTCCCCCGGCCACCTCGACGGTCGGGACGGCGGGTACGAAATGCTGCGCGGCGGTCCGGTCCGCCGCACCGTCGGCGAGCCGCTGCGTGAAGCCGCCGAGCCAGCCCACGAACTCCGGGGCCTCGACGGTGATGTCCGGGTCGTCGCCCCACGGCCGGACGGCCACGACCGGCCCCCAGCCGACGGCGCCGACCCCGACGATCAGCGAGCCCTCGCCGAAGTCCAGTTCACCGAGGGTCCAGTAGCCGTCCGCGATCACCGCGCGGCCGCGCGGCCCGAAGAGGTGCGTGTGCGCCTCGCCCTCCAGCCCGCCGATCTCCCGCAGCACGATCCGGACGTCCTCCGGAACCGGAACTCCCCAGCCGTCCAGCTCCGCGTCCGTGAACCCGTCGAACAGCTCGACCTCGTGCGGCCGTTCCCGCGCCAGCTCGCGCAGCGCACGGACGACGGCCGCGGCCGCCTCCGGTCCCCCGTCGTACATGTGCCTGCTCCCCCTGTCGCCCGCCGTGCGGCTTCGAGGGTAACCGCCGGTCGGGCCGGACACCCCCGTTAGGCCCTGTCGTCAAAGCAGCGCCTGGCCCGCGACGCTCCCCCGGCTACCGCCGGGAGGTACCCCCGGCACCGCACCTCGCCGCGTTGTCGGGGCGCCCGAGTACGTCCGGTGCTCCGGCGCCCCTCCGCCTTGCGATGCACGGCACCGAACGCCGCGGGCCTGACCGGCGCCACTGTGACGACAGGACCTAGCGGCACAGGGCCACGATGGAGGGCGACACCGTGCCGCGGGCCGCCTCGCACAGCGACGTCATGTCGTACGTACGCGGCTGCGCGGGGCGGGACTTGGCGTTCGCCGGGGGGCGCTTGAGGGGCTTGGCCGGGAGTGCGGGGCGGGCGGGCCTGACGGGCTTGTACGGCTTGTGCGGCTTGTACGTCCGGTACCGCCGGACCGGCCCGGCCGCCCGCCGCGGGGGTTCGGGGGCCGCCGCCGGTACCGGATCCGCCGGTGCGGGCTCCCGGGTCTCCTGGACCTCCGCGGTCCCCGGGGTGCTCGCCGCGGCCTCCGGCAGGTAGCCCAGCGGCCAGGCGGGGACGGACGGCAGGCGCGGCTCCGTACGGGAGGCCGCGGGCGTCAGGCGCGGAGCGTCCGGCGGGGCGGCGGGATGCACGGTCACGCATCCGGTGGCCACGGCGAGTGCGGCAAGGGTCAGGGGCAGGGCCCGGCGCAGCTGCATCCGCCCACCCTGCCGTACCGGGCGTCCCGGGGGCTGCACCGCTCACGCGGACGGGTGAAGTCCACCGCCGCCCGGTGACGGCCCGCCCCCGGCTTCCGGGCCGGGCGCCAGACGCAGGGCGTGCTCCAGGGGGGCCGCGGTGGAGGGGGCTGCCGGCGTAGCGGCGGTGCCCCGTCCGGGTCAGGGTGGCGCGGGAGGCCGGATCCGCGTCACCCCGCCGGTCACGGCGGGCGCCCCGGCGGCGCTGAAGACGATCACGGCGGGCCAGGACGCCGCGCCGTCGGCCGGGCCGGCCAGGACCAGCCCGTGGACCACGCACCCGCTCGGTGCCATCGCCCCGGGCACCGCGAGCGGCCGCAGCAGGCGGCCCCCGGCCCCCCAGCCGGAGTCGCGCGGGGAGGGCGCACCGGCCGAACACGCCGAGGACGGCGAGTCGGCGCACGGCGTCGGTTCCGGCCGGCCTGCCGGAACCGGCGTTCCCCGGACGGGGGCGTCGCATGAGCGTCGCACCTCGGTCCGGTGACGTGGTCGGACCGGCGGGTTTCATGCCGCCAGTCCGCGTCCGGAAGGTAGCAAGGACCGCATAACCGGCTAATAAAGAGGTAGAGGGGCGGCACAGAGGAACACGCGGTGGGCTGCCGTAACCAGGGGGCCGCGCCCGCTGTTGCACAGTCGGCGGGTCCACCCACGGTGAACGGAGTTCCGATGCCGCAGCTGACCGACGAGGCCGTGCCCGAGCAGGGCGCGGGGACCGACGAGCACCTGCGGGCGGGGACCTGGATGACCCCGGAGGCCTACGGCGCCTCGCGCGCCGCACTGTGGACCGGCGCCGTCGTCCTGGTCACCGACGTCGACGGCCGGGTCCTGGTGCAGAGCGTCGACTACCGGGCCGACCGGCTGCTGCCCGGCGGCGCCGTTGACGCGGGCGAGGCGCCGTCCGCGGCGGCGGCCCGCGAGGTGCGCGAGGAACTGGGCGTCGACGGGTACTACCCGCGCGGCCTCGCCGTGGACTGGATCCCGGCCGACACCCCGGACATCCCGGCCGGGATGCGGTTCCCCGGCGAGATCCTCCACGTCTACGACGGCGGCACCTGGAACCAGGACCGGATCGACTCCGTCCGCCTCCCCGCCCAGGAGGTCACCGGCATCCACTTCGCCGAACCGGCCGACCTGCCCGCCCTGATGGACGCGGGCGACGCCCGCCGCGCCCTGTCCGCGCTGCGCGCCCGGATCAACGGCTGCGGGACCGCGGTGCTGGAGGACGGCCGCCCCACCGTGCCCACCGCCCTCGACCGGCTGGGCGTGCTGCGCACCCGCCGGGAGCCACAGCGCGACGCCTGGAACCCGGGCCCGGTACCCGCGCGGCTGCCCGTACGGGACCGCTCGGGGTGGCTCTTCGCCCCCGACGGCCGGGTCCTGCTCCTGATCGCCCGCGCCACCGGCGCAGCCCACCTCCCGCCCCCGACGGCCGCACCGACCGCCGGGGCCGTCGAGCTCGGCTACCGCCTCGGTGACCAGGGCGCCCACGCCCGCACCGCGGCCCGTCTCACCGGCCTCCCGCCGGCGTCGGACCCGGCGTACGCCCGCCTGCTGGCGACCGCTGAGCAGGTCCGCGAACTGAGCGACTGGGGCCGGGCGGGCGACGACGAACTCGCGGCGGTCCACACGGCCCGCACCCACCTGTCCCTCCCGTCCCCGCCCCGCACACCGCCCACGGAACTCCCGGACTCGGGCACGTGGTGAGGGCGGCCGCAGGAGCGGGGGCGCGCCGCGCGTGAGGCGGGGCCGCGTGCCGGTGGCCGGCGGGAGGGGGTGGACCGGCCGCGTCCGCCGCCATGGCCGGGAAATCCGGCGTCCACGGTCCGCGGTCCCGCAGCATGGGCCCATGAGCGACAGCGCGATCACCTACACCCTGTACATCCAGGCCGATCCCGACCGGGTCTGGCAGGCCCTCACCGATCCTGCCCTCACCCGCCGTTACTGGGGCCTGAGCTTCGAGACCGACTGGGCCGTGGGCTCGACGATGGCCTGGGTCGAGCGCGGGGCCCGTACCAGCGATCCCGAGCAGGTGGTCCTGGACTGCGTCCCGGACCGCCTGCTGTCCTACACCTGGCACACCTTCAGCCCGCAGTGGGCGGCCGCGGCCGGCGTCGACGAGGGGCTGCGGGCCGAACTGGCCGGGGAGCGCCGCACGAAGGTGACGTACGAGATCGAGCCGGTCGGCGACGCCCTGGCCCGGCTGACCATCCTGCACGAGGGCTTCGAACCCGGCGGCACCCTGATCGGCATGTGCGGACGCGCCTGGCCGATGCTCGCCTCCAGTCTCAAGACCCTCCTGGAGACGGGGGCCCCGCTGCCCGAGCCCGGGGACGGGATGGAACTGGGGTACGGCGGGCACGAGGCGTACGAGACCCGCGAGACCCGCGGGATCGGCGACGCCGGCGACGCCGGGGGCACCGGGGGCAGCTGACCGGCGGGTACGGAGGGCCGGTCCGGCCCGGGCAGCAGCGTCCCGGCTCTCCCGCCCCCGCTCCAACACCCTTGCGCCGCAGCTGAGATCATGTGCACCGACCTCTGATCAGGAGTACGGACATGGCACGCGGGCACGGCACGGGGCGGACTCTGAGCGAGATCCTGGACGCGGCTGCGGACGGGCGGTTCCCGCCGCCCGACGGCGGTACGACCGTGGTGCCGCAGGAGAACCGGCGCGACGCGGGCGTCATCGCCTTCACCGCGCACTCCGTGGTCTTCACCGACGAGGACCCGGACTGGGTGCGGTCCACCCTCGAAGCCCTCACGTGCGACGCCCTCGCCGCCACCATGAACGCGCGTTTCCTGGCCGCGCTGCTGGACCGTACGGGCCGCACCACCGACAC
Organism: Streptomyces sp. NPDC056224; assembly: GCF_042267665.1. Taxonomy (NCBI): domain Bacteria; kingdom Bacillati; phylum Actinomycetota; class Actinomycetes; order Kitasatosporales; family Streptomycetaceae; genus Streptomyces; species Streptomyces sp. NPDC056224. Next base: position 303,345 of record NZ_JBHJTK010000001.1, read on the forward strand.
GGTCGACCTGCTCACCGTCGCCGGACCGCTGTCCGGCGAACCCCCGCTGGAGCTCCGCGAGATCTCCGACCCCGACCACCCCCGGGTACGGCGGGCCCTGCACCGCCGGGACGGCGTACGGGTCTGGGCGGCGGACGGGGGAGTCGTCGTCCTCGGCCGGGGCGTCGCGGGCCGCTGGGAGACGGCGATAGAGGTGGACGAGGGCGTGCGCCACCGGGGGATCGGGCGGAACCTGGCCCGCGCCGCCCGCCACCTCGTCCCCGACGGGCAGCCGGTCTGGTCCCAGCAGGCCACCGGCAACGCCCGCAGCGTCCGTGCCTTCCAGGCCGCCGGCTACCGACCGGTCGGGGCGGAGGCCCTGATGCTGCCTCCCGCGGGCTGAGCGCCCTCGAGGAACGCCCAGGGCACCCCCGAGGCACCCCCGAGGCGCCCCGAAGGCACCCTGGCCGCCGGCCGCTCACGGCAGTCGTGTGGAATGGGTGCCATGGGGAGAGGCAAGAAGCAGCGGCGGCAGGCCATCGGCGTGCCGCGGAGCACACAGGTCGTGTCCGCGGCGTGCGGCCGGGCGGGGCGCGTCCGTGAAGGCGCCGGCCGATGAGCCGTTCCGATGCCGACACGCCGCCCGAGCACTGGCGTTACGGCCGCCACCTGGAGTTCCTGGCCGTGGCGCCGGGGGAGTCCGCCGAAGCCGAGGCCGTGGCCGCCGTGCTGCGCGATCCCGACCCGGTGATGGCCGAGAGCGCGGTGGTCACCCACCTGAACCGCCGGGCGGCCCGGCTGCTGGCCGACGAGGGGTTCCCCGCCTGGGCCGAGGCCATGACGGCCGCGCTCGCCGGCCGGGCCTTCCCTGAGCGGCGACTGCGCGAATGGACCCTGCTCAAGGCCATCACCCACGGCGAACCCTGGTCCCCCTCGGAGCTCACGGCAGCCTCCGACTGGTGCCAGCGCACCGCCGCCCAGTCCCTGACCTCGTACGATGCCCTGCTGCTGCTCGCCGCCGGCGCCCGCACCCGCCGGGTCCGCAACGCGGCCGCCGAGCGCCTGCGCCGCCGCACCCTGGCCTGACGGGGCCGCGCCCGTCCCCGCCCCGCCCCCGACCGTCCCCGTCCCCGTCCGGGGCGTAGGCGCGTGGAGCGTGGCGCGTCAGAGGCCCTTGCGCACCCGGGCGGCGCGGCGGGCCTCGGCGGTCTGCCGGGCCTCCATCGTCTTGCGGGACTCCTTGCCCTTGCCCGGGCGGCCCGGCCGGGTGCCCATGCCGCGGAAGCCGAGCTCCGACCCCGAGGGCTTGCCCTTGGCGTCGGTCGGCGCGGAGCCGGCCAGCGGCACCCCGGAGGGCGCCTTGGCGCCGGTGATCCGGCTCAGGGCCGCCTCGCCGGAGCGCACCTGGGTGATGGTCGGCCGGACCCGGGCATCGGCGAGCAGCCGGACCATGTCCCGCCGCTGGTTCGGCGTCACGAGGGTGACGACCTTGCCGGACTCGCCGGCCCGGGCGGTGCGGCCACCCCGGTGCAGGTAGTCCTTGTGGTCGGCGGGCGGGTCGACGTTGACCACGAGATCGAGGTCGTCGATGTGGATGCCGCGCGCCGCGACGTTGGTCGCGACCAGGACGGTCACGGCGCCGCTCTTGAACTGCGCCAGGGTCCGGGTGCGCTGCGGCTGCGACTTGCCGCTGTGCAGCCCCTCGGCCCGTACACCCATGGCCCGCAGGTGCTTCACGAACTGGTCGACCCCGTGCTTGGTGTCGAGGAACATCAGCACCCGGTTGTCGCGGGCGGCGATCTCGGTCGCCGCCGAGATCTTGTCGGCCGCGTGGATGTGCAGCACGTGGTGGTCCATCGTGGTCACCGCGCCCGCCTGCGGGTCGACGGAGTGCGAGACCGGGTCCTTCAGGTAGGTGCGCACCAGCTGGTCCACATTGCGGTCCAGGGTCGCCGAGAAGAGCATCCGCTGCCCCGCGTGGTGCACCTGGTCGAGGATCTCCGTGACCTGCGGCATGAATCCCATGTCGCACATCTGGTCGGCCTCGTCGAGCACGGTGATCTTCACGCGCTCCAGGTGGACGTCACGCCGTCCGACCAGGTCGCTCAGGCGCCCGGGGGTGGCCACCACGACCTCGGCGCCGGTGCGCAGCGCGCTCACCTGCCGCCCGATGGACAGCCCGCCGACCACCGTGGCCATCCGCAGCTTCAGGGCCTCGGCGTACGGAGCCAGCGCCTCGGTCACCTGCTGCGCCAGTTCGCGCGTCGGTACGAGGACCAGTGCCAGCGGGCGCTTCGGGTCCGCCTGCTGTCCCGCGGTCCGCGCCAGCAGCGCCAGGCCGAAGGCGAGGGTCTTGCCGGATCCGGTCCGGCCGCGGCCGAGGACGTCCCGTCCGGCCAGCGCGTTCGGGAGCGTCGCGGCCTGGATGGGGAACGGCTCCCTGACCTCCAGCGAGGCCATGGTCGTCACCAGCTCAAGGGGCAGGTCGAGCTCGGAGAAGGACTCCACCGGAGGCAGCGCCGGATTCTTCGGCTCGTGCATCGTGAACTCGCCCTGCGGCCCGATGCTCCGGGGGGTCTTGCCGCCGGACTTGGCCCCGGCCTTGGCACCGCCCTTCACACCGAAGCGTCCATGAACTGACGGGTTCCTCATGCAGGGCCTTTCGAAGCAGAGTGAAGAAGAGGGAAGAAGATGGTCAACCGCCCATGGTACCAGCGGGGGGCTACTGCCCCCCGGTCTCCGGTTCCCCGTCCGGTTCCCCGGAGCGCACCTGTGCGCAGTGGGTGCGGACCTCGGCCGCGGCGCGCTCGAACCGGTCGGCGATCACGGCGGTCTCGTCGGGGGTGCAGTCGGCGAACAGGGCGCCGAGCCGGTCGTAGAACGGCCGGTAGACCGCGACGACCCGGGCGGCGGCCTCCGGCTCGGCCGCCACCCGCACCCGGCGCCGGTCGGCGGGGTCGGGTCGCCGCCGCGCGTATCCGGCGCGTTCGAGCCACCGAGCCTACTGCCGTCCGTTCGAACAGGGGGAATCATGAGTGCGCACGGTCACGTCGACCTCGGCCACACGGTGGCCGGCCGGACCGGTACGGGGCCCTGGCCCTGCTGGGCTTCGCCGGAGCGGGCGCGGCGACGTGTGCGGCGTGGACCCCCGGCGTCTGGCTCGGCCACGGCGCCGTCGCCGCGGCCGGGATCTGCCGCCGGGATCGTCACCGGGCTCCTCCACCTCGCGGGATGGGGCAAACCGGGCGGGCCCCGGCCGGAGGCCGAGTGGGGCCGGCGCACCCGCGACACCGCGGCGCGCACCGGCCACGCCGACTGCGTGGGCTGCCGGGCCGGCCGGCCGGGGCGAGCCCGCGCGGAGCCTCCCGGCCCCGATCCGCCGCGTCGTTGCCCGCCGGGGGCGGCGGCGCGTGAACAGCGGCGCGTGAACATGCGGGTGAAGTGCTCCCCGCAGGGGATGGCCGAGTCGCCCGGTCCGGAATCCGGAACGTCCCGAATCCGCTCGTGTCCCGCCACCTCCCGAAGCGGTCGGGGAGGCGCCGCTCCCTCGATCCGCCGACAAGGCGGTCAGAAGTTCGAATGCGCGCCACGCCCCGGTTGGCCGCGTTCAGCGTGTGCTCTGCGGAACCTTTGGGCAGGATCGGGACGGCCGCATATGCGGCCCGCATTGGAACGTTGAGAAGGATCAGCCAGATGGCAACAGGCATCGTGAAGTGGTTCAACTCGGAGAAGGGATTCGGGTTCATCCAGCAGGACGACGGCGGCCCGGACGTGTTCGTGCACTTCTCCGCCATCGAGACCAGCGGCTTCAAGTCTCTGGAAGAGAACGCGAGGGTCGAGTACAACGTGACCCAGGGCCCCAAGGGCCCCCAGGCCGAGCGGGTGGTCCCCCTCTCGTAGTCCGCTTCACGAGCACAGCCCGTGGTTGTGAGCCCCGCCGGTCCGTCCGGCGGGGCTCTCGGCGTCCATGAACGGCTCCGGGCCCGGGCGGGCGGCCGTCACGGCCCAGGGGGCGGGGCTGCCCTCCGGGTGCGGTGACCGGCAAGGTCCACCTGGTCGCGGCCCCCGGCGCGGCCCCTCGCCGCGTTGTCGGACCACGCCGTACGTCCAGTACGGGCCGCGGCCCTCCGCCTTGCGGTGCACCGCACCTGGGGGCCCCTCCCAGCGGTAGCCGGGGGAACGCCGCCCCCCCCGGTCAAACTTTTCCGGCGCATCACACTAGACGGCCCGGTGGAGGGCCAGCAGCAGCCGCCACAGGTGGTCCGCCAGTCCGGCCGGATCCGCCGGGACGGCGCCGTGCAGCCAGTCCGCCAGGACGCCGGTGAAGGTGGCGGCGACCGCCGAGGCGACGAGATCGGAGTGCGGGGCACCCGCCGCCGTGCGCTCGGCGTGCGCGCGGGCGCGCAGCTCGCGGTGGAGGCGGTCGCCGAGCGGGCCGCCGCCGCCCGGGAGGAGCAGCGTGCGGTAGAGCGGCGCGCGGTCCGCCGCGTCCGCCAGGAACGCGGCCAGCGCGGCGGGGGGTCGTGCCGGCGGGAGCGATCCGGGGCCCGTCTGCCAGGTGTGCAGGGCGTCCACCGCCGCGTGCACCACGTCCGCGCAGGCGTCCACGGCGAGCGCGGTGAGGTCCTCGTAATGGAGGTAGAACGTGGCGCGGCCGACCTGCGCCCCACGGACCACGGCCGAGACGCTGACCTCGGCGAGCGGCTTGTCGGCGCACTGCGCGAGCAGGCTCTCGCGCAGCCGTGCCTTCGTCCTGGCCGTGCGCGGGTCCGGTGCGCGCGGGGCCGGCGCGCGAGGTTCCCGAGGACTCATGCGGCCAGCAGCGCCGCGCCGAGGGCGAGTGCCCCGGGCAGGGCCTGTGCGAAGAGGATCCGGCGGTTGGCGGTCGCGGCCCCGTACACCCCGGCGACGATCACGCAGACGAGGAAGAACACCTGCGTGGCGAGCGAGTCGATGACGAGTGCCCAGACCAGCCCGGCGGCGAGGAACCCGTTGTAGAGGCCCTGGTTGGCGGCGAGCGGTGCGGTGAGCCGGGCGGTGTCCGCGTCGAAGCCGTGCAGCGCGCGCCCCGGCGGCCGCTGCCACAGGAACATCTCCAGGACCAGGAAGTACACGTGCAGCGCGGCCACGAGGCCGGTCAATGCCTGAGCGACCGTGTGCATGGCCGACTCCACTTCTCGGGGGATTTGATTTCCTGGACAACTGTACAGGAAATCAATTCCCCCGATACCTGCGCCCCCGCCACCGGCCGGGTCAGTCCTCCCGGACGGAGATGGCCGAGACCGGACAGGCCCGGGCGGCCTCCCGGACCAGTGCGCTTCCCGCGCCGTCCGCGCGGCCCGGGAGCAGCTCGCTGAACCCGTCGTCGTCCTGGGTGAACACCGCGGGCGCGGTCAGCGCGCACTGGCCCGCGCCGATGCAGACCCCGGTGTCGATGTCGATGTGCAGCCGCCCGCTCGACACGGCCCTCACCACGCCACGGGGAGTTCGACCATGCCCTGGATGGTGTCGCCGGGCTTGAAGGGGATCTTGTCCGGGTCGGCCGCCAGCCGCAGTCCGGGCAGCCGCTCGAAGAGCGTGCCCAGCGCGATCTCCATCTCCGCGCGGGCCAGGTTCTGGCCGAGGCACTGGTGGATGCCGAAGCCGAAGGCCAGGTGGTGGCGGGCGGGACGGTGCCAGTCCAGCGCGTCCGGCTCCTCGAAGACGGAGTCGTCGCGGTTGATGACGGACGTGGAGAAGACGACCCCGTCGTCGGCGCGCACCGTCACCCCGCCGACGGCGATGTCCTCGGTCGCCACCCGCAGCATCCCGTCGGCGATCGACAGGAACCGCATCAGCTCCTCCACGGCCGAGGTGATGAGCGCCGGGTCGGCCCGCAGTTCGGCCAGCTGCTCGGGGTGGCGCAGCAGGGTGAAGGTACCCAGCGAGATCATGTTGGCGGTCGTCTCGTGCCCCGCGACCAGCAGGATCACGGCGAGGGCGACCAGCTCCTCGACGTCGACCTCGCCCGTCTCCAGGCGCTGCGCGATGAGCTCGTCGAGCAGCCCGTCGCCGGGCTCCCGGCGCTTGCGCTCGATCAGGCCGACGAGGTAGCCGTCGAGCAGGCGGCGGGCGTCCTCCACGTCGGCCGGCTCCGGGCCGCGCAGCAGCCGCCGCGACTGCCCCTCGAAGAACTCGTGGTCCTCGTAAGGGATCCCGAGCAGCGCGCAGATCACCATCGAGGGCACCGGCAGGGCGAAGGCGCTCACCAGTTCCGCCTGCGGGCCGCCCGCCACCATCTCGTCGATCAGCCGGTCCACGGTCTCCTGGATCCGCGGCCGCAGGGCCGCCGTCCGTTTCAGGGTGAAGCTGGGGATCAGCATCCGGCGCTGGACGTTGTGCTCGGGATCGTCGAATCCGAGCAGTGCGGCGCGCCGGTTCTGCAGCCCCTTGAACCGCCTGGTCGGCGCCGGGAAGGCCGCGTTCTGGCGGTCGGCGGAGAGCCGGCCGTCGGCGAGCAGGGCGCGCGCCTCGGCGTGCCCGGTGACCACCCACACGGAGCGGCCGTCGAAGAGGGTGACGCGGGAGAGCGGCCGGCTCTCCCGCAGGGGTTCGTAAGCGGCCGGTGGGTGGTAGGGACAGGTCCGGTCCTGGGGGAAGGCAACTGTTTCTGACATGGAGCACCTCGCACGCGATGGTTCCGTCTCGCCGGACTCCATTACATGCCTGAGGCACCTATCCCACCTATGCCACTTTCGGCCAGACCGCCCGAGTTCGCTCACAGGGCCCAACCGGCGGCCGCGCCCTCGGGGGCGGCGTCAGACGTGGGCGTCCAGGAAGGCCCGGAACTCCTCGCGCGTCATCGGCCCGGCCTGACTCGCGACCGCCTCACCGTCCTTGATGAGCACGGCGGTCGGCGCGCCGGTCACGCCGTAGCGCCTGGTCGGGCCGGGACAGCGGGTCATGTCCGTGCGGACGGCGGTGAACCGCGTCCCGTACTCCTCGGACAGCTCGCCGACGAGCGCGTCCATCGCCCGGCAGGCCTCCAGGGCCTTCGGCCAGGTGCCGCAGAAATAGGCGAGAACCGGCCCCGGCGCCATGGAGAGGATGAAATCGAACTCCTGGTTCTCCAGTGGCTGGTGTACCCGACGTGCCATGCGTGCCGCTCCTCGCTCCCACGCCTCCCGCGACCGGGGGGCGGTCCCCATCATCGCCGCTGCGCGCGGCGGCCGATTGTCAGTGGTGCCTGTGAAGCTGGGAGGCATGGACGACAGGATGCTCCGGCGCCGGGTCTACGGCGCCGACCACGACGACCCCGACCCCGGCCCCCGCCGCGACCACGTCTACGGCGAACTCGTGGGCGGTCCCCTCGACGGGCTCCTCCTCGACGTCACCGGCTGGAGCCCCCCGCAGCTCGCGGAGGAGGCCCGACTGCCCACGGAGATAGGGCGCTACGGGGCGGGCGGCCGCGCCCACTACCGCCGCCGGGCGGCCGACCCGGGGCGCTGGGACTGGACGGGCGACAGCCCCTGACCGGATCCGGTCCGTCAGCGGACCGGGGTGAGCCGGTCGGCCGGTCAGCGGGTCAGCTGGCCGCCGCGTCGCGGCTCACCTTCCCGGCCCACAGCACCAGCGGCACCTGGAGCGGCAGCCGGGCGAACGCCACGGCGCGCACGGCGGAGGAGCGGTGGCGCGCGTCGGCGGCCATCTTGACGTTCGCCGGGAACACGCCGACGAAGAAGGCGGCCGTGGCCAGTGCGGCCGCCTTGCGGGTCCGTGGATGGGCGACAGCGGCGGCGAGGGCGAGCTCGGCCGCCCCGCTCGCGTACGTCCACCCGCGCGGGCTGCCCGGCAGCGAGCGCGGGACGATCGCGTCGAACTTCTCGGGCACGACGGCGTGCGCGACCGCCGCCCCCGCCAGGAGACCGGCGAGCAGGAGCGGGGAGGAAGGCGTGCGCGGCATGGGGGACCTTTCGAAGGCGGCCTGGGCCGCGATCCTACTCACGAGTAGGGGCGCGCCGGATGGCCGCTCCGGAAAATTCTCCGAAGAATCTTCGAGGAGCTGTCGATCCGGGCGCCTCCCGTTCGACGCAGGGGTGAGAGGCGGGGAAATCCCCCGCCGCTTCCGACCGAGGAGTCACCATGCCGCGCTTCCTGACGATGATCCGCATCAACGAGCAGGACCTGCCCCCCGAGAAGTTCCCGGCCGAGTTCGAGCAGCGCATGGGCGCCCTGTTCGAGGAGATCACCAAGGCCGGGGTCATGCTGGACACCGCCGGACTCCTGCCCACCTCCGAGGGGACCCGGCTCAGCTGGTCCGGCGGGAAGATCAGCTACACCGACGGCCCGTTCACCGAGACCAAGGAGGTCGTCGGCGGCTACTCCCTGACCCAGTGCAAGGACAAGGCCGAGGCCATCGAGTGGACGAAGCGGTTCCTGGAGATCCACCCGGCGGAGTGGAACGTGAGCGCCGAGGTCAGGGAGATCCAGGAGATGTGATCCGCGCCGCGTTTGCCCTGCCACGTCACGGCTGCTCTGATGGGTGGCCGTGACGGCAGTGAGTACGGCCCAGGCGGTCGAAGCGGTGTTCCGGATCGAGTCCGCGCGCATCATCGCGGGCGTCGCCCGCATCGTGCGGGACGTCGGCATCGCCGAGGAACTCGCGCAGGACGCCCTCGTCGCCGCTCTCGAACAGTGGCCGCAGTCCGGCGTCCCGGACCGGCCGGGCGCCTGGCTCATGGCCACCGCCAAGCACCGCGCGGTCGACCTCGTGCGCCGCAAGGAGACGTACGCGCGCAAACTCGCCGAGGTCGGCCGGAGCCTGGAGGACGTACCCGCCCCCGGCGAACCGGCCGACCCGGACGACATCGACGACGACCTGCTGCGGCTGATCTTCACCGCCTGCCATCCGGTCCTGGCGACCGAGGCCCGGATCGCACTCACCCTGCGCCTGATGGGCGGGCTGACGACCCAGGAGATCGCCCGCGCCTTCCTCGCCTCCGAGTCCACCGTCGCCCAGCGCATCGTCCGGGCGAAGCGAACGCTCGCCACCGCCGGCGTGCCGTTCGAAGTCCCGTACGGGGCCGACCGCGAGGCACGGCTCGAATCGGTCCTGGAGGTCATCTACCTCGTCTTCAACGAGGGCTACTCGGCCACCGCCGGCGAGGACCTCCTCCGCCCCGCCCTGTGCGAGGACGCCCTGCGGCTGGCCCGCGTCCTGACGGCCCTGATGCCGGGGGAGCCCGAGGTGCACGGCCTCGCCGCGCTGCTGGAGTTCCAGGCGTCCCGGACGGCCACCCGCACCGGCCCCGACGGGGAACCGGTCCTGCTCGCCGACCAGAACCGGGCCCGGTGGAACCGGATGCTCATCCACCGGGGCATGGAGGCCCTGCGCCACGCCGGCAGCGGCCCGTACTCCGTACAGGCCGCGATCGCGGGCTGCCACGCGGCGGCCGTCCGCTACGAGGACACCGACTGGCCGACGATCGCCGCCCTGTACGGGAGGCTCGTCACGCTCGTCCCGTCCCCGGTGGTGGAGCTCAACCGGGCGGTGGCCGTATCGATGGCCCGGGGACCCGAGGCGGCGCTGCCGCTGGTCGACGCGCTGGCGCGGGAACCGGCCCTGCGCGCCTACCACCTGCTGCCGAGCGTACGGGGGGACTTGCTGGAGCGCCTCGGCCGGCCGGCGGAGGCCCGCGCGGAGTTCGAGCGGGCGGCCTCGCTCACCCGTAACGCCCGGGAACGCGCCCTGCTCCGCCGCCGCGCGGCCCGCCTCTGACCGCAGCGCCCCGCCGTGTCCCTCGCGCCGGTCCCGGCCGCTGGACCGTGATGCCGAAGGAGCCCGCCACGGGCGACGGGCCGTCACATCTCCGTGCGGATCAGCCGGGTCTGGGTCTTGTCGTCAAAGTGGCGTCGGTCAGGCCCGCGGCGGCCCGGCCCGCCGCCGACCCGTGCGCGGCCCGGGTCCCGGCAGGACACGACGGCCGGGGCGACCGGGGCGACCGGGGCGACCGGGGCGGCGAAACGGCAACGGTCACGAGAGTGCCTCGGCGGGACCGCCGTGGGCCGCACCCACGGGGTGGCCGAGGACGCCCGGCCGGCGGCAGTGCGCGTCCTCGGCCGGCAGGGCCCCGACGCCGCCGTCCGGAGCTCCGTCCGCTCCCGCGATGACCTGCACCGGCGCGCTCGACCGCCTGGGCCGCCGGCCGCGTCCTGCCACCACCGCGGCGTCGTGCGGCCCTGTTCGCGCCCCTCGTCGGGTACGCCGCGACCGGCGCGCTCCGGGGCGCCCGCCGGGGCGAGCCGAACGGTCCCCCGTACCTCCTCCGTCTGCCGTGGAGGCCGGCCGGGACCCGGCTCCCGGTCAGCCGCGCCGGGCGAACGCGGCCACGTCGAGCGGCGTTCCCACGGGCCGGCGCGGCGGGGTCAGCGCGACGGGCCGGCGGAACCCGCCCGAGCGGGTGATCTCCTGGACCGTCAGGCGCAGCGCCTCCTGGAAGCCGCCCATGGTGTGGCGGGCCGCGGGGGTGTCCACGTACAGGGAGTTCATGTGCAGCCCGTCGGCGTCCCGCTGGAACCACGAGCAGGCTCCGTTGGCCCGCGCCGACCACACGTGGGTGGCGGGCCGCCACTCCCCGTGGCGGTCGGCGCCCTGGCACTTGCGCATGTCGATGTACGAGAAGAAGTTCACCGGGTACGGCCATGAGCGGGCGGCGAACTCCTCGGGCGCCAGCAGCTCCCACGCCCGGACGAACGGTACGTCGATATGGCCGATCATCTCGGTGAATCCGGCCCGGACCGCGGCCATGACCTGGGCGAAGTCCCGGCCGGGGGAGGCGTCGAACTCGATGGGCATGGTGTTGACGAACCAGCCCACGGAGTCCGCCCAGCCTTCCCGCCCGCGCTCGCTGACCGGCATCAGGCCCCGGTAGACGCCGGGGCCGCCCGCATCGCGCAGGCACACCGCGACGGAGGCGAGCACCCCCATGAACGGCTTGCCGCCGACCGCCAGGCAGGTCTTCTCGAACACCTCCGCCTCGCCCGCGTCCAGCAGCACCGAGGCCTCGTTGACGATCGGGTACATCCGGCCCGGTTCCACGCCGAGGTCGAGGGGGAAGCGGGGGAAGAACTCGCCGCCGCGCGCGATGAACTCCCTCCAGTAGTCCAGGCGTTCGTCGCGGGCGTCGATGGAGAGGTAGCGGCGCCGCTGCTCGTCGGCGAAGTCGAGGTAGCTGCGGGCGACCGGCGGCAGCCCGCTGTCCTCACCGCGGCACAGGGCCTCGTAGTCGGTCAGTACCTCGTGGACGACGATCGGCATCGACATGCCGTCGCACACGATGTGGTCGAAGGCGAGATAGACCGTCGCGGAGTCCTCGCGCAGGACCGCGCCCATGGTGAACAGCGGCCAGGACAGGGTGTCGATGCTCCGCTTGAACCGCTCGACGAGAAAGTCCCGCAGCAGTTCGGAGGTGTCGAAGACGCCCACCGGCTCGGCTTCGAGGGCGAGTTCGGCGGGGTCGAAGGGCTCACAGGCCAGTTCCCCGGCCAGCCTCCGGAACGCGCACCTCAGCACCTCGTGCCGCTGCACGAAGGCCAGCAGGGCGCGGGCCAGGGCCGGTTCGTCCAGGCGTCCCGCCACTTCGAAGGTGACGGCGATCCACGACGCGACGGGGTCGTCGGCGGCCCGGCTCTCCTCGGCGACGGTGAAGTGCTTGTCCTGGTTGAAGGACGCCCTCCTGCCCGCCGCGTCACCCGGGCCGTCGGGCTCCGCCGCCGTGGACCGCAACCGCCACTCGACCACCCGACCGGGTGCCACTTGGTGCATTTCCAGAGGAAATTGCCGCATACCGTCATCCCTTCGCCCCCGAGTCAACCCCGAGGCCCTTAACGACCCCCGGCCCGGGGAAGTGACGGAATCCGGTCCCGCGGTGTCCTTCAGACGTCGTTCCCGTCCGCGTCCGCGTTCCCGTCCGCGTCCACGTCCGCGTCGTCGCGGCGCACCTCGATGTGGTCGGCGGCGAGGTCCACGGCCACGCGCTGCTCCATGCCCAGCGCCTCCAGGAACTTCTGCGGCAGCTGCACGCGGCCGGTGCGGTCCAGCATCACGTACTCGCGCTCGCTCACCGACTCCGTGCCGTGCTCGTCGGTGACCGTGCGGCGCAGGACCTCGCTGCTGGTGCGGCCGTCGCGGATGGCCACCGTGCGGCGGACCTCGCCGGCGACGAGCGGGTCGTGGGTCACGATGACCACGGTGGCGCCCAGCTCGCGGTTGACGGTGCGGAAGGCCTCGAAGATGGCGGCGCCGGTCTCGGAGTCGAGCTCGCCGGTGGGCTCGTCGGCGAGCAGGACCGCGGGGTCGTTGGCCATGGCCACGGCGATCGCCACCCGCTGCTGCTGTCCGCCGGAAAGCTCGGCCGGCCGGCGGCCCGCCAGGTCGGGGATCTGCAGGGCTTCCAGGAGGTCGCGGACGCGGGCCGCGCGGCGCGCGGCGCCGCCCCGGGAGGCCCGGCCCCTCAGCTGCATGGGGAGCGCGATGTTCTGGGCCGCGGTCAGGAAGGGCAGCAGGTTGCGGGCCGTCTGCTGCCAGACGAAGCCCACCGCCTCCCGCCGGTAGCGCAGCCGGTCCTTCGCGGACATCTCCAGGAGGTCGTAGCCGTCGACGGTGGCGGTGCCCGCCGTGGGGACGTCCAGTCCGGCCAGGATGTTCAGCAGGGTGGACTTGCCGCTGCCGGAGGCCCCCACCAGGGCCACCAGGTCACCCTGGGCCACCGTCAGTTCGAGCCCCTGCAAGGCCTGCACCTCGACCCCGTCGGTGCTGAAGATGCGCACCAGACGGTCGCAGACGATCGTCCTGCCCGCCCCTGTCGTACGGGGCGCGGCGGCGGCCAGCGCCTGCCTGCGCAGCTCTTCGTAGGTCGGCTGGTCGGTGTTCACCGCTGGTCTCCCGCTCTCAACTCGGTGGTGATCTGTCGCCTGCCGGACATCGCGGCCTCCGCGAGCACGCCCGCGGTGACCAGGGCCGTCAGGCCCAGCACCTGGGTCAGTACGGGCCGCGCGGCGAGCCGCAGCCCGGCCGGCACCTTCTCCCCGACCAGCGCGGACAGGTCCACGGCCGGGCCGAGCAGGGCCACGGCGGCCAGCGCGACCAGCCCGCCGCCGAGAGCGGCGACGAGCGCCTGCGGCAACGCCTCGGCCAGGATCAGCGCCACGCCCTGCCGGGGGCGCAGGCCCATGGTGCGCAGCCGCGCCAGCAGAGCGGCCCGCTCGGGCGCCGCGCGGACGAGGGTGAGGAGGACGGACAGCAGGGCGAATCCCGCGGTTGCGGCCACGGCTGCCCAGAACAGCCGGCCCGCTCCCCGCTGGAGGGGTTCGCCGGCGAGTGCCGCGACGGACGCGGCGCTGGTCTTCACCGTGTGCTGGCCGGCGGTCGCGGCCGGAACCGCGGTGCGGACCAGGTCGTGCAGCCGCGCCTCGTCGACGGGCCCGGTCGCGAACCACCGGTTCGGGCGGGCGGACTTGGGGACGTGGGCGCCGGCCGGTCCGGCCGGGAGCACGACGGTGGCGCCGCCCGGGCCCGTCAGGGCGGGCGTGCCGTCGACCACACCGGCGGCCCTGACCGGGATGTCGTCGCTGCCGATCCGCACCCGCAAGGTGTCCCCGACGGCGCGCGCGGCGAGGTCGCGGCTCAGCAGCGCGGGCACGGGAGCGTCGGGGGCGCCCCCGGCGAGCAGCGCCGGGTCGAAGCGGCCGCGCCCCACCGTGCGGGCCAGTTCCGCGTACGCCACCGGGTCGGCGACGACCACCGTCACCTGGGTGGAGCCCTCCTTGGTGCCGAAGAGGAAGGTGTAGTCGTCCGTCCACACGGGGACGGACGTGCGCACGCCGGGCAGTGCGGCGGCGGCGCGGATGAGTTCCGGCGCAAGGGTGCCGCCGGCGGGCGCGGCGACCTGGGCGTCGCCGCCCACGGTCTGCCGGACCGCCTGCAGCCGGGCGGTCTCCACCGAGCTCAGCACCGTGGCCCCGAAGCCGCCCGTGGTGACCGCGAGCAGCAGCGCGACCAGCGGCAGCACCGGGACGCGTGCCCGGCCGCCCGTGCCGCGGGCGGCGCGGGCCAGCCCGAGGAAACCGATCAGGCCGGGTCCCCGCCCCGCCGCCCGGGCCAGCGCCCCGACGGCGGCGGGCAGCAGCCGGGCCAAGGCGAGCGCCCCGGACAGTGCCAGGAGCAGCGGCGCGGCGACCACCAGCGGGTCCAGTCCGCCGCCCGCGGGGGCGACCCCGCGACGGCGGACCTCGAACACGGCCGCGGCGGTGGCGGTGAGCACGAGCAGCTCGCCGACGAGCCGGCGGCGGGGGCGCGGCCGCCGCGGGGCGGACAGCAGCACGGCGGCCCGTACGGGGAAGGCCAGCAGCGCCAGGAGGGTGACGGCGGACGCCCCGGCCACAGAGGCCGTCAGGCGCGGTGTCGGCAGCAGCAGTACGGCGAGCCAGGTGGCCAGCGCGGCGGCGGGCAGCACGGTGACGGCGGCCTCACCGAGCAGGCGGCCCACGACGGAGCGGCGGGAGCCGCCGCGTGCGATCAGCAGGCGCAGCTCGGCCTCGCGCCGGTCCCCGGTGAGCGCGGCGGCCAGGCAGAACACGACGAGGGCCACCCCGGCGACTCCGGCCGCGCCGATGGCGGCGAGCGGCGCGGCGGCCCGGCGCCTGGCCTCGGCCTGTTTGAACAGCTCGGGCAGGCGGGAGTTGATCCGCAGCTCGGGGCGCTGGGTGGCGCGCGTCAGCTCGGAGGAGGTGGGGCCGGCCACATAGGCGGCGATCTCGCGGGTGACGGCGGGCAGCCGGTCGGCCCGCAGGATGCCGGTGTCCACCGGCAGCCGCCAGAAGTCCTCGGCGCCCTCGCCCCAGACGGCGAGCGGGTCGAGGCCGTCCGGGCCGACCAGGGCGGCCGTCTGCCAGTACAACTGGGGCATGGCGGTGGGAGTGAAGGCCTGGCAGGCCTTGGTCAGGCAGGGCAGGGGGTCGCTCCAGTAGACGTCCGCCGGGTCGGCGGCGTCGTAGAGGCCGACCACCTCGGCCCGGGCCGTGCCGGTGGAGCCCGGCACGGATTCCAGGACGGTGCCGAGGGGGACCCGGAGGGTCTCGGAGGCACTGCGCGACAGCGCGACCTGGACCGGGGCGCCGGGGGCGGCGCCGCCCGGCCAGTGCCCGGCCACGAGGGACGCGTGCGCGGCGGCCTCGGGCAGGCGGACCAGCGTGAGCCGCGGGTCGACACCCTCGGGACGGGGCATGTCGGGGTTGGTGAGGCTGCGCGATTTCACACCGAGGGTGCCGTGCACCGGACCGCTCGGGTCGAGCCTGAAGGACCCGCCGGTACGCGAACGCAGCGTGGCGAGTACGGAGTCCAGCTCCTGCGGGCTCTGTCGGCCGTACCGGGCGGGCGAGGTGGCGAGCAGGCTCGTCGGGCTCGGGCCCCGGTCGTGCAGGAAGGAGCGCAGCGCCTGGTCGGAGCCGCGGTCGACGGCGCGCGGCAGGGCGGCCGCCAGCAGGACGGCGACGAAGGCCAGGGCTGCGCCGAGCAGCGCGGTCAGCGGCGCGGCCCGCAGCCTGGTCCTTACCCAGGGCGCGGGACGGGTCCTGCGCCCGTCGGCGGTGGTCGGGGCCGGGCGGGTCACATCTCCTCCAAGAGGCGCAGCCGTTCGGCGGAGCCCCGGACGGTCCGGTCACGGCGGCCGCCGAACACGGCCGACAGCAGCGGCACCGCGGCGACCGCGGCGGCCATCAGCAGGGTCTGGGCCGTCGGCAGGTCCACCAGTACGCCGGGCACCGGCCGCCGCGCGGCAGGCGTCAGGACCACCAGGGGCACCACCAGGTGGACGATGGCGGCGCCGAGCCCCAGCCCGACGGCCGTCCCCAGGCCCACCAGGACACCGCTCTCGGCGACGGCCGTCCGGCCCAGCCCGCGGCGCGGCGCACCGAGCGCCAGCAGCACGGCGAACTCCCGGGCCCGTTCCCGCCCGGTCGCCGCGGCGGCGGCCCCGAAGCCGATCGCCGCCAGCACCGCGCACGCCACCGCGAGGGCAGCGAGCGCGCTCTGCGGGCCCGCGCTCAGCGGGTCGTCCAGCAGGGCGGCGGCCACTTCCTCGCGCAGCTCCACCTTCTGCGACCCGGCCGCGGAGCGCAGTTCGGCGGCGGCCTGCGCGGGAACGGGGTCGTCGGCGGAGGCGGCCGGCAGCCACCACTCGGTGGGGGCGGGCAGATCCCGCGCCCCGTCGGCCGCCAACAGCCGCCCGGCAGTGGCCAGATCGAAGGCCAGCGCGCTGTCACCGGCCACCGGCAGGGAGCCGACGGCCGCGGTGATCCGCACCGACACGGTCGCGCTGCCCAGGGGAACGGGGACCAGATCACCGACGGACGCCCCGACGGCGGCGAGGTATGCGCGGGTGGCGATGCCGGGCACCTCAGCCGCGGGAGCACCGCCCGCGACCAGCCCGAGCCGGACGCCGCCGAGCGTGTCGGAGCCGCCCCGGTAGCGCAGCCGCAGCAGTGCCGGGCCGTCCCGGCCGTCCTGCGCGCCCGGCAGCAGCTCGGCGACAGGGGCGCCGCTGGTCAGGGCCGGGGCACTCAGGCTCCAGGGGGACGCGCTGCCGCCGGGCACGGGCAGGGCCTCACCGCGCGGGGTCTCGGCGACGGCGAGCCGGCGTACGGTCAGCTCCCCGGCGAGGTTCCGCGGGTCGGGAGCCCCCCCGTCGTCGGAGAGGCCGGCGCCGCCCTCCTTCATGCCGTACGAGAACACCATCCCGGCCAGACTCAGCGGTGTGGCCGCGGACCCGAGCGGGGCCCCCGCGATCGCGTCCAGGTCCACCGACACGGTCGCTTCCCCTCCTTCGGGCAGCTGGAGCATCGGCGTTTGGAAGGTGAGGCCGAACCGGTCGCGCAACAGCAGCCCCAGGCCGGGGTTGCCGACGGTTTCCGGCACCCGTACCGCCACGTCCACGTCGATGCGCCGCGGCCGGCCGGGCAGCGCGATGCCGCCCGCGCCCCGGCCGCCGTCCACGGCGAGGGGCGCGAACAGCTCCCGCATGGCGCGCCCGTCCCGCAAGTCGGCGCGCAGCGGTACCCGTTCGCCCACCCCGGCGGCGTCCAGCGCGAGCACCTCGCCGGCGCGGCCGCCCGGCAGGTCCTGCTTGGTACGGATCACCGGGATCACCCGCTCGCCGCCGGGCAGCGCGCCGTAGCGGCCGCCCCGGCCCGGCGAGGCCAGGTCGCTTCCCGAGATCCGCAGGCCACCGGCGGTGGCGAAGTCGGCCTGGTCGCGCTGGGACGCGGACCACGCGGTGTGCTGGCCGAGTGCCAGGACCCCGCTGGACACGGCGAGGACCAGCAGCAGCACGGGGCCGGTGGCCCGCCCGGGCCGGCGGGCGAGCTGCCAGCCGACCAGGGCCGGGCCCAGCCCACGGCCGCGCGCGGCCAGCCGTCCGCCCAGCCGCGCGGCGAACGGCAGCAGCCGCAGCACCAGGAGGGTGCCCGCGCACAGGGCCAGGGTCGGCGCGGCCACCAGCACCGGGTCGACGCCGAGTCCGCCGCCCGCCCCGGCCGGGGCGGGCCCGTGGCCGCTGTACTGCGCCAGCTGCTGGTAGGCGAGGACGGCGAGCGCCACCAGCGCCAGGTCCGCACCGGACCGGGCGGCCCCGGCGACGAGGGCCTGACGGCGGCCGCTGCGGCGCAGGGCGGCGGCGCCCGCGCCGCGCAGGACGGCCGGGAGCGCGGTCAGGGCCACGCACCCGAGGGCGCAGGCCGCCGCGACCGGCCACAGCAGCAGGCCCCCCGAGGTGTCGAACGGGACCCGTGACAGCGGGCCGAAGCCGCTGAGCAGGTCCAGCAGGGGCGGGGTGAGCAGCGGTGCGAGAACGGCGGCGGGCAGCGCGAGGAGCAGTGACCCGGCCGCGCCGAGCGCGCCCAGCCGTCCGCGTGAGGCGCCGCGCGCGGTGAGCAGGACGCGTTCGGGCTCCTGGCGGTCCGTCAGCAGGTGCGCGACCAGCAGCAGTGCGGCGGCGGCGAGGACGGCGAGCTGGAGCGCGCCGACCAGCAGGGAAGAACGGGCGACGAGCTGCGCGGACTCCAATTCGCCCAGCAGAGCCGCGAGTTCGGTCCTGACCTGGAGGCCGGCGGGAACCTTGACACCGGCTCCCGCCGGGCCGCCGGCCAGTGGCGCCGCGCGCTCGCGCAGCGCATCGGCCTCGGCGGGGCGCACGGCGGCGAAGTCCGGGGTGATGAGCGAGGCGCGGCTGTTCTGCGCGAGTGCGCCCGTGGTGAAGGCGCTGCCGTCGACGAGCAGCGGGCCGTAGGTGGTGAAACTGCCGACCTGGACCTCACGGCCGCCGAGCGGGTCGAGCCGCCAGTACACGTCCCCGGGATCGGCCGCCTGGTACACGCCGGTGACCAGCACGGTGAGCGGGGCGCCGCCGTAGCGGTCGTCCAGCCGCAGTTCGGCGGGTAGCGCGGCCTCGGTCAGTCCGAGCCGGACCAGCGCCGCCCGGGGCACGGCCACCGGCAGCCGGGACGCATCCGCGCCACCCGGTCCGCCCGACGCCTGCGGCCACTTGCCCGCGAGGAGCCGTACGCGGTCCCGGTCGAGTGAGGCGAGCAGCGTCAGATCGGCGTCCTTGCCGGGCACGCGGCCGCCTTGGAGGCCGTACGGACGGCTCCGCGCCACCGACTCGACGCCGAACGGGACCGTGGCGAACAGCTCGCCCGCGAAGGACCGTACGGCCTCGTCCCCGGGGCGGGCCGACTCCGGATGCTCATCGGTGACCAGGACGGTGGCCCGGGTCCGGCCCGGTCCCTGGAGGGCCTGGCGCAGCCCCGCCTCGCCCACTCCGCGGGTGAAGGCCAACAGCGCCGTCAGCACGGTCGTGGTGATCAGTACGGTGAGCAGCACGGCGGCGGCGAGCGGCAATCGCCCGCGCAGCCGGCGCACGACGAAGCCGAGCATGTGTCTGATTCCTCCCCCATCCGGACCGCCGGCACCGGATAGCGGACGATGCTGTCAGATTCGAACGCACAGGGGAAGGGACTTGCGTGCAGGATGTGACGGATGAGCAAATTCGACAACAGGCGCTCCGCGGGGCGCCGGTCGGTCGAATCCAGCCCCAGGGGGAGCCCGCAACATGACGCAGCAACAGCACGGCACGGCCGCGCCCATGGTCGTGGTGGACGACGTCCACCGGAGCTTCGGCAGCGGCTCGCGGGCCGTACACGCCCTGCGCGGGGTCTCGTTCGAGGTCCGCCGCGGCGAACTCACCGCCCTCAAGGGCCGGTCGGGCTCCGGCAAGACCACCCTGCTGAACCTGGTCGGCGGCCTCGACACCCCCAGCTCCGGAAGCGTCGTGCTCGACGGCACCCCGCTGGCGGGCCTCGACGAGTCGGGGCTGCTGGCGCTGCGCCGCGAGCGGATCGGCTTCGTGTTCCAGTCCTTCGGCCTGATCCCCGTGCTGACCGCCGCCGAGAACGTTGGGGTGCCCATGCGGCTGCGGAAGACCCCCGCGCGTCAGCGCGAGGAACGCGCCAGGACCCTGCTCGCCCTGGTGGGCCTCGCCGACCACGCGGGCCAGCGCCCCGGTGAACTCTCCGGCGGTCAGCAGCAGCGCGTGGCCGTGGCGCGGGCCCTGGCGAACGAACCGGACCTGATCATCGCGGACGAACCCACCGGCCAGCTCGACTCCGAGACGGGGCGCTCGATCATGCGCCTGCTGCGGGCGGTGGTGCGCAGCGAGGGCGTCACCGCGCTGGTCGCCACCCACGACCCGGCCCTGATCGAACTGGCCGACCGGGTCGTGGAACTGCGTGACGGCCGCATCGTCGACGAACACCGCGTCGACCAGGCGGTCATGGGCTGAGGCGGACCCGGGGAGGGGGATGGATTCGGGGAGGGGGATGGACCCGCGCCGCCACGGTCAGCAGCAGGCGCAGCGCGCGGGAGGTGGCCGCCAGCTCCACCCGGCCGCCGCTCCGGGCCCACCGGTCCAGCACGTGGAGCAGGGCCGAGTCGCAGAAGCTGACCCGGGCCGCGTCCAGGACGAGCCGGCGGGCTCCGCGGGCGGCGCCTTCGTCGAGGAGACCGTACAGGGGGGCGCAGGTGTGGTGATCGAACTCCCCGGCCAGGCTGACGGCGAGGACGCCGTCACGGAGCGTGGCCCGTATGCGGGGGAGGGGATCGGGACCGGCCTCCACCGCGAGCTCGGGGAAGGTCTCGCGGGGAGCGGCGGCCACGGCCGGGACCGGGGCGCCCGCCGACGCGTGTATCAGGACTTCTGTCGGAGTGCGCATGACCGCTCCAACGGGCTGCGCCCCAGGTGGGAACGGGCGGGGCCGGTCATTCACCCGCGCGGGCCGGGTCCGCAGGCCCGTTCCGACGATCTTCACCCCGCCCCGCGGAGCCGCTGCGTCCGGCCGGCGGCGCGCTGGGCCCGCACGGTCCCCCGTCCGCGGCTGATGATGACGGACAGTGGGCGGCGTGGATGTGGAAGAGGTCATCGACGCCCTGTACGCGCTGCCCCCGGCGCGGTTCACGGCGGCACGGGACGAGGCGGCGTCCCGCGCGAAACGGGCAGGGGACGCGGCGGCGGGGAAGCGGATCGCGGCGCTGCGGCGGCCCACCATCGCGGCATGGACGTCGAACACGCTGGTCCGGGCGAAGCCGGAGGAGGTGGAGCAGTTCCGCCAGCTCGGGCAGGCACTGCGGGCGGCGCACCGGACCCTGGACGGGGAGCAGCTGCGCGATCTGTCCCACCAGCAGCACGTGGTGATCGGGGCCCTGGCCCGCGAGGCGCTGCGGCTGGCCGACGAGGCCGGGACCCCGGTCTCCGAGACGGTGCTGCGGGAGGTCGAGCAGATCCTCTACGCAGCCCTGGCCGATCCGGAGGCGGCCGAGGCCTGGGCCTCGGGCCGGCTCGCGAAGGCGCCGCAACTGCCGACGGACTTCCCCGGCGTCGACGCGGACGCCGTACCGCCCGAGCCTCCCGTACCGCCCGCACCGCCCGCACCGCCCGCACCGCCCGAGCGGCCCGTACCGCCCGAGCCTCCCGCACCGCCGCCTGTACCGCCCGAGCCGTCGGCTCCCGCCGCGGCGAAGGCCGCCGCGCGGCGGCCCGCCCCCCGGGCCGAGGCCGCGCGCGCCGCCGCACGGGACGCCGAATGGGCCGCCACGGCGCGGGAGGACGAACTGCGCCAGGCCGAGGAGGCCCGGCAGCGGGCGGTCGCGCAGGCGGCCGCCGCCGACGCGGAGGTGGAGCGGGCCCGGGCGGCCCGGGACCTCGCCTACGCCGCCGTCGCCGAGACCGAGGAACGCCACCGGGCGGCAGCCCGCGAGGCCCGTAAGGCCCGGCGCGCTGCGGAGACCGCCGCGCGCCGGGTGCGAACGGAGCGGGCCGAGGACGACGGGGGAGCCTGACCACCGGCCCGGCCGTCCCCGCTGCTCGGTGTGCAGCACGGCAGTCGGCGGCGGAGGCCGCCATCCGCAGGCCGAACCCGGCCAGTTCCGCGTAACGGCGCAGGAACGCCGACTCCGTCTTGAGGCAGTCGAGCAGCCGAGCAGCCGAGCAGCCGGCAGTCGAGCACCCAGCGCCCGGCGGCCGGTTCGGCCAGGTCGTCGGGCGTCCGCTCCGCGAGGCGGTGGCCGGGCGGCAGGACCGGCCACAGCGGGTCCTCCGCAAGCGGGACCCAGCCGAGCGCGGGACGCCCGTCCGGCCGCACGGGCGGCGGCCCTCGAAGTGGTGGGCCGGGGCGAGCTCGGCGGCCCCGGCGCGGACCGTCTGCACGGCGGCCCCCGGCTCGCTCTCCGGCACCGCCGGCTCCACCTCAGGACGCGCGGCCACGCACCGGGACAGCGCCTCCGGCAGCAGGCGGCGGCCCCCGCTGGTGAAGGTGGCCACGGTGAGGCGCGGCTGGGGCGCCGGCCCGGGTTTCGGGCTTCCCCGCCGGGTCGCCGACCGGCTGCCGGGCGCGATCGCCGGCTGCGGCGCGCTGGAGCGCGTCGCAGCCGCGGACCTTCGCCGCGCCCCCGGAGGCGCCACCCTCGCCCCCGAGTTGCTGCGCGGGTGCGCGCGGGCCACCCGTGCGAGGACCGGCGGGGACGCCCGGTAGGGTGCCGGTCGACAGGAGAGTACTGCGTGGGAGACGTGAGTTGATGAGTGGTCAGCAGCCGGGCCGGGACACTACCCCTGAGGTCTTCCAGCCGCTCTCGGCAGACGATCCGACCACCATCGCCGGGTACCGGCTCGCCGCCAAGCTCGGCGCCGGGGGCATGGGCAAGGTGTACCTGTCGTACACCCCGGGCGGCCGGCCCGTGGCGATCAAGGTGATCCGCCCCGAATTCGGGGAAGACGCCGAGTTCCGCCGCCGGTTCGCCCAGGAGGTGCAGTCCGCGCAGCGGGTGCAGGGCCTGTTCACCGCCCCCGTCATCGACGCCGACACCGACGGCGCGCAGCCGTGGCTCGCCACCGCCTACGTGCCGGGACCCTCGCTCGCCGACGCCGTCGTCGAGCACGGGGCGCTGCCGGTCGAGGCGGTGCTGCTGCTGATCGCCGGCATGGCCGAGGCGCTGCACGTCATCCACGGCGCGGGCATCGTGCACCGCGACCTCAAGCCGTCCAACGTGCTGCTCGCCGCGGACGGGCCCCGCGTCATCGACTTCGGCATCGCCTACGCCGCCGACGCCACCTCCCTCACCGGGAGTGGAGTGACCATCGGCACCCCTTCGTTCATGGCCCCCGAGCAGGCGGCGGGGCGCAAGGTCACCCCGGCCACCGACGTCTTCGCGCTCGGCCAGGTCGCGGCGTACGCCGCCACGGGCACCCCGGCGTTCGGCGAGGGGACCTCGCACGGCGTGCTCTACCGGATCGTCCACGAGGAGCCCGACCTCAGCGGGGTCCCGGAGCGGCTGACCGAACTCGTCACCCGCTGCCTCGCCAAGGACCCCGAGGCCAGGCCGTCCCTCTCCGAGATCATCGCGCTCTGCCAGGCGGCGAACGCGGAGACGGTCCTGCGCCGCCCCGAGGACTGGCTCCCGGCTCCCGTGGCCGCCGACATCACCGTGCGCGCGGCCGCCCCGGCCCCGGTCCAGACCCCGCCGCCGCCCTCGGCCGCCCCGGCCGTGGCCCCGTACACGCCCACCACTCCGGTGGTTCCGGCCACTCCGCCTCCGGCTCCGGCCACCCCGCCGACCGTTGCGGCCACCCCACCGGCGGCTCCGGCCACCCCGCCGCCGGGCTACGGGCCGGCACTGCCACAGCAGGCGCAGCAGCCGCAACAGCCGCAGCACCCCGTCCAGCAGCGGTACCCCACGCCCCCGCCCACGCAGGCGCACGCCCATGCCTACGCTCCGACCCAGTTCCCGGCGCACCCGCAGCCGCAGCCGCACGGCTACCCCGGGTACCCCGTGCCCCCGGGCGCCCAGCCCCCGAAGAGCTCGGGCAAGCGGGGCCTGTTCATCGCACTCGCGGCCGCGCTGGTCTTCGCCGTCGCGGGGACCGGCACGGCGTACGTCCTGCTCAAGAACAACGGGCAGCAGGCGCAGGGCAGCGGCACCTCCCAGGACAAGGGCAACGGGACGGGGACCGGGACGGACACGGCCGGCGGAGGCCAGACGGGCACGGGCAAGCCGAGCGCGAAGCCCGGCGCCAAGGCCGATCCGAAGCCCACCGACCACAAGGGCATCAACCTCACCGCCGGCTACCACCTGACCCTCGGTGACGAGGACGTCCGGCCCCAGGAGGGCGAGGACGGCGGGTACGAACTGTCCTACGACACCGGCGGATACCTCGACGCGGAGACCTCGGAGGGGAACATGGTCCTGCTCGATCCCGGGCAGGAGGGGACCCTCGCCGTCTGCCGCGCCGAGACGCGGTTCGCCAAGAACATCTATCTGACCAAGCTCGCCAAGGGGCGGCAGATCTGCGTCACCACGGGCACCGGACACATGGGCCTCGTGACGGTGCAGGGCTTCTCGCCCGAGGGTTCCCCCAGCAAGTACATGACGCTGGACGTGACGGTCTGGCGCAATGCCGCCGGCTCCGGCTCCGGCTCGCGCGGCTGAGCCGGCGTCGGTGACCGGACACCCGCTCCACCGGACCGTGATCACGGCGGGGGAGCAGGGCTCCGGCGCCCGGCTCCCCGCCGAGGACGAACCCGCCCGCCGGGCCGTACGGGCAGGCCCCGGCGTCCAGGGCGGCGTCACCGAACTGCCGAGCCTCACGCGGTGGACGCGCTCGCCGGGGGAGGAGCCGGGCGGCCGGACCCTTCCCGTCGAGCGGGGCGAGGCCGGCACCGAGCAGGCGGAGCAGCCGAGGATCGTCAGCACCCGGCACCCGGCACCCGGCACCCGGCACCCGGCACCCGGCACCCGGCACCCGGCACCCGGCACCCGGCACCCGGCACCCGGCACCCGGCACCCGGCGCCACCGTCCACCACGTGCTGAGGCTGCGTCCCTTCTCCGGCGCCCGGGTCGTGGTGGAGCGCGCGACGCACACGGTCCCGTACTCCGGGGCACGGTGTCCGCCGTCCCCGGACCGCTCCCGGGGAACCGGACCGGGTGGGCTGCCGTCTGAGACCCCGTGTGGATGAAACGAAGAATCCTGGTCCTGCTGTTCGCCCTGCTCACGACCCAGCTGGGCTCGCTCGTCAACCCCGCGTGGGCCTGCGGATGCGGGGCGATGATCCCCGAGGGCTACGCCCGCATCGGCGTCGAGAAGGAGACCTCCGTCGTCCGCTGGGACGGTCGCACCGAACAGATCGTGATGCGGTTCGTCGTCCGCGGGGACGCGCCCCGGGCGGCCTGGATCATGCCGGTGCCGGGGCGGGCCACGGTCGAACTCGCGGACGGGGCGGTGTTCGGCGAGCTCTCCCGGCTGACCGAGCCGCAGGAGAAGACCCGTCACTACTTCTGGCCGCGTGAGGGCGACTGGCCCTTCTCCTCCCGCTCCGGGGACCGCATGGCCGGAGCCGCGCCCGGCGACGGCGCTCCCTCGGTCGGGGTCGTGGGCCGCGAGCAGCTCGGCGACTTCGACGTCGCGCGTCTGACGGCGACCGACCCGGACGCGCTGCGGAAGTGGCTGGAGGACAACGGCTTCAAACTGCCCGACGGCCTCGCCACCGAACTGAAGCCCTACGTCGACCAGAAGTGGGAGTACGTCGCCGTCCGCCTCGCCCCGCGACAGCAGGGCAAGAAGCTGCAGGGCACCCTGGACCCGCTGAAGATCCGCTTCGACAGCGACCGGCTGGTCTACCCGATGCGGCTCTCCCGGATGGCCAAGACCCCGCAGTCCCTCGGCCTCTACGTGCTCGCCGACCACCGCATGGAACCCGGCTCCACGATCGGTGGCTCCGCGCCGAAGGTGACCTTCGCGGGCACCGTGACCGCGAAGGGCACTCCCCTCGCCGAACTCACCGGCGGAAAGCCGGTGTTCCTCACCGCCATCGATCAGGAGTTCCCCGAGCCGGGCCGCATCGACGGGGACCACGAACTGCGCGCCGCCGCCAAGGACACCCCGTACCGCCGGACCGTCCACCACGACGAGCTGCTCACTGTGGGAGACGGCATTCCGGTGTGGCTCCTGACGGTGTCGGCAGCCCTGGTCCTGTCAGCCGCGGCCGCGGCCGTCACGGTCCGGCTCCGGCGTCGCCGGCGGACCTCCTAGAAGGGCGGGGCGGCCGGATCCGCCGCGCGGGGTGGTCGTACGGGCGGAGGCCGCGGGCCTCTGCCGCAGCGGCCGGCACGGCACGGGGCCGCACTCCGCTCGAATTCCCCACACGCTAACCGGCCTCGGCCCCTGCCTCGGCCCCGGCCCCTGCCCGGGCCAGGGCGAGTACGCCCGCGCAGATCAGGGCCAGACCCAGCAGCTGGGGGAGCAGCCACCAGTGGGTCCGCAGGTGCTCCTCGTACAGCAGCACGCCCAGCGCGACGCTGACGCCCGCGTCGCCGAGGGTCAGCGCGGGCTGCGACGCGACCAGCGGTCCGCCCTGCATGGCGTGTTCGAGCAGCAGCAGGGCGCAGACCCCGGCCGCGGCGAAGGCGTACGTCTCCCAGGTGGTCAGGAAGGCGCCGAGGCCGCCCTCGTCGAGGACGTGCATGGCGGACTTCATCAGGGCGGCGGTGAGCGCGTAGCAGACGGCGGTGGCCGCGCCCAGGCATCCGGCCCGCATCCGGCCGGGCGGCCGGCGCAGCCCCGACACGGCCAGTACGGCGACCGCCGCGGCGCACGCCGCCAGGGCCAGGACCCACCGGTCGAGCGGTACGTGCGTCCGGTTGCCCCGGGGCGAGGCGGCCACCAGCACGATCCCGAGCCCCGCCACGACCCCGGCGACGGCGAGCCACGACGCCGACGGCAGCCGGTCGCGCGCCATCAGCGAGGCGATCAGCAGCGCGAGCGGCAGCTCCAGGACGAACAGGGGCTGCACGAGGGCCAGCGCGCCGGTGGCCAGCGCCGCGGCCTGCCCGACGCCGGCCGCGATCACGGCCAGGATCCCGGCGAGCCACAGCGGCCGCCGCAACAGGTCGAGGACCAGCCCGAACCGGAAGCCGTGGCTCTGCGGCACGGTGAGCGCCGCCCGCCGCTGCAGCACGGTGGCGAGGGCGTTGCTGAGAGCCGCGAACAGTGCGAAGAGGACAGGCAGGACGAAGCCCATGCCCCCGATCCTCACCGATCCGCCGGGCCGTGGTCGTTGCGACACCCCAGTCGCGCTAGGCCCTGTCGGGCCGTGACGCGGCACGCCGCAAGGTCAGGGCCGCCAGGGCCTCGGGGGCGCCCGCCTGGCCGCGGATACCGGGGAAGGCGTTCACGTCCACGATCAGCGGCGTACCGCCGCCGGCGTCGATGATGTCCACACCGTAGACGTCCAGCGCGAACGCCGTGCCGACCGCCCGGACCAGATCCGCCCACCCGGTGGGCAGTTCGTCCACGGCCAGCGGCATGGTGGGGCCCCGCCCGCCGGGCGAGAGCTCGGAACGGCGCAGGGCCGCGAAGACCTGGTCCCCGACCGCCCACAACTTGTGGTCCCAGCCGCTGTTGGGCGCGAACTCCTGTACCACCACCGGCTCCTGCGGCCAGGCCGCCGCCAGCTCCCGCAGCTCCGCCGCGTCGTCCACCCGGGCCACCAGGTCACCCCGGCGGCTGTACCGGCTCTTGACCACCACGGGGGAGGAGAGCGCGGTGCCCGGGGCCCAGGCGGAGAGGGGGCCGACGGAGCGGGTGGCGGCGAAGGGCAGTCCGGCCCGCAGGGCGAGCTCGGCCATCGCCGTACGGTCCTGGCACAGTGCGGTCGCCGCCGCGGTGTTGACGACGGGAATGCCCCGCCGCTCCAGGTCCCGCGCGAGGTCCAGGGCCCGCCGGGTGCGCGATTTCAGCAGGTACACGTCGGCCAAGGGCGCGTCGGCGAAGGGCGCTTCGGCGTCCGCCGCGGCCGGGTCGAGCGCGTCGACGGCATGCTCCTTCGCCAGCAGGGCGGACGTCGCGGCCAGCAGCGGATGCCCCGGCTCCGGAGTGATCAGTCCGATCCTCACGAGCCGTCCCCCGCCCGCGCGGACGCCTGCGCCGGGATCGAGACGGGCAGCGCGCACGGGAGCGCCGGCGGCGCGGGTACGGGCGCGGAGCCACCCGTGCGCGCCAGTTCCAGCACCGCCCGGGCCACCCGTGCCGCCGCGTCGGGCACCTGACGAAAGCTCGGGAAGTCGTTCACGTCGACGACCACGGGCCCGTCGGGCCCCAGCAGCACGTCCACCCCGTAGAGGTCGAGCCCGTAGACCGATCCCACCTGTTCGGCGATCGCCGCGACCTCCGCCGACAGCGGCACGCGGCGCTCGCGCACCGACGGGTCCGGGTTCAGCGGGGAGCAGCGCTCGGTGGCGAACAGCTCTCCGCCGACCCCGTACACCTTGATGTCGGTGCCCGAGTTGGGCACGTACGGCTGGGCGATGAGCAGGCCCTCGCCCGCGAGGACGGGGAGCAGCGACTCCAGCCGCCGCGGCGAGGACACCAGGTGCACGGCCCGCCCCGAACTCCCGTCGGCCGGCTTGACGACGAGGGGGTACTCCGCCTCCGGTATCTCCCTCAGCAGCTCGGGGCGGGCCGCCGCGTACGTCGTCGGCAGCGGAAGCCCCCGGGCGCGGCCGATGGCGGCGGCCAGCGCCTTGTCCCGTACGCCCCGGATCGACCGGGCGTCGTTGACGGTGGTCGTGCCGGTCGCCGCGGCGGCTTCCAGCAGGGTCAGTCCCGGGCCGCCGGAGACCGTCTTGAGCACCCAGGCGTCGTGCGTGCCCGCCCGTACCGCCTCCGTCATGCGCAGCAGCGAGCCCCCCGGCCGCACCACGTCGACCTGGTGCCCCCACGCGCTGAGCTGCCCGATCACCTCGTTCGGCATGCCGTCGTGGCGGTAGTGCTCCTCCACCAGGAAGCAGAGCCTCATGGACCTTCCCCATATTCCCCGGACGTCCGCCGATTCCGTCCGGCGAGTTGTGACGTCACAGGATGTCATGGACCGCAATGTGATGATCGTCCCGCGTCGGGAGCCGGCCGTTTCGTTCCACCGGGGCCGGCGGGCGATATTCGGATGTACGGGTGGCGCCGTCTCCTGTTAGGTTCGGCGCGTGCCGAAGCTGAATCAGATCATCGCAGTGGAAAAGGGCGTCAAGTCCAAGTCCGTCCAGGAGCTTTCGCAGGCTCACCACGATGTCCAGAAGCCCGCCCTGCTGGCCGGCATCTCGCGGACCTACCAGCCCAAGGACGAGGAGGGCGAGCAGCTGCCGCCCGAGTCCACACGGGTTCAGGTCAAGGCGGAGGACGTGCTGCGGGCCACGGCCGGCACCCTGACGCGACTGTTCGACGTGACGGCGACCAAGGACTGGGCGAACCGCACTGCGGCCGCCGACGTCGTCGTGGACGGCACCATCCTGCTGGCGCAGGTGCCCGTGCCCTATCTGCTCTTCCTGGAGAAGCAGCTCACGGACATGCACACCTTCGTGCGGAAGCTGCCGGTGCTGGACGCGTCCGAGTCCTGGAACCTGGACCCCTCCACGGACTCCTGGAAGACGGACCCGGTGCGCACGATCCGCACCAAGAAGGTGCCGCGCAACCACGTCAAGGCCGAGGCGACCGAGAAGCACCCCGCGCAGGTCGAGGTCTACTACGAGGACGTCCCCGTCGGTTACTGGACGACGGTGAAGTTCTCCGGCGCGCTCCCGGCCCGTCGGGTGAACGAACTGCTCGACCGCGTGGAGAAGCTCCAGCAGGCCGTCAAGTTCGCCCGCGAGGAGGCCAACAGCACCGAGGTCACCGACCAGCGGGTCGGGGACGCGGTGTTCGGCTACCTGTTCAGGTAGCCCCGAGAACGCCCCCCGCCGAGTTCGGGGGGTGCGCGAGAGCGCAAGCTGAAACTGATGTTGAAGCTGAACAGGGGTGTCAGTTGGGGGTTCGAATCCCTCCCCCGGCATTGCGAGCCGGGGTGGCCCAAGCTGGTAGAGGCGGCCCCTCAATCTCAGATTCTCGCTCCAGTCTCAGTATTCGCCGCCGAACACCGGATCGACCGAGCGCGGGCGATCATCGATGGATGGGGGTTCAAGTCCCCTCTGCGCCTCTTCTCATGGCGCGGTAGTTCAAAGGCAGAACACATCGGTCTCAGAATGATCCGCGACTCTTAAACGCCGCCGGTGTGCGCAATTGGGTGGCACACAGGAGCCCGGGAGCTGGATATGCTCCCGGGCTCCGTCACGCCGTCCGCCAGGCCGTCCGTCACGCTGCCGTCCGCCGGGCCGCGGTCCGCCGCGGTCCGGTCAGACCGGTACGGACACGAACGTCCGGCCCGCCTCGTTCTCGACCAGGATCGCCTTGACGT
Source organism: Streptomyces sp. NPDC056224 (assembly GCF_042267665.1). Classification (NCBI taxonomy): domain Bacteria; kingdom Bacillati; phylum Actinomycetota; class Actinomycetes; order Kitasatosporales; family Streptomycetaceae; genus Streptomyces; species Streptomyces sp. NPDC056224. The sequence continues at coordinate 333,181 of NZ_JBHJTK010000001.1, forward strand.
CCGCCGCGTCCACGGCCGCGGAGCCGTCCAGGGACGCACCCTTGGCCTCGCCGTTCTCCTGGCCGCCCACGACCCAGCCGCCGGCGGTGGAGCGCTTGCCGTCCTTGGCGACCACGACCAGCCGGCACCGCTCGCCCTGCGGGACCCCGGTGACCGCGGCGTGCACCCGTACCCACTTCGCGGTGGGAGTCATCCGTACGGTCATCCGCGTGCCCGTGGCCGGATCGGTCGCCGAGAGCACCTTGGTCCCGGCAGCCTGCGTGGGGCCCGCCGACGCCGTCGCGGACGGCTGCGGAGGCAGGGCCCCCACGTCCGGATCGGCCGGACCCCACTGCGTACCGGCCCAGAACACGGCGGCCAGCGAGGCCGCAGCGGCCAGCCCCGCGAGTCCCAGGCCACGTCGGCGCGCGCGGTCGCGCTCGCCGCGCATCTCACGCAGCGTGCGCTGGAGCAACAGGTCCCCGCCGTGCGGCGGTCCGTCGAGGAACGCCTCCTCGGGCACCTCACCCAGTGCCGCTTCCATCTCGCGCAACGCGGCCACCTCCTCCCGGCACTGCACGCATCCGCTCATGTGTTGCTCGACCCGGCGGAACTCCTCCGCGTCCAGGACGCCGAGCACGTACGGACCGAGCAGTTCCTCCTCGTGCCGCTGCCGGTTCATGCCACCACCTCACGCAGTCCGGCGGGCTGCTGGGGCGGCCTGCCCGATCGTCTGCCATTGCCGTTGTCTCTGATGCCGCTGTCCCGGAAGACGTCGCGCAGGGCCTTGAGCGCGTAGTGCGAACGCGATTTGACCGTCCCCGCCGGGATGCCGAGGCTGTCGGCGGCCTCGGCGACGCTGAGCTGCCTGTAGTACAACTCCTTCAGGACGTCCCGGTGTTCCGGCGACAGCTGGTCGAGGGCCCCGAGGACCGTCATCGTGTCCACCACGGAGTCGGCGTGGTCCGCCTCCACCGGGGGAGCGGCCGAAGCCCCGGAGACCTCCGGCGGCCGGGCCGCCTTGGCCCGGTACCGGTCCGTGATGATGTTGCGGGCCACCGTGAGCAGCCAGCCGCGCACCGAGCCCTTTCCGTTGACCAGGACCTCGGAGTGCCGCCAGGCCCGGATGAGCGTCTCCTGTACGACGTCCTCGGCGGCGGCCCGGTCCCCCGTCAGCCGGGTGGCGTACGCGAGCAGGGCGTGGCCGTGCTCCTCGTACACCGACTTGATCAGTGCCTCATCGGTCGAGCCCCGCCGAGTGCGGGGCCACAGTGGTCCGGCCATCTCACCCTCTCCGTCTTCCTCGCGTACGTGGTGCGGTCGGAACACGCCGCCCGGGCCCTTCCGGTTCATGTGGCGTGCGTCACTCGGGTGCGCCGGCCCGGTGCGCCCCTCACATGCGGCAGGTGCGGCCCGAGTTGATGCAGCCGACGACGGCGTCCATCTGCGGCCCGGTCATGGCGTTCACGAACATCGCGTGGTCCGTCTTCGGACTGTGCCGCTGCTCGGGAAAGGAGTCGAGCGCGACGGCCACCCCGGCGGGGACCTCGTACGCCAGGGAGATCCGGAGCTCGGGCACGGGGAAGGTGTCCTGCGGGCAGACGCCGTTCGCCGAGGGGAAGCGCAGGTGCGAGCGGTGCCCGGCGCCGACGGTGTCGAGGCCGTTCCAGCAGCTCGGGAAGGCGAGGGTGCGGGTGACCCGCTCGCCCGCGGGACAGCGTGGATAGCGGGTCGTGAACCGGTCGGGGGAGCCGGAACAGCCCCAGCGGGCCCGGACGTCGGCGTCACTGTCCGCCGTGTACGCGACGGCGTCGCCGGTCATCGCCCGCAGGAACCGGGGCATCGCCACCACCCTGCTCACCGGGCTGCCGCGGAACTCCACCCGGACCGAGGCCTCCGGCAGGATCTCGCCGGTGTTGCCGTGGGCCGCGGAACCCTCGTGCGGGTGCATGCCCGGCCGGTCCAGGCGGCGCAGGACGGGCCAGTAGTACGCCGACCGGTCGCCGCCCGTGCAACTGGTGGCGGCCGCGTCCAGGGAGGCGTCGGTCGACATCGCGTCCGTGGAGAGGTTCCCCACGTACGCGTGCGTGTGGTGGGCGCCCGCCCGCAGCCCGGGCGAGACCACCACGTTGTCCTCGTTGTAGTGCCGCCGCTCGTTGCGGCCGCATTCCACGACCACCGAGCCGGCCGAGGCGTCGGGGCCCGCGACGGCCGCCGGACCCGGGGTGCGCGGAACCTGCGATATGTCCACGTAGTCGGAAGGGGGCCGACCGGCCGCGGCCGCCCCCGCGTGCGGCCCGGCCGCTCGCGAGGCCCCGAGCACGGCGGCGGTGAGGCCGCCGCCCAGGACCAGGCAGATGACGAGAGCGAGTAGCCGGCGTTCGTTCCCCATGGCGGTCACCGTCGCCCGTGGCGGCAGCGTCGTCAACCTGCCGTCCGCAGGACGGGCTCCCGGCGCAACCATTCGCCCCGGATGAGGATTTACGGGTGAAAGGTCCGCCTTCTCGGGAGATCCTGCGGCTCCGGCCGGCCACCCCGGGTGAACCGGCCGCACCGGCGGGGGATTCGTCCGAGCGACCGCTTGCCGCTCCATGCGGCGGCCGCGCACAGTACGGCGTATGACACCCGCCATGACGCCCGCCGAGCTGCTGCACGCACTCGCCCGCACCCGCGCGTCGCTCGACGGCGAGGAGGTGACCTTCTGGTGGTCCGGCGACGTGCACTCCTGGGCCCCCGGGGAGCCCTACCAGCGCCTCTTCGGCTTCGAGGGGCTCAATGTCGCCCGGCTCGCCGCGGACGAGGAGAGCGGCGGCTACCAGCTGCTGTCCAGGGAAGCCGCCTTCTACCTCGACCCCCGGACCCGGGAGATCCTGGAGAACTGGGGCGGCAAGCCGGTGGTGCACGTCTGGAACGATCCGGCGAACCAGACGTGGCGGCCCTTCCCGGTCCCGCTCACGGAGCTGGGCGACCAGATCTGCTTCAGCCTGGAGATCCCGCTGGCCTACCCCTCGCCCCTGCCGGTTGAGGAATACCCGGACAATTCGGCCGACGACACCTATAGGGCGCTGGAGCTCTTCCAGTTCTTCGCGCCCGCCACCGCCCTCACCACCGAGGCGCCGAGCGTCCCCTCGACGATGTCCTGGACCCGGATGTCCCCGTGGCTGCCCTGGATGGAACAGGGCGCGCGCCCCGGCGGCCTCACCTTCCACTGCCGCGGCCGCAAACTCGGCTCCTACGCGGAGGTCCCCGAGCGCACCCGCGCCTACATCGCCGCCCGGCACCCCGAATTCGCCCACGCCCCGGACAAGTGGACCGAGCCGAACGAAACCAGCTGGACGTACTTCCGCAAGCTCCACCCGCCCCACCGGGAGGCGGCAGGAGGATGACGCGGGACCGGCCGCCGCGACGGCGCCGGCGCCCACCGAGGGACCCGCGGGGGAGGGGCAGGGCGCGGACAAGGGTTTTCCCCGTATCCAGTTCACCCCCGCGTTGCCTACTGTCTGCCCACCGGCGATCTTCCTGACCCTGCGGCCGACACGCCAACCCCACATGGCATGATGCCGTTCAACCAGGGGGAATCGCCGGTACCGCCGTTGCCCTGCCCCACCGTCGAGGCCGGGGCAACGTGGCGCGAGGCGGCGGCCGGGACGAGTCTGACCAGCTCGCTCCCGGCCCCGCAGCCGCCAGCCACCTCCCACACTGCACAGACCGGCCGCTCCGGCCTGCCCGGAATCGGCCCGCGAAAGGGAACACCGTGCACGCATCCAGACGCAGGCTCATATCCGTGGTGGCGATGTCCGTCACGCTGCTCGCCGGCTCCGCCACCACCTCCATGGCGCTGGCCGCCTCGGATCCTGCCGCCGCCGCTCCGGCCGCCCCCGCGTCCGCCGCTCCGGTCGAGAACCTCATCGTCGGATACAAGGCCTCCGCCTCCGAGGCCAGTTCCAACACCGCGGCCGCGGACGACGCCGCCGCCAAGGGCAAGAAGGCCGGCAAGAAGGCCACGTTCGACCGCCGCCTCGGCACCGGCGCCGCCCTGGTCAGCCTCGGCTCCCCCGCCGACGCCGCCAAGGTGATGGCCCAGTTCCGCGCCGACCCGGACGTCGCCTACGTCGAGCCGGACTCCCGCGCCTACGCGCTGGCCACCCCGAACGACACCGAGTACGCCAAGCAGTGGGACCTCTTCGAGCCCACCGCCGGCATGAACGTTCCCGCCGCCTGGGACAAGACCACCGGCTCCGGCGTCACCGTCGCCGTGATCGACACCGGCTACGTCGCCCACTCGGACGTCGCCCCGAACGTCGTCGCCGGCTACGACTTCATCAGCAGCTCCACCGCCGCCCGTGACGGCAACGGCCGCGACAACAACCCCGCCGACCAGGGTGACTGGAGCGCCGCCGGCGAGTGCGGCACCGGCTCCACGGCCAGCAACTCCTCCTGGCACGGCACCCACGTCGCGGGCACCATCGCCGCGGCCACCAACAACGCCAAGGGCGTCGCGGGCATCGCGTACAACGCGAAGATCCAGCCCGTCCGCGTGCTCGGCAAGTGCGGCGGCGCCACCTCGGACATCGTCGACGCCATCACCTGGGCGTCCGGCGGCACCGTCGCGGGCGTCCCGGCGAACGCCACCCCCGCCAAGGTTATCAACATGAGCCTCGGTGGCTCGGGTGCCTGCACCGCCACCTACCAGAACGCCATCAACGCCGCCGTCGGCCGCGGCACGACCGTCGTCGTGGCCGCCGGCAACAGCAACTCCGACGCGGCCGGCTTCTCGCCCGCCAGCTGCAACAACGTGATCAACGTTGCCGCCAGCAACCGCACCGGTGACCGCTCCTTCTACTCGAACTACGGCGCGATCATCGACGTCGCCGCCCCGGGCGGTGAGACCCGACGCGCCACGGACACCCCCGGCACCGTCACCACCCCCGAGAACGGCATCCTCTCCACCCTCAACGCCGGTACCACCACCCCCGGCGCCGAGATCTACAAGCCCTACCAGGGCACCAGCATGGCCGCCCCGCACGTCGCGGGCCTCGCCGCGCTCCTCGTCGCCGCCAAGCCCTCGCTGACCCCGGCGCAGGTCGAGTCGGCCATCAAGACCAACGCCCGTCCGCTCGCAGGTACCTGCACCGGTGGCTGCGGCTCCGGCCTCGCCGACGCGGCCGCGACCGTCAACGCCGTGACCTCCGTGCCCGCCCCCACGTACCAGAACACCACCGACGTGGCGATCCCGGACAACGGCGGAGCCGTCTCCTCCTCCATCACCGTCTCGGGCCGCACCGGCAACGCCCCGGCCGCGCTCAAGGTGTACGTCGACATCAAGCACAGCTACCGCGGTGACGTCGTGATCGACCTGGTCGGTCCCGGCGGTGCGGTCGTCCAGCGCCTGAAGAACTCCTCGTCGAGCGACAGCGCCGCGAACATCTCCGACACCTACACCGTCAACGCCTCCGCGCTGCCCGCCAACGGCACCTGGCAGCTGCGCGTCCAGGACGTCTACACCGCCGACACCGGCTACATCGACTCCTGGGGCCTCGGCTTCTGATCCGGTCCCCCATCCGGCCTGACGGGCCGAAAGTACGGACCAAGTGCACCAGCGGGCCCGCCGATACACCTCGTACCGGCGGGCCCGCCGGTATTTCCGGCCGCGTGACTGATTTCTGCGTCACAATCCGTGTTCACCCGTCATCCGACCTCGTATTGTCGCGTCACAGGGAAGGCACAGGAGCTGGGGACCGAGAGGCTGGTGGCTGTGCGTGGTGGCGGCGACGGGGCACGCTGACACAAGTGTCGGACAGGGCGAACTGGTCAAGGCGGTCGACCGCGCGCTCACCACACACGGCCGGGCGCTGCTCACCGGCCCGGCCGGCGCGGGCAAGACCGAGGTCGTCCGCGCCGTCGCGGCGGCGGCCGAATCGCGCCGCGAGACCGTGCTGCGCCTCGCACCCGAGGCCGCCGACCAGTGGATCCCCGAAGCCTCCGCGGCGGCCCTCCTGGCCACCGTCCCCGGCGCCGCCCTGGAACGGCTCTCCGGCCCCCAGCGCACCGCGATCGCCCTCCTGTGCCGCGAGGCGGACGCCCCCCGTGACGGCCGCGACCACGTCGCCCTGCGCCTCGCCGTCGTCGAGGTGCTCCGGACGCTCGCCGCCCGCCACCCCGTCCTCCTCGTCCTCGACAACGCCCAGTGGCTCGACGCCGAGAGCACCGACCTGCTCCGCTTCGCCCTGCGCCTCACCCCGCCGCGCGTCCAGGTCCTCGTCGCCGAATGCGTCCAGGGCGGCACGTCCGTCGGCGAACCCCTCTGCGGCGCGGGCACCCCCGCGATCCGGGTGCCCCCGCTCGGCGCCGACGAGGTCGCCGAACTCCTCGTCCGCCACGGCCTCCCGGCCCGCCTCGCCGGACGCATCCACCAGGCCAGCGGCGGCAACCCCCGCCTCGCCCTCGCCCTCGGACACTCCCTCGCCGAGGCCGCCGGAACCCGCGACGCCGGCGCCCACCACGCCGACACCCTGCCCGTCTCCGGCCAGGCCCGCGAAGTCGCCCGCCGCCTGCTCGCCGAAGCCCCCGCCCAGGCCCGCCGCACGCTGCTGCTCGCCGCCCTCGCCGCCCGGCCGACCACCGCCCTGCTGCGCCGGGCCGGGCGCCCCGACGCCGACGCCGAGCTGGCCGAGGCGGAACGGGCCGCGCTGGTCAGGGTCGGGGAGGACGGCACCGTCGAGTTCACCGCCGGCGCCCTGCCCACCGCGCTCGCCGCGGACGCGGGCTGGCCCGAGCGCGCCGCCGGGCACGCCGCGCTGGCCGCCGCCGTCGACGACCCCGTCCAGGCCGTCCGCCACCGCGCGCTGGCCGTGGACACGCCCGACCAGTGGCTCGCCTCGGAGATCACCGAGGCCGCCGCGGTCTGCCGGCGCCTCGGCCAGCGGGCCCTCGCCGCCGAACTCGGCCTGCTCGCCGCCGAACGCACCCCCTCCCACCTGGCCGGGGAACAGCTCGCCCGGCTCGTCACCGCCGCCGAGGACGCCGGCTGGGCCGGCCGCGCCGACCTCGCGCGCCGCGCCACCCGGGCCGTCCTGGCCCGCGACGCCTCACCCGCCGACCGGGTCCGGGCCCGGCTCGCCGTGATCGACGCCGCCGGCCAGGCACTCGGCGCCCTCGACGAAACCTTCGCGTGCGCCATGGACGACGCCGCCGGGGACCCCTCGCTCCAGGCCGCCGTCCAGCTGCGGATCGCCACGAAGCACAACCTCAGCGACGGCGACCCCGTCCGCTCCCGCGACGCCGCGGCCCGGGCCGGGGCGCTCGCCGCACTCGGCGGCGACCAGGTCGCCGAGGCCATGGCGCTGACCGTACGGGCCCGCATGGGACGCATCCTCGGGGACCCGGGTGCCGAGGCGATCCTCGCCGAGGCGCTCGCCCTCCCCGCCCCCGAGATACCGCTCGGCATGCGCAACGCGCCCCAGTACCTCGCCGTACGGCACGCCCTGTTCGACGACCGCCTGGACGACGCCCGCCGTCAGCTGATGACCCTGCTGCCCGCCGTGCAGCGCACCGGTTCCGCCGAGGACGTCTTCGAGGTCCTGCGCAGCCTCACCGAGGTCGAACTGCGCAGCGGCCGGTGCGCGGCCGCCTCCGCCCGCGCCCGCCAGGCGCTGGAGCTGACGATCGAGGCGGGTCTCTCGCCCGGCCCCGCCTGGTACGTCTCCGCGATGGCCGAGGCCACCGGCGGCAGCTTCGCCCGCGCCGCCGCGTACGCCCGGCGCGGCATCCAGGCCTCGCAGGAGGAGCACGACCAGGTCTTCCTCTCCCGGAGCCTGCACGCGCTCGGCCTCGTCGAACTGGCCACCGGAGAGGCGGCGAAGGCCGTCGCCACCCTGCGCCGGGTCGCCGAACTCGAAGCCGCGCAGAAGGTGGTGGACCCCTCGATCCTGCGCTGGCACGGGGACCTCGCCGAGGCCCTGGTCGCCGCCGACGCGACCGAGGAGGCCGCCCGGCTGATCGACTCGGTCCGCACCGTCGCCCGCGGCCTCGGCCGTACCGGGGTCGTCGCGGCGATGGACCGGGCCCGGGGCCTGTGCCTGTCCGCACAGGGCGAGGCCGAGGGCGCCGTGCAGCTGCTGGAGGCCACGGCGCAGCGGTTCGAGACCCTGCGGCTGCCGTTGGAGCGGGGCCGTACGCTGCTCGCGCTCGCCCGCGCGGAACGCCGCCGACGGCGCCGTGCACCCGCGCGCGCCGCACTCCAGGCCGCGGCCCAGGTGTTCCAGGAGGCCGGGGCGGCCCCGTGGACGGACCTCGCCAGGGAGCCGGCTCCGGGCGAGGGGGGCGGTGCGGAGACGGCCGCGGTCGCGTCCCTGACCGAGGCCGAGACCCGCCTCGCGCTGCTCGTCAGCCAGGGGGCCAGTAACCAGGAGGCCGCGGCGAAGCTGTTCCTCAGCGTGAAGACCGTGGAGGCGCGGCTGACCCGTATCTACCAGAAGCTCGACGTACGCTCCCGGGCCCAGCTCGCCACCGCGCTGCGCGCCTCCGGCTGAAAACGGCGCAGCGCCGGCGTGGCATGCCACGCCGGCGCTGCGGACAGAGGATCAGCTGCCCGCGGAGAGGTTGCCGGAGAGCACCGGGATGTTGCTGAGGATGTGCGAGGCAGAGTCGTCGCCCTTGGCCTGGGTGGAGTTCTCGGCGCACTGCTGGTTCTGCGGGTTGGCCAGCACGTTGACGTCCTGGACGCCGACGTTGGCGAGCACCGCGAACAGGGACTGGGCGTTGACCTTGGCGGGCAGGCCGATGCAGAGCTTGTTCAGGGAGCCCTGGACGGCGCTGAGCTGGGGGCTCATTTTGCCCTCGGTCTCCTGGTTGCCGTAGATCTGCGCGGCGCCGTTGCCGTTGACGGTGTTGACGCCGTTGTCGTTGCCGATCGCCATCGCCGGGGCGGCTACCGCGGCGCCGGCTCCCAGCACGGAGGCGGTGACCGCGGCGGTGGCCATGAACTTCTTGAACATGTGGGGGATCCTTCTGTCGCGCTGTCGCATGAGGTAGCCGCCCTCGGCGGGCGAGCTGATCAACTGCCGGCGGCGCTCGTGGTTATCCCCACTCACCCGACTGGCCCAATGTCGCGAAGTGGCCCGGTCCCGCCGCCCGTGACGGCGAGACTGAGCTCCTCGGGTCCGAGGGTCAGCCGGTCTTGCGGCGGACCTTCTTGTTCTTGCCGCCGGGACCGCTGCTGGATCCCTGGACCTTCGCGCGACTCTGGTGTGCCTGCTGCGACTGGGCATTGGCGGCGTTGCGCTCCAGTGCCTCCCGGAACTTGCGCTTGGCCGCCTCGGCCGGGGATTCGTCCTGCGGGGTGTCGGTCTCGTCTGTCATGTGTCCTCCTGGGGTGATCAAGCCGTTTCAGTCTGTCAGCTGACGTGCCCGCTGACCAGCGAGTACCGTGTGACGAGCTCCTCGGGCAGGTACGGGGAGACCACCGGCACGGGCCGGCACTGAGGACGGCCTCGGCCCCCGTGCCGAGGTCGACGACCCCGTCGTGCTCGCGGTGCTCCTCCAGCGCGTCGGCCAGGGCCAGTGCGAAGCCCTCCCGGTCGCCCTCGACGCACCTCGCCCTCGATGCGTTCGGCGAAGCCTTCGACCGCCGCGTCCAGTGCCCTGTTCGCTCTTCAAGGGAAGCGTAGGGGGCGGCTGCCCGGCCGTTTCGGACCCAAGGATCACTTGGAGAGGTCATAAGTTGTGATTATGGGGTCATAAGTCGATGCCGGGTGCCGGGTAAGGATTGCCTTAGTTTAGGGTTCCCTTTGATCCACCTGTGATCCACCTTGCCGTCGCTCGAAGGGAACCATTGCCATGCCTCGCCCTCTGCGAGTAGCGATCGTCGGTGCCGGCCCCGCCGGGATCTACGCCGCCGACGCGCTGCTCAAGTCCGAGGCTGCCGTCGAGCCCGGTGTCTCCATAGACCTCTTCGAGAGGATGCCCGCGCCCTTCGGCCTGATCCGCTACGGCGTGGCCCCCGACCACCCGCGGATCAAGGGCATCATCACGGCCCTCCACCAGGTGCTCGACAAGCCGCAGGTCCGCCTCTTCGGGAACGTCGACTACCCGAACGACATCGGCCTCGACGAGCTGCACTCCTTCTACGACGCCGTGATCTTCTCCACCGGTGCCACGGCGGACCGCGCCCTCACCGTCCCGGGCGTCGAGCTCGACGGCTCCTACGGCGCCGCCGACTTCGTCTCCTGGTACGACGGCCACCCGGACGTCCCGCGCACCTGGCCGCTGGAGGCGGAGAAGGTCGCCGTGCTCGGCGTCGGAAACGTCGCCCTCGACGTCGCGCGCATCCTGGCCAAGACGGCCGACGAGCTGCTCCCGACCGAGATCCCGCCGAACGTCTACGACGGCCTCAAGGCCAACAAGGCCCTCGAAGTGCACGTCTTCGGGCGCCGGGGCCCGGCCCAGGCCAAGTTCAGCCCCATGGAGCTGCGGGAGCTGGACCACTCGCCCACCATCGAGGTCATCGTCAACCCCGAGGACATCGACTACGACGAGGGCTCGATCGCGACCCGCCGTTCCAACAAGCAGGCCGACATGGTCGCCAAGACCCTGGAGAACTGGGCGATCCGGGACACCGGCGACCGGCCGCACAAGCTGTTCCTGCACTTCTTCGAGTCGCCCACCGAGGTGCTCGGCGAGGACGGCAGGGTGGTCGGGCTGCGCACCGAGCGCACCGAGCTCGATGGCACCGGCAACGTCAAGGGCACGGGGCGGTTCACCGACTGGGACGTCCAGTCCGTGTACCGGGCCGTCGGCTACCTCTCCGACGAACTGCCCAAGCTCCCCTGGGACGTCGAGTCGGGCACCGTCCCGGACGAGGGCGGCCGCGTGATCGAGGCCGGCGGCCACCTGCCGTCGACGTACGTGACCGGGTGGATCCGGCGCGGTCCGGTCGGCCTGATCGGCCACACCAAGGGCGACGCGAACGAGACCGTCGCGAACCTGCTGGCCGACCACGCCGACGGCCGTCTGCTCACCCCCGCCGCGCCCGCGCCGGAGGCCGTCGAGGCCTTCCTCGCCGAGCGCGGCGTCCGCTGGACGACGTGGGAGGGCTGGCACCGGCTGGACGCGGCCGAGAAGGCCCTCGGGGAGCCGCAGGGCCGCGAGCGCGTGAAGATCGTCGAGCGCGAGGACATGCTGAAGGCCAGCGGAGCCTAGGAGCGGCGGGAGCGGCACTGGCGCGGATGAGGGGGCCGGGACCCGGACGGGGTCCCGGCCCCCTCGCGCACGCCGGCCGGTCCCGGACGGACACGATCTTCCGGGTGACCGGCTACGCGGGGCAGCCGCCCGAGGTGTCTCGGACGCCGACGGCGCTCGGCCCGCACGCGGACCGTCGTCGTGTCGCCGCCCCGCGGCGGCCTCACCGCGGCGCTGGTCGTGCCCGTCCTGCTGCGGGAGGTGACCTTCCGCCGGAGCGGCACGTTCTGCGCGCGGAGCACGCCGTCCGCGTGGTTCGTCCCCTCCCGCCGCCTCGGCTCCGCCCGGAGCTGAGCGGCCGCCCCGACGGGTGCGGCCCCGGGTCCCACCGGTTCTCGGCATACGAGAAATGGCCGGAAAGTCGCGCCGATGGGCGTGCCGGGCATGCAGTACGGGCCGCCGGGCTCCCTCCGGCCCGCGCACGACGGCCCGATCACGCCGCTCGTCCGGGGAATGGGCGCCACCCGGTGGAATGCCCTGCCGATCGCGGGAGTTCGCACCGACGCGAGACCTGATCCCGTATGCACTGGAGAGCTCATGAAGATCGGCATCATCGGCGCGGGCAACATCGGCGGCAACCTCACCCGTCGCCTCACGGCGCTCGGACACGACGTGTCCGTGGCGAACTCGCGCGGACCCGAAACCCTGACCGCCCTCGCCGAGGAGACCGGCGCCACCCCCGTCACCGTCGCCGAAGCGGCGCGCGGCGCCGAGATCGTCGTGGTCACCATCCCCTTCAAGAACGTGCCGGACCTGCCCTCCGGCCTCTTCGACGAGGCCGCCGACGGCTTCACCGTCATCGACACCGGCAACTACTACCCCCAGCAGCGCGACGGCCGGATCGCCGGGGTCGAGGACGAGGGCCTCACCGAGAGCCGCTGGACCGAGCGGGCGCTCGGCCACCGGGTGATCAAGGCCTTCAACGGCACCTACGCCCAGGACATCCTCGACCGGCACCGCCCCGCGGGCGACCCGGAGCGGATCGCGCTGCCGGTCGCGGGCGACGACGAGACGGGGAAGAAGGCCGTCCGCGCCCTCATCGAGGAACTCGGCTTCGACACCGTCGACGCCGGCGGCCTCGACGACTCCTGGCGCCAGCAGCCCGACACTCCCGTCTACGGTCTCCGGGAAGGCGTCGAGGGCGTCACCAAGGCCCTCGCCGAAGCCTCTGCGGAACGCGGGCCGTCCTTCCGCGGCTGACGGCCGCGCCGCCCGGCGCGGACCCGGCGCGGACCCGGCCTGCGGCGCCGCCCTCCCGTGGCTACGAGGCCGGGCCCCGCGCCGGGCACCGCCCCCCGGCGACCGGGATCGGGTGAGGTGCGGTGGCGTCACGGGGGCGGGGCTGTCCAGGTCCGCTCCAGCAGGCCCCGTACGAAGGCGGCCTGGCCCGCGTGCTGGAGATCGTCGCCCAGCACGCTGACCAGGCGCACGCCCAGGGTGACCGGCGGGTCCCACCGCTCGTCCACCACCCGGTCCAGGTCCGCGGCGGCGAGCTGTCGGACGAACCGCAGGGTCTGCTCGTGGACCGCGTCGTGGTACCCCAGCAGCAGCTCGCCGGAGTCGACCTCGACCGATCCGGCCTGCCGGGCTGTGTGCCCGTAGCCGGTCGACCCGGCGGGCAGGGAGAGTGCGAACCGGGCCGCCCAGTCCTGTGACTGCCAGACCTGACCGAGATCCGCGGCGTCCGCCACGTGGTCGTCCTGGATCCGGGTGAGGTGCCAGACGAGCCAGGTGATCGAATTGGCCGCCGGGTCGACGCGCGCGTTGAGCCGCTCAGCCGGGAGCCCTTCGACGACTTCGTGCACGATCTCCCGGATGCGTCCGAATCCGTCGGCGATGACGTCCGTAGCCTTCATCCACCCACCATGCGGGGCGCCGCGGCCCGCACGGTGAGTGCGACACGCGGGTCAGCGGGCGGCGTCGGCCTTCTCCGCCGCCACCGGCTCCTCTGAACCGGCCGGGGCCGTGGCCGGGGTCGCGGCAGCAGCAGCGGTCACGGTCCCGTGCCCGCCCCGCAGGCCGAACCGGCTGATGACCGCGACCAGGGCGAAGGCCGCGGCGCCGATCCCGAAGGTGAGGGTGAACCCGGACTCGGCGGGCAGCGCGGGGACGCCCGCGGGCAGGTGCTCGATGGTCTTGGACGCCAGGATGGTGGTCACGATGGCGCTGCCGATCGCACTGCCCGTGGAGCGGGAGATCGAGTTGATGCCGTTGGCGATGCCGCTCTGGTGGTGCGGCACACTGGCCATGATCACGGCGGGCATGGCCGCGTAGCCGAAGCTGACGGCCGCGCCGACGATCAGGCCCGCGCCGATCACCGAGGCGCTGTGCTGGTGGTCCAGTGCGAGCCAGCCGAAGCCGGCGGCGCCGAGCGCGGCGGCCAGGCCCAGCGCCACGCGCGGACCGCGGTGGCGGACCAGCTGGCCGCCGACGGGCGAGGCGAGCAGCGAGACGATCGCCCCGGGCAGCAGGAACTGCACGGAGGCGCGCAGGATCGACGCGTCGAAGCCGTAGCCGGTGAGGGCCTTCGGCATCTGGACGAGGTACGAGACGCCCAGGAAGTTCGCGAACATGCCGAAGCCGACGAGGATGCCGGCCAGGTTGGCCATCAGCACCGGACGGTGGACGAACATCCGCATGTCCACGAGGGGCTCGCGCACCTTGCGCTCGACGAGCACCCAGACGGCGGTCATGACGGCGGCGCCGGCGAAGCTGCCCAGGGTACGGGCGGAGGCCCAGCCCCACTCGTGGCCCTGGGAGATCGGCAGCAGGAGCAGCAGCAGTGCGATGCCGAGGGTCAGCGCGCCGAGGAAGTCGGTGCGCCCGCCGGTCTTGTGGCGGGTCGCGGGGACCAGGAAGACGACCGCGAGCAGGGCGAGGGCCGCGAAGCCGGTCGCCATCCAGAAGGCATTGCGGTAGTCCGCGCCGGACCCGGAGGTGAGCAGCCCGGTGGCGACGAGTGCGAGGCCGCTGCCGAACGCGAGCGTGCCGCTGACCAGTGCCATGGCGCCGGGCAGCTTCTGCGGCCGGACCTCCTCGCGCAGGACGGAGAGGGCCAGCGGGAAGATCGCCGTGGCGGCGCCCTGGAGCACCCGGCCCAGGATGAGCAGCGGCAGCGAGGTGGCCAGCGCGGCGATCACGGAGCCGACGACCATGACGCCGAGTACGGCCACCAGGGTGGGCTTCTTGCCGTGCTGGTCGCCGAAGCGGCCGAGGAGCGGGGTGAAGACGGCCGCCGACAGCAGGGTGGCGGTGGTCACCCAGCTCACGTTGGCCGTCGAGGTGCCGAGGTCGTTGCGGATCAGACCGAGGATCGGGACCGGCAGGGTCTGCATCATCGACACGACCATGGCGGCGAGGCTCAGGGCGAAGACGATGACCGTCTCGTTCCGTCGCCCGGCGGCCGGGACGGCGGCGGGGGAGGGGGTGCTCATGGCTGGCAGGACCTTCTTCGGGCGTCAGAGCTTCAGGGTGCAGATGTTTTATGTCATCAAGTAACTCCGGTGACGGTAGACGTCAATAGTTAAGGTGGTCAAGTAAACAATTGATAATGTCAATCATCCTGAGTACGCTCCAGGTATGAGCGACACCGCCGCCTACACCGCCCCCACCAAGCTCCAGCTGCTGGAACTGCTCGCCGCCATCGGTACCGCCCAGTGGCGCGATTTCGCCGCCGCCGCGGCCCGCTACGGCCTCACCTCCACCCAGGCCCGGGTGCTCGCCCAGCTCGACGGCCCCGTGCCGATGCGCGGCCTCGCCACCCTGCTGGTGTGCGATGCGTCGAACGTGACCGGCATCGTCGACCGCCTGGAGGCCCGCGAGCTGGTCCGCCGCGAGCCGGCCCCCACCGACCGTCGCGTCAAGAACGTGGTGGCCACCGACGCCGGCCGGGAGATCATCCGCCGGGTGCGCGAGGAGATGCAGGCGACGCACAGCGCGCTGGACACCCTCGACGCGTCCGAGAGCGCGACGCTCTACGCCCTCCTGGAACGCCTGCGTCCCAGGATGGAGAAGGACGCCTGAGCGGCGCCCGCGCCCGCGCCCTCGTCGCGTCGACGTCGTGCGCGTCCGGAACTAAGGTCGACCTCCATGAGTTCCCTGCAGACGATCAACGACGTGCCCGTCCTGGTGTACGAGGCCGAGGGCGGGACCATCGCGAGTGAACGCGAAGCCCTGGACTGCATCGGTGACGCCGGCTACCAGGGCGCCCGGTGGGTCGTGATCCCCTCCGCGCGGTTCGACGAGTCGTTCTTCCGGCTGAGCACCCGCCTCGCCGGCGAGATCATCCAGAAGTTCGTCCAGTACCGGATGGGGATCGTCGTCCTCGGCGACATCACCCCCCACACGGCGGCCAGCCCTGCGCTGCGGGACTTCGTCCGCGAGTGCAACCGCGGGCACCAGACCTGGTTCCTCGCCGACCTCGGGGAACTGCGGGAGCGGCTGACCGGGCCCGTGGCATGAGCGACCGTACGAGCGGCCGTACGGGCGACCGGACGGGCGGCGGCGCTGAGGTCCGGATCCTGCGGGCGGCCGACCGGACCGCCACCGTGTGGAAGAACGGCGGAGGAGTCACCCGCGAGATCGCCGTCCGGCCCGAGGGCGCGGGCATGGACGACTTCGTGTGGCGGGCGAGCCTTGCCGAAGTCGGCTCCGACGGCCCCTTCTCGGCCTTCCCCGGGATCGAGCGCACCCTCACCCTCGCCGAGGGCGCGGGCATGGCCCTCACCGTCGGAGGGGTGCGCCGCCTCGTCGACGAGCGGTACGCGCCCCAGGACTTCGCCGGGGACGAGCCGACCGACTGCCACCTCCTCGACGGCCCCGTCGTGAACTTCAACGTGATGTACCGCAGGGGCGCCGCGGCGGTGGAGACCGCCGTCGTACGCGGCCGGCTCACCCTCGCCGCCCCGCCGGACGAGACCCTGCTGGTGGTGGCCCTGGAGGGGACGGCGGTGCTCGACGCGGACGGCCGGGCCGTCGCGCTGGACCCGTACGACGCGGTTCTCGCGCAGGGCCCCTTCACCGGCCTCGTCCGGACCGGCGGGCGCGCGGCGGTGGTGCGCCTGCGGTAGGCCGCGCCCCGCGCCGGGCGGTCAGCGGACGCCCAGCTTGACCCACTTCGCCGTGCTGGGGACGCCCTTCGCGTCGAGCAGGAACAGCATGTAGTACCCGGGCGGCGCGTCGGCCGCGGTCGGCGGCGTCCGGAGCCCGACCCTGGTGCCGCGGACGCCGGTGAGCCGGAGCTCCAGGTGGCGCTGGCTGGTGTTCACCGAATGGGTGACGGTCGTCGGCGCCAGCAGCACGGCGCGCGCGACCGCCTTCGGCGTCGAACTCACGACCTCGAAGTCCTTGTCGTGGCCCAGCTCGCCCGCCGGTGCCCGGTCCAGGGCCGGCCGGGGGCCCCGGTGCAGGTAGGCGGGCTCGTAGAGCTCGATGCTGCCGTCCATCCCGTCCGTGATGTCGGGGTCGTTGGCGATCTGCTGGAGCTCGTCCCCGGTGACCATCATGCGGCCGTCCGGCATGACCAGGGCGTTGGAGTGGTAGCCGCGGGGCAGTCGCTGGGCCGGGCCGAGCCGCCAGTGGCCGCGTGCGTCGCGCAGCTCGATCTGCCGGTACTTCAGGTCCGCCTTCGGGTTGAACGGCCCGTTGCCGTAGTCCCGTGTGTCGAGGGCGCCGTTGACGGTGAGCAGCGTGCCGTCCGGCAGGATCAGGGTGTCGTCCTGCGTGCGGCCGAAGGCCCGTGGCTCCTCGGTGCTCCAGCGGCGGCCGGAGAGCCGGTACGTGTGCGGGTCGCGCGGGTCGCCGCCGAGTACCAGGACGGAGTCCGGACCGCGGAAACCGGCCGGCAGCGGCACGGCCGATCCGTACCCCCGGAAGTCGGCGGGTCGTCGCGGCAGGTCCGTACGGACCTCCTTGGCCGGGTCGAACAGCCACTGCTGGTCGGCGTCGCGGCCCAGTCCGTAGATCATCCCGTCGCGGAGCGAGAACAGGTGCGGATAGTCGTTGCGGAACGGGGCGTCCGAGCGCAGCCGCTGCGAGGCGAGGCCCACCGGGATGTCGAACGGGCGCCAGGGCACGGGGTGGCGCAGTGCCGGGAAGCGCTCGACCACCGGGGTGGGTGTGCCCGTACCGCGCTCGGACTGCCCGGACATGATGATCTGGCGGCCGTCCGCCCCGGTGACGACCGAGGGGTACCAACGGCCCACGGACATGTCCCGGTTGCGGAACCAGGTTTCGGTCCACGGGTCGAACACGAAGGACAGCTTGGCGCCGCTGCCGCCCTTGCCGCCGACGTTGCCGCCGAACACGCCCACCATCCCGTTGGGCAGGAAGGCGTGTCCGGCGCAGAAGAAGGGCGCCGGGCGCGGGGCGTAGGTGCCGTCGGGCATCAGGACGACGGGCGGCGCCACCTTCTTGAAGGCCCGCGCCCCCGTGCCCCCGGCCGGATCCCAGAGGTAGGCGCGGCCCGCGTTCGTCCGGCCGACCGTGTTCGTGGGCCCGGTCTCCTTGGTGGGATCGGCCTCCACGCGCTCGAAGGAGAAGAGCAGCACCTTGCCCGTCGGCAGCAGGGCCGTGTGGACGCCGAAGTCGGGCGAGGGGAAGAACTCGGCGAACCGGCCGGACTCCGCCGCCGCGAAGCCCGCGTTTGTCGCGCGCTGGGACTCCTGGAGGGTGGCCAGGCTCGCCGTGCGCTTCGACTGCGGGTAGCCCCGGGTGTCCTTGGCCGCCTCGCGCAGTCGCGCGTGCGCGCGGGCGTGGTCCTCGCCGATCACGGCGGCCTCGTCCGGCTTCGGCTCCGGGGCGGGGGACACCGCTGTGACGGCGAAGGTGGCGGCAACCACCCACGCCGACAAGAAGGCGGAACGGCGGGCACGGGACACGAGGCTCCTCATTGACCCGACATTAGGAGAAATCGGGTGAATCGCACCGAGGCGGCTCGACATTGAGCCGATCATCCGTCCGTTATGACCTGAATTATCGTTTTTTCGGTGAACCGTTGAGGCCATAGAGGTGAGTCCCCGTACCCGTCGTCCGCCCGGAACGCCCGGGGACCACTATCCATGTCCACGTGATCAAGTCGCTCCGTACCGGATTCACCGCAGCCGCCGTGACCGCGGCTCTCGTCGCGCTCTCCCCCTCGGCCGGGGCCTTTGCCCCGGCTCCCGCAGGCAAGGCTCCCGCAGGCAAGGCTCCTACCGACCGGGTGACCGTGGACGTCGCCTCCGTCAACGGGTCGGGCTGCCGTCCGGGCAGCGCCGCCGTCGCCGTCTCGGCCGACAACTCGGCCTTCACCGTCACCTACAGCGAGTACCTGGCGCAGGCCGGCGGTGGCGCCTCCGCCGTCGAAGGCCGCAAGAACTGTCTCCTCTCCCTCGTCGTCCACGTCCCCCAGGGCTACACCTACGCCGTGGCTCAGGTCGACTACCGGGGCTTCGGCAGCCTCCAGGAGGGCGCGATCGGAACGCAGAAGGCCAGCTACTACTTCCAGGGCATGAGCCAGACCGCCCAGCGCACCCACAAGTTCAACGGCGCGTTCGAGGACAACTGGCAGGCCACCGACACCACGGGCGTCCAGGCCCTGGTCTTCGCCCCCTGCGGCGAACAGCGCAACTTCAACATCAACACCGAGCTGCGCGCCGAGGTCGGAACCTCCGACCCGTCACAGACCAGCTTCATGGCGCTCGACTCGACCGACGGCAGCATCAACAGCGTCTACCACTTCTCCTGGAAGCAGTGCCCGGTGCGCTGACCCCACGGCCGCACCCACCCTCAGCCGCACGGGCCGGGGCCCGCCCCCGCGGGTTCCGGCCCCTCAGGCCGAATCGCGCCGCACCAGCACGGTGTCGGTGATCACCGGGCCGGCCACGCTGCCCTGGCCCCCGTTCCCGTCCCCGTTCCCGTTCCCGTTCCCGTCCAGCGTTTCCAGCAGCAGCCGCGCCATCAGCCGTCCCATCCCCTCGATGTCCTGGCGCACGGTCGTCAGCGGCGGATCGGCGCTCTCCGCGACCAGCTCGGCGTCGTCGAACCCGACCACCGCCACGTCCGCCGGAACGCTGCGGCCGCGCTCCCGCAGCACCCGCAGCGCGCCCGTCGCCATCAGGTCGTTCGCGGCGAACACGGCGTCGATCCCGGCCCGGCGGTCCAGCAGTTCGGCCATGGCGCGGGCCCCGCCCGCCACGGTGAAGTCGCCCTCGGCGACCAGCGCGGGATCGGCGTCCGGCAGCACGTCCCGGTAGCCGCTCAGCCGGTCGGCCGCCGAGGTCTGGTCGAGCGGACCGGCGATGTGCGCGATCCGCTCGCGCCGCCGCGCCAGCAGGTACCGTACGGCCTCGCGCGCGCCCCCGCGGTTGTCCGCGTCGACGTACGCCACGCCGCCGGCCTCCTCGGGCCCGGAGACCCAGCCCGGCCTGCCGCCGTAGACCGTGGGCACGCCGATCCGGCGGGTGATCTCGGGCAGCGGATCGTCGGTGTGCAGCGAGAAGGCGAGCGCGCCGTCGACGTGGCCGCCCGCCAGATAGCGCTCGATGCGGTCGTAGTCGCCGCGGTCCTCCACCAGCAGCAGTACCAACTGCATGTCGTGCGCGGTCAGTTCCTTGCTGATGCCGCGCACCTGGCGGGAGAAGAAGGGGTCGGAGAAGATCCGGATCTCCGGCTCGGCGATGATCACCGCCACGGCGCCGGTGCGCCGGGTGACCAGGGTGCGGGCCGCATGGTTGGGTACGTAGCCCAGCTCCCGGATGGCCCCGCGGACCCGGTCCGCCAGGTGGGCGCGGACCCCGTCGCCGCCGTTGACCACACGCGACGCGGTGGCCCGGGACACCCCGGCGCGCGCCGCCACCGCCTCCAGGGTGGGGCGGTCCGCGGGACGCTGTTCGGGCACGGGTGCTCCTCCTGGGTGTCCGCGGGCCGGTCGCCTCGCCGGGCAGCAGGGTAACCCGTGCCGCCGGGAGCCCGAGCGGGGTTCCGGCGGCACGGGTTCATTACCGGCCGATGCCGAGGGGTCGGCCCGGTCGGCGCGAACCGGGCCCTCAGTGACCGAAGTCGAACCAGTTGACGTTCACGAAGTCGGCGCCCTGGCCGCTGGTGAAGGTCAGGTAGACGTCGTGCGTGCCCGTGACGCCGCTGATGTTCGCCGGCACGGTCCGCCAGCTCTGCCAGCCGCCGGTGTTCGCGACGGAGAAGCTGCCGATCGGAGGGCCGGTGCGGCTGTCGAGCCGTACCTCCACGAGACCGCTGACCCCGCCGGCCGCGCCGGAGGCGACGCGTCCGTAGAACTGCCGCGCGGCCGTCGGGCCGAAGCTGACGCCCTTGTAGAGGGCCCAGTCGCCGTTGCCGAGCGTGGTGAGGTCCTGGCCGCCGCCGACGTCCGTGGTGGTTTCCTTCGCCACGCCCGCCTGGGAGTCGTACGACTCGGCCTGGATCGCGGAGTACGCGTCGCGGTCGCCGGCCGGCGGGGTGGTGGGAGGGGTCGTCGGAGGAGTCGTGGGGGGTGTGGTGGGCGGGGTCGTGGGCGGGG
Source organism: Streptomyces sp. NPDC056224 (assembly GCF_042267665.1). NCBI lineage: Bacteria > Bacillati > Actinomycetota > Actinomycetes > Kitasatosporales > Streptomycetaceae > Streptomyces > Streptomyces sp. NPDC056224. Next base: position 353,912 of record NZ_JBHJTK010000001.1, read on the forward strand.
TGGTGGGCGGGGTGGTGGCGCCGGCCGAGCTGAGGACGGACACGTAGTCGACGACCATGGGGTGGCCGGGCACGGTTCCCGCGTCCGGTCCGCCCCCGAAGGCCGCGGGGAACTCGCCGCCCATGGCGACGTTCAGGATGATGAAGTAGCCGTGGTTCGTGGCGTTCGTCCAGGTGGTGGCGTCCACCTGATCGGCGCGTACCGTATGGAAGTTGATCCCGTCGACGTAGAAGCGCATCTGCTCGACCGCCGTCGAGCGGTCCCACTCCACGGCGTACGTGTGGAAGCCGCCCTGGCAGCTGGTGCCGGGGCATACCTGCTGGCCGCCGATGCCCGACTTCTCGTTGCAGGGACCGCCCGGGCTGGTGCCGCAGTGCATGGTGGCCCACACGTTGTTGATGCCCTGGACGTTCTCCAGGATGTCGAGCTCACCGACGCCGGGCCAGTTCCACCAGTTGCCCCGGTAGGGCGCGCCGAGCATCCAGAACGCAGGCCAATAGCCCTTGGCCGCCGGGCCGGTGACGTTCGGCATCTGGATGCGGGCTTCGGTGCGCAGCGTGCCGCCCGCCGGGGGCTGGAAGTCCGAGCGCCGGGTCTCGACGCGGCCGGAGGTCCAGTTGCCGGCCGCGTCCCGCCTCGGGGTGATGCGCAGGTGGCCCGCTCCGTCGAGGGAGACGTTCGCGGGATCGGCGGTCATCGTCTCGATCTCGCCGGTGCCGAAGCCCCCGGGCCCGCCGGGGTAGCTCGTGCCGGTCGTGTACTGCCAGTCGGCGGTGTTGACGCCGGAGCCCGCGGCCCCGTCGAAGTCGTCCAGGAACACTTGCGACCAGCCGGCGGGGGTGGGCGGAGCCGCGGCGCCGGCGGGGAGGACGACCGCCGCCGAGGCGGCCGCGACGACTGCGATCGTGCTGAGCACGGCCAGGACGGCCCGCCGGGCCGTGTGCCGTTCCCTGTCTGACATCTGACGCATGGGTGCCCTCTCTGAGGCGCCGTGAGGCGCGGTGCGGGGGGAGGAGCCGACGGAGCTCACCGGCTTGAGAGCGCTCTCAAGCGGCGCCGCTGCACACTGTGCTCCCCGCCGGTTCGGGCGTCAAGACATTGAGCCCGCACAGGACTTGGGGCCGGGTGGAGTTCAACCAGTGAACGCTCGATCGGTCAATGGACGCTGGGCGCGTGGGCGCGTGGGCGCGTGGGCGCTCGGGCGCTCGGGCGCCCGGAGGCGCGGGTGCCCGGGCGCGCGGAGGTTTCGGACGCTCGGGCGGCGCGTCCGCGAGGCCCGGCGGATCCGGCCGTGACGACCGGAATCACCCGTGAGGCCCAACGCGCCGCTCTCAGTCCGGCGGACCGAGGACCTCCAGCGCGCCGGGCAGGTCGTGGACGGCGGCAGCCCTCCCGGTGAGCGGCAGCAGCCCGGAGAGCGGACACAGCCCGGGCATCTCGTGGTCGACCTCCCACTCGCCGACGGCACTCCCGCGGCCCTTGCGGCCGTCGGTGGTGCACACGGCGTACAGGCGGCCGGCGCAACCCCGGCAGAGCAGGGCCTCGCGGCCGGTCACGGCCGGACCGCCGGTGACGGACACGACCCCCACGGCCGCGCCGGGGCCGCGGGGGAGCGTCGTCGGCCGGGCCGGTCCGACGTGCCGGATCCGCCGCGCACTTGTAGCGTCGGTCGCGTCAGGAGTCCTGGTGACCCGACAGGAGTCCGCCGGCCGGTGCGCGACCGCTGGGTACGCGGAAGCGGAAAACGCCTCATGGGCGCGCCGGGCCATCCGAGCGCAGCCCGCGCCGGCGTCGGGACGGCCCGCCCCCCGCGCCGCGACAGGGCGCCCGCGCCGCCCCCGTACGAGAGGCCGTGCCGATGCCGAACGATGCCCCGATATCGAGTCTGCTCCGTGTCGAGAAGGGCCTGGCCGCCCCCGAGGAACTGGCCGCGATCACGGTCGTGGTCGCCTGCTGCGCGAGCCGCACCGTCCGCGCCCGCGACGCGGTGGAGGGCGCCCGGCGCGAAACCGGCCGCCGCCGCCCCGCCCGGCCGCCCGCCGGCTGCTGGGCTGGCTGCTGGGCCTGCCGCTGAAGCCCGTCCGCCGGCCGCGCGCACGGCCGGCGGACAGGGGAGTGAAGTGGTCACCTCCGGCGCAGCACCGTGGAGAGGACCTCGAACAGCGTCTCCCGCGGATCGGCCACGGCGCCGTCCGAGCGCCAGGCCACGAACCCGTCCGGGCGTACGAGCACCGCGCCCCCGGCCTCCATTCCGTGGACCTCGGCCCAGTCGGCGCCCGTCTCCGGGATCAGGTCGGCGTCCGGCCCGGAGCCGATGGTGTAGGCGTCCAGCCGCGCCGGCATCTGCCGGGCCACCTGCTGCGCGGCCTCCCGCCACGGCGTGCCCGCGCCGCTGAGGAGCACGAAGGAGCGCTCGTACAGGTCGAGCGTGGAGATCCGCTCACCGTTCCGGGCGAGCCACATGTGCGGTGCCCGGGTGCCGGTGTCACCCATCAGGCGCAGTGCCTCGGGGATGACCGGGCGCTGCGGATCGCCGCCGACGACCGCGCCGCGCGGGTAGCAGTAGCCCATCGCCGTGGTGAGGACCCCGCTGCCCGGTCCGCCGCCCATGGTGGGCGGCGGCGCGTACCCCGGGTGGCTGTGCTCCGCCGAACGGGCCGAGGCCCGCTCGCTCGTGGCCTTGGCCACCGGCAGCCGCTCGGTCTCGTAGGTGTCCAGGAGCCCGATGCCCGCCGACCCGTCCAGCACCGCGGCGATCTTCCACACCAGGTTGTGCGCGTCCTGGATGCCCGTGTTGGACCCGAAGGCGCCGGTGGGGGACATCTCGTGCGCCGCGTCCCCGGCCAGGAACACCCGGCCGGACGAATACCGCGTCGCCACCCGTTCGGCCGCGTGCCAGGGAGCCTTGCCGCCGATCTCCACATCCAGGTCGGGGACGCCGATCGCGTTGCGGATCTGCTCGACGCACCGCTCGTCGGTGAAGTCCTCCAGCGTCTCGCCGTGCTCCGGGTGCCAGGGCGCGTGGAAGACCCACTGCGTCGCGTTGTCCACCGGCAGCAGCGCCCCGTCGGCGCCCTCGCGCATCAGGTAGCAGACGATGAAGCGCAGATCGCCCAGCACCTCGGCGAGTCGCTCCGAGCGGAAGGTGACGCTCACGTTGTGGAACAGCTCGCCGTTACCCGTCTGGGGGATCCGCAGCTGTTCCCGTACGGGGCTGCGCGGGCCGTCCGCGGCGATCAGGAAGTCGGCGCGCACGGTGCGGTGCTCGCCCGTCCGGTGGTCCTTCACCACGGCGGTCACACCCGTCGCGTCCTGGTCGAAGGTCATCAGCTCGGAGGAGAAAAGGATCTCGGCTCCCTGCGCGCGGCTCTGCTCCGCCAGCACGGGCTCGATGTTGTTCTGGCTGCACAGGCACCAGCCGGTCGGGCTGAACTTGCGCAGTGCCCCCGACGGGTCGACGGACTTGACCAGCCACGTGTGGTCGCCGCCGATCAGCGACCGGGCCTGCAGAATGCCCTGAACGCCCTCCAGCGCGGACGCCGCCCGGCGGATCGCGCGTTCCGCCCCCGCCGTGCGGAAGAGCTCCATGGTCCGGGCGTTGATGCCACGGCCGCGCGGGTGCGCGGAGGTGTCGGAGTGCTTCTCGACCAGAAGGTGCCTCACTCCGTGGCGGCTCAGGAAAAGCGAGGTGGACAGGCCCACGAGGGAGCCGCCCACGACGAGAACCGGTACGCGAACATCGGCGTTGTCTTCCATCAGCTGCGGGCTCCTGTTTTCTGTGTGGGGGAGTGCACTCTTTATGCCCCCGATCGTTGATCAGGCCCGGTTGATTCGCCGCTTGTCACCCGCTTGATCCGGACATGTAGCGATACGTCCCCACCCGGATGACGATGAGCGAGAGCGGCTCCCCCTGAGATGCGCCGGCCTGCCGTTCCCGAGCGAGACGGCCGCGGGCCCGGGCGGACGCCACCGGTGACGGACGAGGGGTCCGTACGCGATGGATCTCCACCCCCTCATGAAGGAGTGAGTAGATGACAACCACCCAGTCCGATCGGGTGTCGCAGTCAGCCTTCGACGGCTCCATGATCCGGGTCGTCCTTCTGATGGACCTCCACGAGGGGACCCAGCAGCGGTTCTTCGAGGCGTACGAACAGCTCCGCAGCGACATCGCGTCGGTCCCGGGCCACATCAGCGACCAGCTGTGCCAGTCCTTCGAGAACCCCTCGCAGTGGCTCATCACCAGCGAGTGGGAGAGCGCGACGCAGTACCTCGCATGGGTCAACAGCGAGCACCACGCCGAACAGGTCAAGCCGCTCGGCGCCTGCGCCCGCGTCATGCGCCCGCTCAAGTTCACCGTCCTGCGCGAGACGGGCCGGGGCTACGACCAGGCCTCCCGCCCGGCGACCGCCCGGCTGCAGCCGGTGCCCCGCCTCGGCGCCGGCATCGTCCGCCACGCCCTGACCTTCACCGTCAGGCCGGGCAGCGAGAAGGAGGTCGCGTCCATCCTGTCCAGCTACGCGTCCCCGGCCGCCCGCGTCGACGACCACACCCGGCTGTGCCGCACGTCCCTCTTCATGCACGGCAACCGCGTCGTCCGCACGGTCGAGGTCAAGGGCGACCTGATGGCGGCCCTGCGGCACGTCTCCGAGCAGCCCGAGGTGCGCGCCGTCGAAGAGGCCATCAACCCGTACCTGGAGCAGGACCGGAACCTCAACGACCCGGAGTCCGCCCGGATGTTCTTCATGCGGGCCGCGCTCCCGGCCGTCCACCACATCGAGGCCGGGGAACCGGACACCGCCGACATCACGCGCCACGCGCTGTTCTACCCGGCCAAGCCCGGCTGCGGCCAGGCACTGGCCCGCTTCCTGGCCCTCCAGGACGAGGCCGCCGCGAACCAGGCGGACGGCCCCGTGCGGAGCAGCAGCATCTTCCAGCGCGACGACATCGTGGTGCGCCTCATCGACGTGCGCGGCCCGCTCGACGCCGCTCCGGAGGCCGTCCTCGGGGTGCGCGGCGCCCGCAAGGCCGCCGTGCTGGACCGCCTGACGGTCGCCGCCGGCAGGCGGACCGGCGCCGCCCGCCACACCATGAACCTGATCACCGACCGCCGGGCAGCCGCGCAGTCCTGACCCTCACCCCGCCCCCCGTCCCAGCCCGTCTCAGCCCGTCCAGGCTCGCCATACGCCAGGAGGAACCCGCCATGACCAGACAGCGTCCACGCATCGTCGACCTCAGCGAGACGCCGCCCAACCGCCGGCGCGGCGGCGACCTGAGGGCCGTGCTCACCCCGACCTCGGTGGGTTCCACCAGCGGCTTCATGGGCATGGCGATCATGGCCCCCGGCGAGTCCATCGCCGAGCACTACCACCCGTACTCCGAGGAGTTCGTGTACGTGGTCGCCGGCCGGCTGGAGGTCGACCTCGACGGCGAGGCCCACCCGCTGCGCACCGACCAGGGACTGCTCGTCCCGCTCAACATGCGCCATCGGTTCCGGAACATCGGCGACACCGAGGCCCGCATGGTTTTCCACCTCGGCCCGCTCGCCCCGCGCCCCGAACTGGGCCACGTCGACACCGAGGAAGCCCCGCACCCGGAGGGCACCGCCTGGGAGCAGCCCCCGGACCGCACGGGAGCGGTCTCGTGACCCGCCGCCGGGTGGCGGTCACCGGAGTCGGCGTCGTCGCGCCCGGCGGGATCGGCGTGTCCGCCTTCTGGGACCTGCTGTCCAACGGCCGTACGGCGACCCGCGGCATCACCCTCTTCGACCCGGACGGCTTCCGCTCCCGGATAGCCGCGGAGGTCGACTTCGACCCCGCCGCGCACGGCCTCGACGACAGCGAGGCGGCCCGGGCGGACCGGTACATCCAGTTCGCCCTTGTCGCCGCCCGCGAGGCCCTGCTCGACGCCGGACTCGACCTCACCACGGACGACGCCTGGCGCACCGGCGTCTCACTCGGCACCGCAGTCGGCGGGACCACCCGCCTGGAGCACGACTACGTCGCCGTGAGCCAGCACGGTGCCTGGTGGGACGTGGACGAGAAGCTCGCCGGACCCCACCTGCACCGGGCGTTCACGCCCGCCACCCTCGCCTCCGCGGTCGCGGAGCAGACGGGGGCGCGCGGCCCGGTGCAGACCGTGTCCACCGGCTGCACCTCGGGGCTCGACGCCGTCGGGTACGCCGTCCACTCCATCGCGGAGGGCCGGATGGACGTGTGCATCGCCGGGGCCTCGGACTCGCCCATATCGCCGATCACCGTGGCCTGCTTCGACGCCATCAAGGCGACCTCGCCGAACAACGAGGACCCGGGTCACGCGTCCCGGCCGTTCGACGCCGACCGGGACGGTTTCGTCCTCGGCGAGGGCGGCGCCGTCCTCGTACTCGAAGAGCTGGAACACGCCCGCGCCCGCGGTGCGACCGTCTACTGCGAGATCGGCGGCTACGCCACCTTCGGCAACGCCCACCACATGACCGGGCTCACCTCCGAGGGGCTGGAGATGGCCCGGGCCATCCGAACCGCCCTGGACCAGGCCCGGATATCCCCGTCCGACGTCGACTACGTCAACGCGCACGGATCCGGTACCAAGCAGAACGACCGCCACGAGACGGCGGCCGTCAAGCGGGTCCTGGGCGACCACGCCTACAAGACGCCGATGACCTCCATCAAGTCGATGGTCGGTCACTCCCTCGGCGCCATCGGGGCGATCGAACTGGCGGCCTGCGTGCTCGCCATGACCCACCAGGTGGTACCGCCGACGGCGAACTACGAGACGCCGGACCCCGAGTGCGACCTGGACTACGTGCCCCGCACGGCACGCGGCCGCAAGCTGCGCAACGTGCTCTCGGTCGGCAGCGGCTTCGGCGGATTCCAGTCCGCCGTCGTCATGACCCGGCCGGAGGAGGAGGTCTCGTGACCACCCGTACGGTCATCACGGGCATCGGGGTCGTCGCGCCCAACGGCGTCGGCGCCGACGCCTTCTGGAAGGCGACCCAGTCCGGGCTCAGCGTGCTGGACCGCGTGACCCGGGCGGGGTGCGAGCACCTCCCGCTGCGCGTCGCCGGCGAGGTACGGGGCTTCGACCCCGGCGCGATGGTCGAGGACCGGTTCCTCGTCCAGACCGACCGCTTCACCCACCACGCCCTCGCCGCGGCCGATCTGGCCCTGGAGGACGCCCGGCTCGGCCGGGCCGACTACGAGGCCGACCCGTTTTCGGTGGGCGTGGTCACGGCGGCCGGGTCCGGCGGCGGCGAGTTCGGCCAGCGCGAGCTGCAACGGCTCTGGGACCAGGGACCCCGCTACGTGGGCCCGTACCAGTCCATCGCCTGGTTCTACGCCGCCAGCACCGGCCAGATCTCCATCCGCCGCGGCCTCAAAGGCCCGTGCGGGGTCGTCGCCAGCGACGAGGCGGGCGGTCTGGATGCCTTCGCGCACGCCGCCCGGGCGATCCGTCAGGGCAGCCGGGCGATGCTCGTCGGAGCCACCGAGGCGCCCCTCGCCCCGTACTCCATCGTCTGCCAGCTGGAGTACGAGGGCCTGAGCACCCAGGACGAACCCGAGCGGGCCTACCGGCCGTTCACCGCCAAGGCCTGCGGGTACGTCCCCGCGGAGGGCGGCGCGATGTTCCTCGTCGAGGACGAGACCGCGGCCCTGCGCAGGGGCGCCACCGTACGCGCCGTGCTGGCCGGCCACGCCGCCACCTTCACCGGGACCCGGCGGCCGGACGACGCCGGCGAAGGGCTGGCCCACGCGATCCGGGGCGCGCTGCGGGAGGCCGGCTGCGCCCCCGAGGAGATCGACGTGGTCTTCGCCGACGCCCTCGGCACGCCGCGGGCCGACGCGGCCGAGGCGGCGGCCATCGCCGCGGCCCTCGGCAGACACGGGCGCGAGGTGCCGGTCACGGCGCCCAAGACCGGTACGGGCAGGGCGTACTGCGCGGCGCCCGCCCTGGACACGGCCGCGGCGGCCCTGGCGCTGGAGCACGGCATCGTGCCGCCCACGCCGAACGTCTTCGACGTGTGCCACGACCTCGACGTGGTGACGGGCACCGCGCGCTCCGTGGACCTGCGCACCGCGCTCGTGCTGAGCCGGGGCCGGATGGGCTCGAACTCCGCGCTCGTGCTGCGCAAGGGTCCGGCCGCCCCCACGTCGTGAAACGGGACCCGCGTCCCCGCGCAGGAAGAGAGAGGAGCCACATGTCCGACCGACTGACCCTGGAGGAGCTGGCGGCGCTGATGAAGACCGCCGGCATCACCGTCGACCCCGCCGAGATGGCGCGTCGACCGGACTCCGCCTTCGACGACTACGGCCTGGACTCGCTGGGACTGCTGGGCGTCGTCGGCGAGCTGGAGAGCCGGCGCGGCCGGGCACTGCCCACCGACGCCGACCGCTGCAAGACCCCCGGGGAATTCCTCGACCTCGTCAACCACAGCCTCATGACAGGAGCCTGACATGCCGGGACACACCGAGAACGAGATCACCGTCAACGCGCCCGTGGACGTCGTCTGGGAGATGACCAACGACCTCCCCAACTGGCCGCACCTGTTCAGCGAGTACGCCTCGCTGGAGATCCTGGAGCAGAAGGGGGACACCACCCGCTTCCGCCTGACCATGCACCCCGACGAGAACGGAAAGGTGTGGAGCTGGGTCTCGGAGCGGACCGTGGACCGCAAGGGCCTCTCGGTCCGTGCGCGGCGCGTGGAGACCGGCCCGTTCGCCCACATGGACATCCACTGGCAGTACTTCGCCGTCCCGGGCGGCACCCGGATGAAGTGGACGCAGGACTTCGCGATGAAGCCGGACGCGCCGGTCGACGACGCGTGGATGACCGACAACATCAACCGCAACTCGCCCATCCAGATGGCGCTCATCCGGGACAAGATCGAGCAGCGCGAGCGGGAGAACCGCACCCCCGCCGTCAGCCGCATCTGAACCCGTCCCCGAGTCGAGAGGATCACCGACGGATGCACCGCGCTCTCATCGTCGCCCGCATGGCGCCGGGTTCGGCCCCCGACATCGCCGAGCTCTTCGCAGGCTCGGACGCGGGTGAACTGCCGCACCTGGTCGGCGTCACGCGCCGCAGCCTGTTCCAGTTCGGCGACGTGTACATGCACCTGATCGAGTCGGACCGGCCGCCGGGTCCCGCGATCGCGCAGGTCACCGACCACCCGGAGTTCCGGGAGCTCAGCGAGCGGCTCACCGCCTACATCAGCCCGCACAACCCGGACACGTGGCGCAGTCCGAAGGATGCGATGGCCCACGAGTTCTACCGCTGGGAGAACCCCGCCGCGAAGTGACCCGAGCGGCCGGACGGGACCCGCACACCGGCGTGTGCGGGTCCCGCCGCGTGCGGCCCCACCCCACCTCACCCCACCCCACCCCACCCCACCCCACCCCACCCCACCCCGTCCCGGACCGCCCGCACGTCCCGTGACCCGGGAGACCGCCCGTACATCCCGTGACCCGAGAGCAGGAGACGGCAATGAACCCGACCGACCAGGACCACTTCCCGGTGGATCCGGCCCGCCCGCACGTGGGCGCCCGGCCCGCCCGTACCTCCCTGCGCGTGCTGGTGCTGTCCGGGTCCTCGCGTACCGGATCGGTCAACGCCCGCCTGGCCGCCCTCGTCGCCCGTCTGGTGGCCGGGGCCGGGGCCGTGGCGGACCTCACGACGCTCGGCGAGTTCCCCATGCCGCCGTACGACGGCGACGCGGAGGCCGGCGAGGGGCTGCCGAAGGGCGCGCTGGCCCTGTGCGAGCGGATCGGGGCGGCGCAGGCGCTGGTGATCGCCTCGCCCGAGTACAACGCCTCCGTCCCGGGTGTGGTGAAGAACGCCATCGACTGGGTTTCCCGGGTCCGCCCGCAGCCCTTCAAGGACAAGCAGTCCCTGCTGGTCTCGGCCTCGCCGTCGATGGTCGGAGGCAACCGGGGCCTGTGGGCCCTGCGCGTCCCGCTGGAGCACCTCGGCGCCCGGGTCTACCCGGACATGTTCAGCCTGGCCATGGCCCACCAGGCCTTCGACGAGGACGGCGCGCTCACCGACCGGGGCCTCGGCGAGCGGCTGACGGCGACGACCGGCTCCTTCCTCGACCTCGTCGAGGCGGACACCCGCTACCTGTGCCTGCAGCGCCGCTGGTACGAGTTCCTCGGCGACCGCACGGACGCGCCGGTGACCGCCCGCGCCCAGGACTGATCATCAACGACCACAGGGCGTGAGCTATGTTTGAACGCGAGTGACATGAGAAGGAGGCCCTCCGGTGTCATCGGGGCAGCAGGCACGCGCGCAGGCGGCCGCGATCAAGCCGAGCGGCCAGTCGCCGGAGGAGGTCCGCCCCCCGGCCGACCGGCTCCTCGCGCTCTTCGACGGCCGACGCCTGTCCCCTGGCCAGCGCCGGATCGCCCAGTACCTGATCGATCACCTCACCGAGGCCGCCTTCCTGTCGATCACCGAACTCGCCGAACGGGTCGGCGTCAGCCAGCCCTCCGTGACCCGCTTCGCGGCCTCCCTCGGTTTCAGCGGCTACCCCGCCCTGCGCGACGTGCTCCAGCCGATCGCCCTGAGCGCGGTGGCCGGGGCCCCGGACACCCGTGAGCAGATCCGCCGCAACGAACTGCAGGCGGCCGTCGACGCCGAGATCGAGAACCTGGAAAACGTGCGGCGGCTGCTCGCCGACACCAACCAGGTGCTCGACATCGGCCGCGAACTGGCGAAGTCGGTGCCCCTGACCGTCCTCGGACTGCGCATCTCGGTCTCCCTGGCCGAGTACTTCGCCTACGCGGCCCGGCGCATCCACCCCGACGTACGCCTGGTGACCCGCGGCGGCAGCGTCGCCTACGACGCGCTGCTCCAGTCCAAGGCGGCCGGCGGGACCTGGGTCCTCGCCTTCGCCATGCCGCGGCACGCCAAGGAGACCCTGGCCGCCATCCGGGCCGCCCGCAGCACGGGGCTGCGGGTCGTCCTGATCACCGATCCCACCCTGGGGCCGCTCGTGGACGAGGCGGACGTGGCCCTGACGGCGGCGACCGGGTCGCGGCTGGTGTTCGACTCGTACGCTGCCCCCGGCATGCTGTCCGCCGCACTGCTTCAAGCCATGGCCGACGCGGACACCGAGCGTACGCAGGCGCGTCTGGAGGGTTACGAGCAGGTCGCCGACCAGCACGGATTCTTCCTCTAGGGGCCGATCGAGACGGGTTGCCGCCGTGCTGACCGGGGGGATATTCAGACAGCGAGGTGCATGAAATTTTTCATGCGCTTGCGTACTCGACGGTATATATGTTTACTGACGGCGGCGCTCCGGATCCACCAGATGCCAAGGAGGAGGACCCCCTCCTGAACGGACGCGCGGCACGACGAACCTCCTCACGTCGCGACCGCACGTGGAGTCAAGGCTTTCGGATCCCGATGAGCGCCCATGGCGGCCTCGGTCAACCCCTGGGCCGAGGCCGCCCCACACACCATCTCGATCAGAGTTCGACACCACTCGGAAGTGACGAGAATGCCCCAGACGGCCACCATTACGCGCAGCCCGGACTGGCCCCTGCAGGTCAAGGCCCCCGGGACCCATGACTGGGAACGCACGGCGACGCGCTGGCTGCGGGATCTGCTTCCGGCCCGCTACGGCGGCTATCTCACGCTGACCCGTCACCACGCGCTGCTGGGCCGGCACGTCCAGCTCCAGCTCCAGCACGAGATGCGCGCGGTGCGGGCGGCCCTGCAGACCAGTCGCGCCGAGCTGCCCACACTGGGCGTGGCCGAGTCGGTCATCGAGAACACGATCAGGATGTACGCCGTGGAGCTGGAGCAGCTCGGGCGCCTGGCCCGCGGCGCGCGACTTGTCTCCGACGCCCTCCTCGTGGGCACCCCCGCCCAGCGCAGGCGCTGACCGGCCGGAGCGCGTCCCATGGGTCCCCCCAGGGGCCGGACGGGGCCCTACGCCGGCTGCCAGGAGCGCAGGCGGGCGGCTACGTCGAAGACGGTGACGCGGAGCCCGCGGATGTCCGTGATGAGGTCACGCCACTGCTCGTAGGAGGCCTCCACCGCCTTGCCGGACGCCTCGATGTAGGCGACGGCGACGCCGTAGCCGAAGTACTCGTTGGAGTCGGGAAGCGGGCGGAGCAGGACGATCGCGTCGAGGAGGGCGGCCGCGCGCCAGTAGGCGTCGGGGTCGCCCGCGTCCAGGCTGGGTGTGTTCACCCGGTGCCGGGCGACGGCGGCGACCAGCGCGGAGTGGTCGGCCACCGCCACGTCCTTGAACAGTGACTCCTGCCGCTCCAGCAGCCAGCGGTGATCGATGTGCAGTTCCACGCGTCCGAGTATCCCCGTCCGGGCGCCGGACGGGGGGACGTTCGCGAAGCGCGTGGTCGCATACATGCACCCACGCCGCCCGGCGCCGGGGGAGCCGGGCGGCGCGCATGCCGCGGACCGGGGTGGCGGTCCGGTGGCTACGGCTCGGCTGCTACGCCGGTCGCTACGGCCTGGGGAGCGTGCACCCCGGGCGGCTCAGGTCGATCTTGTTGCCGGGCGCTATGCAGGGGACGATGCTGTACGTCTCCTGCGCGTAGTTGATGCCCTGGCGGACCGTCACGTTGCCGTTCTCGTCGACCTCGCACGGGTTGTTGTCCGTGCAGCGGCCGCCGTCCTCGTTGCCCGTGTTGTTGACGGCGACGACCTTGCCGGTCGTCGTGTCGATCACCGGCGAACCGGAGGTGCCGCCGATGGTGTTGCAGGACGAGGTGTAGCGGACGGAGTCCTTCCAGGTCCAGGCGCCCTCCTTGAGGAGGTAGGCGAAGCCGTCCACGTTGCAGCTGTAGGTCCGCTTCCAGTAGCCGGAGACGACCTTGATGGCGGAGCCCTGCGCGGGCCGGACGTCGTTGAGGGTCAGCGCCGTGATGCCGTACTGGCTCTGGATCTGGGCGTACGTCTTGGTCAGCTGGTAGAGGGACACGTCGGTGTCGGTCATGGTCGCGTACGAGATCTTGCTGGCGCGCAGCGTCCCGACCTTGGAGCCCGACGCGTTGAGGAGGGAGAACGAGCGGGTGGACGGCTGGTCCTTGATGACCTCGCCGGCCGCGGGGAAGCCGGTCTCCAGACAGTGGCCGTTGGACAGGACGAGGGCGGGGTCGTTCGGCTGGGAGCCGGGTGCGCGGACGACGGAGCCGGAGCAGTTGCTGAGCGCGACCGTTCCCGCGAAGTTGACCGCGACGGCCGGTGCGGCCACGGCGGGGGCGCCCGCCGCTCCCACGAGCAGCAGGGAGAATAAGGCGCCGGCGAGAGGCTTGTTCATGTGGGGGTTCCCCTCAGAGGACGATGCGACCGAAGATCCTTCGGTTGTCATGCGCATTGTTGGTACCCGAGGGTCAACCCGCAAGAGGGCGTGGGGGGTTGGGGGTTCGGCCGGGAGAGGGGTTCGGTTCCGGCGGCGCGCGTCCCGGTGCCGGGCGTGGTGACGGTCCGGTGACGGCGTGATCACCCTTCGGTACGGGTGTTCCGTAGCGGAGGCTTTGCCTCCTACGGTCTGTGCAGCACAGTTCCGGACCAGGAGGCAGCGTGGAGCGCGAGATCGACATCGACCAGCTGGTGGCGGCGATGAAGGCGGTCGACGAGGCGGGGCAGCTCTTCGAGGAGGCACTCGCCGTGTACGAGGCGCGCGGCCTCAAGAGGACGGACGACCCCAAGGTGGCGGGCGGAGCCGTCCAGACGCTCCAGGGGGCCGAGGAGATGGTCCTCGGGACCCGCAGGTTCCTCACCGAACTCGCCCTGCTCGCGGGTTACGCGACGGCGGGCCTCGAGGACCGCCTGGGCGGTCGGGCGGCGACGACCCGTGCGGGCTTCACGGGCCTTTCCGGCGGCGGCTCCCGCATGGCCCGCCCGCTGCTCGACCCGACCCTGCGCGGGCTGGAGCTGCTGCTGGCCGTCGAACTCTTCGAGCCCGGCTTCAAGGCGGAGATCGAGGGGGTCGTACGCGCCGAGGCCGCGACCTACCCCGACCCGTCGACGTTCCGCATCCCGGGCCCGGCCGCGACCGGTACCGCCTAGAGCCGTGACCGGCAGGGTCCACCGGGTCGAGGCCCCCGGCACGGCGCCTCCGGCACGTCCGTACGGGCCCCGGTCCTCCGCCTTGCGGTGCACCGCACCTGGGGGCCCCTCCCAGCGGTAGCCGGGGGAACGCCGCGACCCGGGCGAACCCTTCCGGCCACAGCACCGGGCGTGTCGCCGAAGCGGTGCCGGACAGGCCCGGGGCGTCCGGCGCGGTGCCTCGCGGGCAGGGCGCCACTTCGACGACAGGGCCCGGCGGGTCCCCCGGGGTGCCGGGTTCCGCTGCCGGGGCCAGGCTGGTGGTATGCATCACGCACCGGTCGTCGTGCACCGCATCTTCCCGTCGGGAGGCCGGCAGGTGACGCTGCGGACAGCGAGACGCGAGGAGTCCCTCGGGGTGGCCCGCTCGGACGAGGACGTCATCGAGTTCCTGCGGCGGGCCGGCATGCCCGACCCCGACGAGGTCGTCCTCGGCGGCGCGGAGCTGCTGGAATGGGACTCCGACACGCCCCACGTGTACACGGTGGACCCGCCGACGGACGACCTGCCGTAACGCCGCCCCGGGCGCGGCCGGCCCGCCGGCCCGCCGGGCCGCCGGTGCGCGTGCGGTGGCCGGGTGCGCCTGAGCGGTTTCCCGTGGCGCCGAGGCGAGCGCCGATCGCGATCCGCCGGCCGTGGTGCCGGGGTGCGCCCGCCGCGCCCGCCGGAGGCGGCCCGGTCGATGCCTGCCCACGCCCGCGCGGCGGGTGCGGCGCGGCCGTTCCCGAGGTGCGGTCGACGGCCGGCGCGCACGCTGCGGCGGGGCCGGGGCCGGGTCCGGGGTCGTATGCAGGGGCGGGGGCGCGTCCACGGGCACACCCCGGCTCCGGAAGCGGGCTACTCGGTGGCGACGGCGCGCAGGACGTCCGTGCGCGTCGCCCGCCGGTCGCCCCGGCCGTGGACCGTCCGGGCGTCGACGACCCCGGCGCCCCCTCAGCCGACGGGCGGTCTCGCGCCGTCCACGATGCGAAACCCGCCGCTGACGCCCCGTCGTGTTCTGTGCGGGGCGCCACCGGTCTCCCCGAACCCGGTTCGGGAAGGACGCCGTGTCCGGAGCGGTGGGGCGCGGCCGTCCCCGCGCCCCGCCGCACCGGTTCACCCCGGACCGGCCCGCCGGTCCCGTGGACCGTACGCCGGGACGTCCGGCCCGCCGGTGGTGGAGGGCGCCCGATCAGGCTAGGTTGCACGGATGCCGAGGCGGTCGTGGACACCCGACCCAGGCATCGACCGGTCGCCGCGCTGCCGTAAATTGTCCCACGGCCCGCCGGGCCAGAGCGGACAAAAGTGACAAGCGCGGACAGGAGTGAGCAGGACATGGCGCGACGCGGACGTGCGGAGACGGGCCGGAGTGTGACCTCCGGTGCGCCCGCGGTCCTGGGCTCCGAGATCGCCGCGGCGGCCGACGGCGGACACGCGGCCTCGGGCTGGCTCCGCCTGGGGCGGGACGGCCGGCTGACCGCCTACGCGAGCTGCGCCGAGGGCCTGGTGCGCTGGACCGAGTCGGCGCCCGGCTCGGACGTCTGGCAGGGCCCGGACCTGTTCCCCGTGGAGGGCTGGACCGGCCGGTTCACCCTGGCCCAGGACTCCAGCGGTTTCGTCTGGTTCGCCGGAAGCCGGCAGCGCGACTCCGCCCCGGACGGCCGCGAGTTCGTCATCGCCGCCCAGTACCAGACCGGCCGGCCGCTCAGCGAATGGCGCGCGATAGGCAGCCCGTTCCCACGGCAGGAGGGCGAAGCCCCGCCTCCGGGGGACCCGATGGTCCTGCCCGACGGGACGGGCTCGCTCCACGTCGTCGCCACCCGCTTCGGAGCCGGCGTCCGCGGGCGGACCCGGCGCGCTGACGGCATATGGGGCGACTGGTCGGACTACCAGGGCAAATGGGTGCGCGGTCCCGTCGTCCCGCTGGTGACCTCGCACGGGCGGGCCGAGTTCCTCGCCCCCTTCCGCGGCGGAGCCTCGTACTGGCGCCAGGACGCGCCGGGAAGCGCCTTCAGGTGGCTGGGCCGCATGGAGGCCGACGCCGTCGAAGGGACGTACAGCTGCCACGAGACGGGTCCCGGCTCCGGAACCTACTTCTGGCGTCACCCGGCCGACGGCGGCGTCATCGCCTACCGCCCGCAGACCGCGGCCGGGGCGGCGAGCAGGCTCATGCCCCTGGGCGGTGCCGGCGGTGTCGGCCCGGTGGGCGCGGTCCGTACGCACGTCAACGGATATGACTGCACCGTCCTGTTGCAGCGCGGCGCCGAGGGCCACCCGGAGATCGCGGCCTACCCCACGGAGGGCGAGCAGTACGGGGCTTGGTGGGCTCCCGTGGGGGACCGGTGCGCGGGCCTCCCGGCGCTGGCCCTCGATGCGTACGGCGCGGTAGCGATCGCGATGATCGACGTGGACGGGGGCCTGTGTGTCGCCCGGCGGGATCTCAGGGACCCGGGCCTCGCGTTCGGGGCCTGGCGCAGCGTGGGGTGACCTTCCTCACCGGGGTGCGGGCCCGCCGCGGGAGGAACGTACGATTCCGCCCACCTCACCCCGAACCGGCGGGAGTTCACGCGTCCACCGCACTCGGAATGCCACCACCCATTCGCAATGGTGAAGCATCAGGGGGGTGAGGCTTTGCTGCACACTTGCTCGCCCTTCATCAATTGGCTTACGCTGCGCAGGCTCTGTGAAGGTCGCATAAGTGTGCGGAACGCGGGGCCAGGGTGGGTTGAGTGCGCGGGGGAGCGGAGTGTGGCCGGCGGCAGGGGCGGGTCCGGTGGCGTCCTGCGGAGGCTCGGCGCGCATCGGAACGAGCGTGACGATCGAGGAGTTTTCTGAGTGGCAGGTATGCCCCGCCTGAGTGTCGTCGTTCCCTTCCAGGATGTCGAGATCTATCTCGAGGAATGCCTGGAATCGATAGCCAGGCAGACGTTCCGCGCCCTTGAGGTCATCATGGTCGACGACGGCTCGACCGACTCCTCGACCGCGATAGCCGCCGAATTCGCCCGCCGCGACCCCCGGTTCAGGCTCCTGCGCCAGGAGTCGATGGGGCCGGGACACGCTCGTAACGTCGGCATCCGCGCGGCCCATCCCCAGGCCGAATTCCTGGCGTTCGTCGACGGGGACGACGTCATCCCCGAGTACGCCTACGAGCTGCTCGTGCAGACCCTCGAAGCCTCCGGTTCCGACTTCGTCTCGGGCAACGTGCAGATGATGAACTCCACCAAGCGGTGGCAGTCCCCGCTGCACAAGGCGCCGATGCAGCGCGGCAAGCGCGGCACGCACATCACCAAGCTGCCGGAGCTCATCTACGACCGGACCGTGTGGAACAAGGTGTTCCGGCGTTCCTTCTGGGATTACCACTACATCGCGTTCCCCGAGGGCGTCATGTACGAGGACTCCTGGGTCAACATGTTCGCGCACTTCCGTGCGACCAAGGTGGACATCCTCACCGACATCGTCTACTTCTGGCGTCGCCGCGAAGGCGGTGCCGCGCCCTCCATCACGCAGCGGCACACCGAGTTCAGCAACCTCCAGGACCGGGTCGCCGCCGTCCAGTCGGTCAGCCGGTTCCTCGCCGGACACCGCGCCAGGTCCTACAGCGACCACAAGCGGAAGTACGACCTCGCCTGCCTGAAGTCGGACCTGATGCTGCATCTGAAGGTGCTGCCGGACGCCGACGCCGAATACCAGGACGCCTTCATGCGGTGGGCGAACGAATTCCTGGACGAGGCCGACGAGGACATCATCGACGAACTTCCCGCCGATGCCCGCGTCAAGTGGCTCCTGGTGCGCGAGGGCCGGCTCAAGGAACTCCTCGACGTCGTCGAGTTCGAGCGCAAGGGCGGCCCCCTGCCCGTCCAGCGGCGCCTGCACCGGTACCTGAACTACCCCTACCTCGGCGACCGGTCGATCGGCCTCGACAAGAGCGCCTACCGGCTGGACAAGGAACTGTCCCTGCACGGTTCGCTGACCGGCGCGCGCTGGGAGGACTCCGGGCACCTGACCCTGGAGGGCTCCGCGTACGTCCGCTTCATCAACGTGCACAAGCGGCACATGTCGATGAAGGCCATCGCCCTGCGGAACAAGAAGCAGGGCCGGGTCGTCGTCGCGAAGGCGAAGACCACCTACTACCCGCAGGCCACCGAGCACTCCCAGCAGAGCCGCTACTGCTACGACTGGTCCGGATTCCAGGTCCGCTTCGACGTCTCCCGGCTGAGACGCAAGGGCGAATGGGTCGAGGGGACATGGGATGTCGCGGCCGGCGTCCTGAGTCGCGGGCTCTTCCGTTACAAGGGCATTGCCCGTGGCGGCGCGGGCAGCGCCGCCAACCCGCCCTACCAGTACGTGGAGAAGAACACCCGGGTCGTCCCGCTCTTCCTCCAGGGAAAGCTCAAGCTCCGTGTGGAGAGGGTGCGCTGCCGGATCACCCGGCACCGGCTCGTCGGTGACCAGCTCGAACTGCGCGGCGTCTACCTGGGACCCAAACTCCCCGAGTGGGGCAAGTTCCGGGTGACCAGCATGGGCGGCGCCGGCAAGCACGACGCGTGGGTCCACTTCAAGCCGGGCGGCGAGGGCTGGTTCACCTTCGTGACCCGCATCCCGGTCAAGGCCCTCGTTCCCGGTCACCGCACGAACTCCACCGACGGCGTTCCGCAGACCTGGAACACCGGCAGCAACGGCTGGAAGACCACCCTGCACGTCGAGGGCCGCAAGGCGGCCATCTATCCGGTCATGGCGGAGGACGCCCCCGACGGCCACTACCGCCTGCCCGCGGACCTCCAGACCGAGGCCGCGGACCGCGAGGTCTTCGTGCACCGCAACGGCTCCGGCTACGTGGTGCTGTTCGAGCGTGACACGCTCCCCCTCGCCAAGTCCGTCACCTGGCGCCAGGACGGCTCCCTCGAAGTCGTCGTCGGCTACGCGGCGGAGGACATGCTCAGCGCGTCCGAGTACGCCACGGCGCACGTCGTCGTCCGCTCCCGGGCCCACGGCGCCGAGCGCGTGGTGCCCATCACCTGGTACGGGCAGGACTTCAGCTTCGTCGTCACCCCCGCAGCGATGCGCACCCTGGCCGGTGAGATCCCGCTGGCCTCCGGCCGCTGGGACTTCTTCCTGCGCCGTCAGGACCCCTCCGCGGTCACCCCGGAGAACCGGTCCGGCGACCTCATGGTCAAGATGACCCAGGAACTGATCCCCACGTTCCCCAGCGAGATGACCGCCGACGAGCGGCGCTACGAACTGCAGTCGGAGGCCTACGACCGGCTCTCGCTGCTGGTCCACTCGGCGATGCCCGACGAGGCGCGCGGCCCGTACCGGCAGAAGCTGATGCGCACCAAGACCTACCCGGACGCCCGCCGCAAGTCGCTGAAGCAGGCGGTGCTGTACGACGCCTTCAAGGGCACCCAGTACTCCGACAGCCCGCGCGCGCTGCACGAGGAAATGGTCCGCCGGGGCGTCGATCTCGAACACCTGTGGGTCGTGCGCGACGACCAGGTCGCGGTTCCCCCGACCGCCCGCCCGGTCCGCATGTGGTCCCCCGACTGGTACGAGGCCATGGGCAGGGCCCGGTACGTCGTCGCCAACAACCACCTGCCCGACTGGTTCCAGAAGCGCGACGGGCAGGTCGTCGTACAGACCTGGCACGGCACGCCGCTCAAGAAGATCGGGCACGACATCGAAGCCGTGCACTTCGCGGACAAGCGGTACCTGGAGCGGGTGGAGAAGGAAGTGCAGAACTGGGACATGCTCGTGTCCCCGAACAGCTTCAGCACCCCGATCCTCCAGCGCGCCTTCCAGTTCCCCGGAGAGATGGTCGAGAGCGGCTACCCGCGCAACGACATCCTGCGCCGCGCCGACTCCGGACAGCGGGCGGCGGAAGTGCGCCGCCGCATCGGGCTCCCGCCGGGCAAGCGGGTCGTCATGTACGCACCGACCTGGCGCGACGACCAGTTCTACGCACCGGGCAAGTACAAGCTCGACTTCCGCATCGACCTGGAGGACGCCCGCGCACAGCTGGGCCACGACCACGTCCTGCTCGTGCGCCGCCACCCCAACGTGGTGGACCCGGTGCCCGGCGCCGGTGACGGGTTCGTATTCGACGTGTCCGACTACCCGGACATGGCCGACCTCTCCCTGATCACCGACGTCATGATCACGGACTACTCCTCCCTGATGTTCGACTTCGTCAACACCGGGCGGCCCATCCTCTTCTTCACCTACGACCTCGACCACTACCGGGACACCCTGCGCGGGTTCTACTTCGACTTCGAGCAGTCCGCACCCGGGCCGCTGCTGTTCACCTCGCCGGAACTGGTCGGGGCGATCCGCAACGTCGACCGGATCCAGCAGGGTTACGCGGCCCGCTACCGCTGGTTCCAGCAGGAGTTCTGCGATCTGGACGACGGGTACGCCTCGGCCAGGCTGACCGACCGCATCCTGATCGCCGGGGGAGACCTCGACCCCGCGCGGGCACAGGCACCGGCCGTGGGCGCGGCCGGCGGCCGCCCCGCCGGGCAGGAGGGCTCCTGGAACGGACACACCCTTGACCAGATGCCGCGGCAACCGGTGAGAAGAATGGATTCCGAACATGTCTAAGGCAGGCCAGGGCGGACGCCGTGTCTTCACGGGCGTGGACGCCTCCGGCGAGGTGCCCGTCGAGTACCGGTTCTCCCACGCGCGGAACGGGAACCGGCACCTGGTCGTGGTCTTCGCCAACCTCACCGCGCCCGGTGAGTACGGCTGGTCGAACGGGGTCCTCGACAACCTCCGGTCGAACATCCTGTGGATCCGTGACCTGTTCGACGGCGAGAACAGCTACTACCTGTGCAAGGGCATGGACTTCGGGCTGGAGAGGTCCGTCGCCGGACTCATCTCGCGGGTCATGCACGCCCTGTCGCTGACGCCGGACGAGTGCACCATGTTCGGCAGTTCCAAGGGCGGCAGCGCCGCCCTGTTCTTCGGCCTGAAGTACGGCTTCAGGAACATCGTGGCCAGCGTTCCGCAGTTCCTGGTCGGCACGTACGTCAGGGAGGACATGCCGGACGCCGCCCGGATGATGATGGGAGCGGTGACGGAGGAGAACGTGCGCGTCCTCGACTCGGTCCTCCCCGATGTGGTGCGCGGCAGCGCGAACCGGTCGGCCAACACCTATCTGATCACCTCGCCCCAGGACGAGCAGTACGCACGTCAGGTGGAACCCTTCCTCGGGCTGTTCCAGGGGTACGAGAACTTCAACCTCATCTTCAACGACTCTCCCCTGATCGCCAACCACGGGAAGGTGTCGCTGCGCAACCTCCCCGCCATCATGGGCCTGTTGAACCTCCTGGTCGACGGGATCACCCCCCGGATCGGCATGGTCCGCAACGGCTACGAGCAGCCGGAACGCGACACGTCCGCCATCGACACCTACCTCGCGGAGACCTCCCAGGTGAGGGGCGACTCGTTCCCCCGGCCGGTGGTTCTGGCGCCGTCGGCGGACGATCGGGTACCCGCGAACGCGGTCCGCTTCACGGGGACCGCTCCGGGCGGGGTGCGGGTCAGTTTCTGGGAGGACGGCAAGTACCAGGGTGCCGCGCCCGTCGCCGCGGACGGCAGCTGGACCTGGCAACGGGAACGGCCCTGGGGCAAGGGCAGGCACGTCGTCCGGCTCTTCGCGGCCGACGCGAGCAACTACCAGTCCGAGCGCACCGAAGTGGTCTTCACTGCCGTGGAGAACGTGCTGGTGCCCGAGCCCGCCGCGGAGCCCGTGCAGGTCCCGGCCCCGCTGCCGCTGCCCGCCCAGCCCCTCGTGCTGACGGTGACGGCCCCCGTCCCGCACCAGCAGGTGCCGGGCTCCGCCGTGACCTTCATGGGCTTCGCCCCGGGCGCCGTGCGCGTGGACTTCCACGAGGGCGGTGCCAGCCTCGGGACCTGCGCTGTGGGAGCCGACGGCAGTTGGGTGTGGGAAGCGGGCTGGGCCTGGAACGAGGGCGGACACTTCGTCGAGGCCATCGCCGTGGACGCGGTCGGCAACGCGTCGGCGTGGACGGCCGTCCCCTTCACCACGGTGAACACCTACACCGTGCCGGTGCAGGGGGGCAATTTCAGCCCGAGGTTCTGACCCGGATCACGAGGGGCCGGTGGTCGGACCTCTCGGTGTCCACCACCTGGCACCCCGTACGGGGCAGCGCCGTGAAGAGGTAGTCGATCTTCGTCCTGTCCGTGTGGGTGGGGCGCCCCGTCCGGGAACCGCCCTTCTGGTCGCACTCCCGGTACGTGGTGTAGGCCTCGGCCGGCCAGAGCCACGCGGACTTGTTCCCGTCGCCCACCGGCGGCGGGGAGTTGAAGTCGCCTCCGAGGACCGTACGGGGGTCGGCCGCGGCGGCCTCGAACAACGAGCCGAGCTGGTCGTCGCGGAAGTCCCAGTCGAGGTGCGCCTCGTCGCTCTCGCGCAGCGCGATGTGCGCGTTGCACACCCGCAGGCCCGGAGCAGGGACCCGGGCGCACAGGATCCCGCGGTGCAGACCCACCGTCGGCTGATCGGTCGGGACCGCCTCGACGTCGGTGAGCGGGGACGCGGCCAGCAGGCCGTATCCGGCCTGCCCCTGGCCCTGCCCGGTGCACTCGACGCGCGTACTGGTGCCCGCCGCGTCCACCTCGGCGTACGGCTGGAACACGCTGTGCCACTCCGGTCCGAGCCGCAGGGCGGCGGAGACCAGCTCCTCCGAGCACACCTCCTGCAGCAGCAGGACACGCACGTCGGAGTCCCCGACCAGGTCACGGATCTGCTGGAACTTCTCCTTCGGGCTCCCGGTGTCCTCACAACTCCACTGCCGTACACCGCACATGTTCCAGGTCGCGACGGAGACCTCGGCCGGCTTCCCGGCGATGGTGACCGAGGCCGGGGAGTGCGCGGACGAACACGCCACGGAGGCCAGCAGGCTCAGGACCGCCGCAGTGCGGCCGGCCCGGCGGCGCCTCGGCCGCGCCGCGGCCTCCGTGTGTCTGTGCATCCGGACATCATCGAGTATGCGCCGGTCAGATGGTGCACCGGGTGGGCCCGCGAGCCGACGGGGCGGGGCGCATGCATAGGGTGGGGCCGTGGTGACGAAGGAGGACGCGGCCGTGAACGGTGACCGGGTGCTGTACGGGTGCATGGGGCTGGGCGGGAGCTGGGAGCCCGGCCCGTACGGGCCCGCGGACATAGACGCCGCCGAGGCGGCGATCGAGGCGGCCCTCGACAGCGGGATCACGTCCTTCGACCATGCCGACATCTACCGGCACGGGAAGGCCGAGGCCGTCTTCGGCGAAGTGCTCGCACGGACGCCGGGGCTGCGCGAGCGCGTCACGATCCAGACCAAGTGCGGGATCCGCCTGGCCGAAGAGGACCGTCCGGGCATGTACGACCTGCGCGGGCAGAGCATCACACGGCGCGTGGAGGAGAGCCTGACCCGGCTGCGGACCGACGTGATCGACGTCCTCCTCCTGCACCGCCCCGACCCCCTCGCCGACGCCGACTCGGTCGCGTCGGCGCTGATGTCCCTGCACCGGCAGGGCCTCGTACGGCACTTCGGCGTGTCCAACATGGGAGCCGCGCAGATCGCCCACCTCCAGGCCCGGCTCGACGTACCCCTGGTGGCGAACCAGCTGGAGATGAGCCTGCACAGCCGGGACTGGGTCGAAGCCGGGGTGGTGCTCAACACCCCCGCGCACGCGGCCAACGGGTTCCCCTTCGGAACACTGGAGCACTGCCGTGACCACGGCATCCGCCTCCAGGCGTGGGGGGCGCTGGCGCAGGGACGGTTCACCGGCCGCCAGCAGACGCCCGCCGAACGGGCCACCGCGGGGCTGCTGGCCGACCTCGCCCGGCGCAAGGACACGACGCCCGAGTCGGTCCTGCTGTGGTGGCTGGGCCGGCACCCCGCCGGCATCACGCCGGTCATCGGCACCGCCCGGCCCGACCGGATCCGGGCCTGCCGGGACGCGGCGGTGAGCGAGCCCGACCTCACGCACGAGGAGTGGTACGAACTCTGGATCACCGCCAGGGGACTCCCGCTGCCCTGAGGCCGTACGCCTGCTCCGCCGCCGCGGCAACGGATCGTCCGCCCCGGACGGGCGAATCCGGGGCCGCGCGCGTGCCACCGGGGCCCCGCCGTGGCATCCATGGGGTCATGCCGCCGGTGTCCTCCTTCCTGCGTACGGCCGCGTCGTACGCCTGGCGCCTGCTGGTCGTCGGCGCCGCCGTGTACGCGGTCTTCGCCGTGCTGGGGCGGTTCCACGAGATCACCGTGGCGCTCTTCCTCGGCCTCGTCACCACGGCGCTGCTCGCCGCCCCAGCCCGCTGGCTGGGGCGCTCACTGCCCCGGTCCCTGGCGGTCGCCGTCTGCCTGCTCGGCACCGCGGTGCTGCTGCTGGGCGGGCTGGCGCTGGTGGGCGAGGCGGTGGCGGGGGAGAGCACCACCCTGGTCCGGGAGTTCCGCGAGGGCCTCGGCAGCATCGAGAAGTGGCTGGAGCGGCCGCCCTTCCGGCTGAACCCCGGAGCGCTGTCGGACATCGAGTCGCGCACCGGCGCGTTCCTGTCGAGTCACCGCTCGACCGTGCTCAGTACGGCGCTCAGCGGAGCCGGACAGCTGGTGCGGGTTCTCGCCGTCCTGGCCCTCGCCGTCTTCTCCGCCGTCCTCTTCCTGCACGGCGGAGACCGCCAGTGGTCGTGGTTCTGCGCGCAGCTGCCCGCCGCGGTGCGCGAGCGCGTGGCGGTCGGCGGCCGTGCGGCCTGGCGTACCTTCACCGGTTACACCCACGGGATCGTGCTGATCGCGGCGACGAACGCCGTTCTGGTCGGGCTGGCCCTGTACTTCCTGGGGGTCCCGCTGGCCGTTCCGCTGGCGCTGCTGGAGTTCCTCGCGGCGTTCGTTCCCCTCGTCGGCTCGCCGGTCGCGCTCGCGGTCGCCGCGGTGGTCGCCCTGGCCTCGAAGGGGCCGCTCGTCGCGGGAGTGGTGATCGCGCTGATCGTGGTCATCGGCCAGATCGAGGGGCACCTCCTGCATCCGCTGGTGATGAGCTGGGCGGTCCGGCTGCACCCCCTGGTGGTGGCGATCTCGGTGAGCGCGGGCGCCATCGCGGCCGGAGTGGTGGGCGCGGTGGTCGCCGTACCGCTGGTCTCGGTGATCTGGTCGGTGTACACCGCCCTGCGGGGTACCCGCCCCGGGGCGGCGGACGTTTCCTGACCAGGGCCCCCCGTCCTGCACAATCGGCGGATGAGCGATGAAGACCCGTACCTCTGGCTGGAAGACATCTCGGGCGAGGCGGCCCTCGACTGGGTGCGTGAGCGCAACGACGAAACCGTGGCGGCGCTGGCCGAGGTGCCCGGGTTCAAGGAGCTGGAGCGCGGGATCCGCGAGGTCCTCGACGACGACGGCCGGATCCCCTACGTCACCCGTCGCGGCGGCCACCTCTACAACTTCTGGCAGGACGCCGACCACGTCCGCGGACTCTGGCGGCGCACCACGCTGGAGGAGTACCGCAAGGACCGGCCCGCATGGGAGCCGGTGCTGGACCTGGACGCCCTCGCCGAGGTCGAGGGGGAGAAGTGGGCCTGGGCGGGCAGCAGCGTCCTGGCCCCAGACCACCGCCACGCCCTGGTCATGCTGTCGCGGGACGGCGCGGACGCCTGCGTCGTGCGCGAGTTCGACCTCGTGACCCTGAAGTTCGTCGAGGGCGGGTTCGAGGTCGCGGAGGCCAAGACCCGGATCGGGTGGATCGACCGCGACCGGGTCTGGATCGGGACCGACTTCGGTCCCGGCTCGATGTCCGGGTCCGGCTACCCCCTCCAGGTACGCCGCTGGCGGCGCGGCACACCGCTCGCCGAGGCGGAACCGGTCTACGAGGGCCGCCCCTCGGACCTGTCCGCCACCGCCTGGCGCGACGACACACCCGGCTTCGAACGGGACTTCGTCCACCGGCAGATCGACTTCTGGAACCAGGAGCTGTTCCTCCTCCCGGCGCGGACCGACGGCAGCGACGGACCGCCGCTGAAGATCGACGTGCCGGACGACGCGAGCGCCTCCGTGTACCGGAACTGGCTGACCGTCACCACGAAGTCGCCCTGGCTCGGCCATCCCGCCGGCGCCCTGCTCGCCTTCGACTTCGACGCCTTCCGGGCGGGGGAGCGGGAGGCCGAGGTGTTGTTCACCCCGGACGAGCGCACCGCGCTGGGCGGCTACAGCTGGACCCGCCACCACCTCGTCCTCACCACCCGCGCCGACGTCTCCTCCCGGATGGAGCTGCTGACCCCCGGCCCCGGCGGCTGGAGCCGCGCACCGCTGCCGGGCGTACCGCCGCTGTCCACGGCCTCCGTCACCTGCACCGATCCGGACGTGAGCGACGAGTACTTCCTGA
Organism: Streptomyces sp. NPDC056224; assembly: GCF_042267665.1. Lineage (NCBI taxonomy): Bacteria > Bacillati > Actinomycetota > Actinomycetes > Kitasatosporales > Streptomycetaceae > Streptomyces > Streptomyces sp. NPDC056224. The sequence goes on from NZ_JBHJTK010000001.1 coordinate 380,336, forward strand.
ACGTCTCCGGCTTCCTCCAGCCGTCCACCCTCTACCGGGGCACCGCGGGCGGCGACAGCGAGAGCGTCAAGCAGGGTCCGGCGCTGTTCGACACCGCCGGTCTGGCCGTACGCCAGTACTTCGCGACCTCCGCGGACGGCACGCGGGTGCCGTACTTCGTCGTCGGTCCCGAGGACCGCCCGGGCCCCGGGCCCACCCTGCTGTACGGGTACGGCGGCTTCGAGGTCTCCATGGTCCCGTACTACAGCGCGGTCACCGGCCGGGCCTGGCTGGCGCGCGGCGGCACGTACGTCGTCGCGGGCATCCGGGGCGGGCACGAGTACGGGCCGAGCTGGCACCAGGCGGCCCTGGGCGCGAACCGGGTCCGCGCGTACGAGGACTTCGCCGCCGTCGCCCGGGACCTCGTCGCCCGTGACATCACCACCTCCGCCCAGCTGGGCATCGAGGGCGGCAGCAACGGCGGCCTCCTCATGGGCGCGATGCTCACCCGCGACCCCGAGCTGTTCGGCGCGGTCGTCGCCCACGTGCCGCTGCTGGACATGCTCCGTTTCCACAAGCTGCTGGCCGGCGCCAGCTGGATCGCGGAGTACGGGGACCCGGACAGCCCGGCCGACCGGCCCCACCTGGAGCGGATCTCCCCCTACCACCGGATCCGGGCCGAGGGGGCCTCGTACCCGCCGCTGCTGCTGCTCACCTCGACCCGTGACGACCGAGTCCACCCCGGGCATGCCCGCAAGATGGCCGCCCGGCTGCGCGAGTTCGGGCATCCCGTCCTGTTCCACGAGCACCTGGGCGGCGGCCATGCGGGCGCCACCGACCACGGGCAGACCGCCTTCAACGAGGCCCTGGTGCACACCTTCCTGTGGGACCGGCTCACCCCGTCGGGCTGACCCCGCCGACGTGACCCCGCCGAGGTGACCCGTACGCGGTGGCGGCGACCGGGTCCGGCCGTCCCGCAGCCGACGGGCACAGCGCCGCAGCGCACTCCCGCGCGCTCTGCGCCGACGACCACGACGCGCGGCGCACCGGCTCCGGTGGCCGCCGCGGCCGGGATCGGGGCGGGCGCTTCGCCGGGCAGGCCCGCGGCGGCCGTCGGCGCGCCCGCGGTACCGGGGAGCCGGCGGCGGCCGGACGCCCCTGCGGCGCGGGGCTCCGCTCCTCCCCGCGGCGGGGCGGCGCGCTCGTGGCGGTGCCCCGCCCCAGCCGAACAGCGCGTGCGTCGGGCACGGCACTCGTGGCCGAGGGGAGCGAACCGCTCGCGCAACGGCGTTGTCAACCATGCTGTCAACGGCGTTGCGTGGGCGTGGGCGCGGGAGCGGGCTACGCGCCGCGCAGCGTCTCGACCCGCGTCTCGATCGCGGTGATCAGCGCCTCGACCCGGGCCCGGAAGATCTGCTCGTCCGTCACTTCGGCCAGCTGGGTGCTCAACCGGGTGATGTGGGGGAAGCCCTGCGGGTCGACCAGACGGTACTCACGGCTCCAGGAGGACTCGTCGGCCTCCCGGATCTCCGCGTCGAACAGCAGGTAGGCGGCGCGCTGGCCCACGTACGCGAGGAGGGAGTCGCCGACCATCCGGTAATGGACGGCCGCTTCCGCCCCGTCCAGACCGGCCTCCGTGACGGCCCCGATGATGAGCTCGACGACCCGGAACTCGTTGGGTCTGCGGGTGGTCCGGCTGGCCATGGTCGAGCCGACGACCGGGTACTTCAGCGCCACCTCCAGGGAGCCGTCGGCGAGGGCGCGCAGCCGGTCCTTCCAGTCCAGGCCCTCGGGGATGCTGTCGAGGACCTCGCCGAGCGTGCGGTCGGCGACGGAGAGCAGCAGTTCGTCCTTGTCGCGGAAGTGCCGGTAGATCGCCGTGGGGTCGGCGCCGAGTTCCTCGCCGAGACGGCGGACGGTGAAGGCGTCCTCGCTGCCGCGAGCGGCGATGCGCAGGCTGGCTTCGATGATCGCGTCGGGTGTGAGCTGGCTGCCCGCGCGCTTGGACCGGGTGGGTGCGTCGGATGACTTCGGCATGGTGCGGCCAGTGTATCGATTTGGAACAGAGGGAGCGCAACACCGTTGACAACAATGTTGCGCTCCCGTTCACTCCTCCTCAACACAAGCCGTGCGGGTCCGTCCCGCCGAGCCGGAGGATGCGTCGATGCGCAACACAGGGCAGCCGGTCAAGCAGCGGGCCGACACGGTCTTCGTCGGAGGACGGGTCTTCACCGGGACCTCGTCCGGCCCGGTCGACGCCGCCGTCGCCGTGGCGGACGGCCGGATCCTCACCGTCGCCGACGCGAGCACCGTGCGCTCGCTCGCGGACGGTTCCACCGAGGTCGTCGACCTGGCCGGCGGCCTCCTGATCCCCGGGTTCCAGGACGCCCACGTCCACCCCGTCGTGGCCGGGGTCCAGATGCTCGGCTGCGACCTGGCCGAGGAGCGGACCATCGACGGCTACCTGGCCGTCGTGGCCGCGTACGCCGAGGACCACCCGGACGCGCCCTGGATCCGCGGCGGCGGCTGGTCGATGGACGTCTTCCCCGGAGGTACGCCCACCCGCGCCATGCTCGACGCGGTGGTGCCGGACCGGCCCGTCGTACTCACCAACCGCGACGGCCACGGAGCCTGGGCCAACACCCGCGCCCTCCACCTCGCGGGCGTCGACCGCACCACCCCCGACCCGCCGGACGGCAGGATCGAGCGGGAGACGGACGGAACCCCGGCCGGCACCCTCCAGGAAGGCGCCGTCGACCTGGTCACCCGCCACGCACCCATCGCGACGCCCGACGAGTCGCACGCCGGCCTGCTCGCCGCGCAGGAGCACCTCTTCTCCCTCGGCGTGACCAGCTGGCAGGACGCCATGATCGGCGCCTTCCCCGGCAACCCCGACAACTTCGGCGTCTACCTGCGCGCCGCACGCGAGGGCGCCCTGCGCGCACGCGTCGTCGGAGCCCTGTGGTGGGACCGCGAACGCGGCCTGGAGCAGATCCCCGACCTGGAGGAGCGCCGGCGCACCGGCCGGGTGGGCCGCTTCAACGCCACCAGCGTGAAGATCATGCAGGACGGGATCGCCGAGAACTTCACGGCGGGCCTGCTGGAGCCCTACCTCGACGGCTGCGGCTGCGCCACCGGGAACTCCGGACTCAGCTTCATCGATCCGGAGCTGCTCACCGAGGCGGTGTCCCGGCTCGACCGCTCGGGCTTCCAGCTCCACTTCCACGCACTCGGCGACCGCGCCGTACGCGAGGTGCTCGACGCCCTCAGCGCGGCCCGCGACGCCAACGGCGCCAACGACAACCGGCACCACCTCGCCCACCTGCAGATCGTCCACCCCGACGACATCGGCCGCTTCGCGAGCCTGGGGGCGGCCGCCAACATCCAGGCCCTGTGGGCCGCGCACGAACCGCAGATGGACGAGCTGACGATCCCCTTCCTGGGCCCCGAGCGCGCCGCCCTGCAGTACCCGTTCGGTGACCTCCAGCGGGCCGGAGCCCGCCTGGTCGCCGGCAGCGACTGGTCGGTGAGCAGCCCCAACCCGCTGTGGGGCATCCACGTCGCCGTCAACCGGGCCGTACCCGACGAGGCCCCCGGCTCGCCCGGGACGTTCGAACCGATGGCGCCGTTCTTCCCGGAGCAGGCCCTGACCCTCTCCCAGGCCCTCACCGCCTACACGGCGGGCAGCGCCTGGGCCAACCACCTCGACGACGTCACCGGCACCGTCGAGGCGGGCAAGTACGCGGACCTCGTCGTCCTCGACCGGGACCCCTTCGCGCACCCCTCGACGGAGATCGCCGAGACCCGCGTGCTCCGCACGTACATCGACGGCGAACCGGTCTTCACCGCCACCGACTGAGCCGCCACCGGCCGGGCCGTCACCGGCCGAGCGTCCGACTGAGCCGCCACCGGCCGGGCCGTCACCGACTGAGCCGTCACCGGCCGGGCCGTCACCGGCCGGGCCGTCACCGGCCGGGCCGTCACCGGCCGGGCCGTCACCGGCCGGGCCGTCACCCACTGAGCCGCCACCGACCGGGCCGTCACCGGCCGGGCCGTCACCCACTGAGCCGCCACCGACCGGGCCGTCACCGGCCGCGCGCCACCCACCCCACCGAGCTCATCCCTCAGGGAGCCAGACGATGTCATCAGCCCGATCGGGATCCCCGCTGCAGCCCAGCGGCCTCCGCCTCCGCCGCACCCTGGCGGCGGCCCTCGCCACGGCCGCCGTGCTCGTCACGAGCGCGTGCAGCGGCACCGCACACCCGGCCAAGGACGGGGCCGCCGCCTACCGGCTCACGGACAAGACCCCCGCCGCCACCGGAGACCTGGACTCCTTCACCTGGTCCGTCTACGCGGAGCCGACCACCATCGACTACGCCTACTCCTTCGACTTCCCGCCCAACCAGATCCTCGCCAACGTCTGCGAGAGCCTGCTGCGCTGGAACCCCGACCTGACGACCTCGCCCGGCCTCGCGGCCTCGTACACCAACCCCACACCCACCACCTGGGTGTACCAGATCCGTCCCGGCGTGAGCTTCCACGACGGGACGGCGCTCACCGCGGACGACGTCGTCGCCTCGCTGCGCCGCAACCTCGACCCCGAGACGGCCAGCGTCTGGGCGAACCAGTACAAGAACGTGACGTCCGTCGACAAGACCGGCCCGATGGAAGTCACCGTCACCCTGGCCAAGCCGGACTCCACCTTCAACAAGTACCTGGCCGCCGGCCCCGGCACCGTGGAGTCCGCCGCCACCCTGGCCAAGTCCGGCAAGGACTACGGCAATCCGCAGACCGGCGTGAACTGCACCGGCCCGTTCTCCTTCGGGTCCTGGAACTCGGGCCAGTCCCTCACCCTCAAGCGGTTCGACGGCTACTGGAACCAGGAGCTGAAGGCCAGGTCCGGCGAGGTGAAGTTCGTCTTCCTCGCCGATGCCACCACCCGCGTCAACGCCTTCCAGAGCGGCGAGGTCGACGGCGGCTGGATGGTCCCGCCGAACGCCTACGCCCAACTGGGCGCCACCCGGGCCGGAAAGCTCTACTTCGGCCGCAACACCACCGTCGCCGACGAGGTGGTGAGCAACCTCAAGGGCCCCCTCGGCGACCCGCGCGTCCGTCAGGCCCTCCTGATGGCCATCGACCGCAAGGGCATCGTCACGGCCGGCGCCGGCGGGGTCGGTGAAGTCTCCGACTCGCTGGTCACCGACAGCCTCTGGGCCGAAGCGCCCCCCGCGACCCGGGAAGCGCTCCTGAAGGACCTGCCGCGGTACCCGTACGACCCGGCCAAGGCCAAGGCACTCGCCGCCGAGGCCGGAGTGAACGGCCAGAAGATCGTGATCGCGACCAGCCCGCTGGACTCCCAGACGACCATCATCACCCAGGCCGTCGCCCAGGCGGCCACGGCCATCGGACTGAAGCCGCAGATCGACTCCCTCTCCGCGGAGAAGTACACGACCCTCTTCACGGACCCGGCGGCGCGCGAGGGCATCGACCTCTTCCTCACCTTCTGGTACACGTCCATCACCGACCCGCTGGACATGTACGGATCGCTGCAGACCGGGGCGTTCAGCAACTACGGCAACTGGTCCGACCCGGCGTTCGACGCCGCCGTCGACCGGGCCGTCGGAGCCTACGACCCCGCCGAGCACGCGGCCGCCAACGCCGAGGCCCAGAAGATCGCCACGCGCGAACTGCCCTGGCTGCCCCTGTACACCCAGCCCGTCAGCGTCTTCCTCGGCAAGAAGATCACCGGCGTCCGGCCCTCCATCGCCTACCTCTACTACCCGTGGGCGGCCGAGATCGGAGCCAACGGATGACGGCCGCGGCGGCGCGCGCCGTACGGATCCTGCGCAAGCTCGCCGGAATGGCGGCGACCCTGCTGGTCACCTCCTTCCTCGTGTTCTCCTCGCTCTTCCTGGCGCCCGGGGACCCGGTCGGCTTCCTGGTCAAGGGGCGCAGCCCCAGCCCGGAGGACCTCGCCGCGATCCGCAGCCAGTACGGCTTCGACGAGCCGTTCCCGGTCAGGTACTGGAACTGGCTCGAAGGGGTGCTGCACGGCGACTTCGGCCGCTCCTACCTCTTCCACCAGGACGTCTCCTCGGTCATCTGGTCGCGCCTGCCCTCGTCCATGCTGCTGATCGGCGTGTCCGGCATGATGATCGCGGTGTTCGGCATCGGCTCCGGCGTCATCGGCGCTCTGCGCCGGGGCAGCCGCACCGACCGTTCCCTGATGCTGTTCGTGACGGTGGGCGCGGCGGCACCCGCTTTCGTCGCCGCCCTGCTGCTGAGATCGGTGTTCGGGGTGGAACTCGGCTGGTTCCCGACCATCGGCAACGGTGAGGACGCCCTGGACCGGCTGCACCACGTGATCCTCCCGGCAGCGGCCCTGTCCGTCACCTTCACCGCCCTGGTGACCCGCGTGACCCGCTCGGCCATGCTCGACGAGCTGCGCCGCGAGCACGTGGAGGTCGCGCTGAGCCGGGGGACACCGCGCCGCACCGTCATCAGGCGCCACGTACTGCGCAACGCGCTCGGACCGATCGTCACCGTCTCCGCGCTCCTGGTGTCCGGAATGCTGGTCAGCACCGCGATCGTGGAGACCGCCTTCGGGATGTCCGGCGTGGGCTCCCTGCTGGTGCAGTCCGTGGACCAGCTGGACTTCCCGGTCGTCCAGGCCGTCGTGCTGCTGGTGGTGACCGCGTTCGTCGTCGTCAACGCCCTCGTGGACCTCGTCCACCCGCTGATCGATCCGCGCATGGCGGCGGCGGGGAGCGCCCGGTGAGCACACTCCCCGAAGCGGGCACCACGGCCCGCACGCCGCGCACCCGGCCCGACCGGCTCGCCCGCCTCAGGAACCTCGGCGGCAGCCGCCTGCAGCGGGCCTGCCTGATGCTCCTCGTCCTGTTCGTCCTGGTCGCGCTGCTCGCACCCTGGCTCGCGCCGCAGGACCCCACCTTCGGCCGGCTCGGAGACAGCCTCCTGGGGCCGGGCGCCGACCATTGGCTGGGCACCGACCAGGGCGGCCACGACACCTTCTCGGCCCTGATCGCCGGGGCGCGCACCAGCCTCGCCGGCCCGCTCGCGGTCGTGGTGTTCTCCACCGTCGCGGGCATCGCCGTCGGCCTGTTCACCGGGTGGCGCGGCGGCTGGGCCGACAGCCTGCTCGGCCGGGTGCTCGACGTGCTGTTCGCCTTCCCCGCCCTGCTGCTGGCGATCCTCGCGGTGGCCCTGTTCGGCAAGGGGATGACGGCGCCCGTGGTCGCCATGGCGATCGCCTACATGCCGTACACCGCACGCCTGGTGCGCGGCCTCGTCGTACAGGAGAAGGCCCGGCCCTACGTCGCCGCCTACCGGGTACAGGGCCACTCCGCCCCGTACGTCACCGTACGCAGGATGCTGCCCAACATCGCCCCGACCCTGCTCGCCCAGTCGACGGTGAACTTCGGCTACGCCCTGCTCGACCTCGCGGCCCTGTCCTTCCTGGGGCTCGGCGTACAGCCCCCGACCCCCGACTGGGGCGCCATGATCAACCAGGGCCAGGCCGCCGTGCTCCAGGGCCGGCCGCTGTCCGCGGTGGTGCCGGCCGTGGCCGTCGTCCTGGTGGTCGTCGCCTTCAACGTCGTCGGGGAAGACCTCGGCGACCGGCTCGCGGGGAGGGACTCCTGATGACCGCGCACGACACGACTCTGCTCGCCTACGACGGACTCACCGTCACCCTCCCCTCGATGGCCCGCCCCGTCCTGGACGCCGTCGAACTGCGCGTCCGTGCGGGGGAGACCGTCGCCCTCGTCGGGGAATCCGGCTCGGGGAAGTCCGTCACCGCCCGCGCCGCCCTCGGTCTCTTCCCGTCGGGCGCCGAGGTCGGCGGCCGGGTCCGCGTCGACGGGATCGACCTGGTCGGGGCAGACCCCGCGAGCCTTCGGGAGGTGCGGACGAACAAGGCGGCGATGATCTACCAGGACCCCCGGGCGGCCATCAACCCGGTACGCCGCATAGGGGACTTCCTCACCGAGCCGCTGCGCCTGGTGCACGGCTGGTCCAAGGCCCAGGCCGACGCCAGGGCCGTCGAACTGCTCGGCGCGGTGGGCCTGCCCGACCCCGCCCGGCACCTGAACCAGTACCCGCACGAGCTCTCCGGCGGCATGCTCCAGCGCGTCGTGATCGCCGCGGCCCTCACCGCCGAACCCCGGCTGCTGCTGTGCGACGAGCCCACCACCGCCCTCGACGTCAGCACCCAGGCGGAGATCCTGGCCATCCTCGGGCGACTGCAGCGCGACCGCGGGCTCGGGCTGCTCCTCATCACCCACGACATCGAACTCGCAGCCGCGGTCAGCGACCGGATCTACGTGATGTACGCCGGCCGGATCGTGGAGACGGCGCCCGTCGCGGAACTCTTCGCCTCCCCCCGGCACCCCTACACCGCGGGGCTGCTCGGTTCCTCGCCGCCCCTCGACGGCCCGGCCGGCCGGCTGACTCCGGTCCCCGGCGCCCCGATGGGGCTGCTGGAGTCCGCGCCGGGCTGTGCCTTCGCGCCGCGCTGCCGGTTCGCCGAGCCGGGCCGCTGCGACCTGTCCCCGCCGGAGCTGCGGCGAACGGGGCCGGCCGAGGTCGCCTGCCACCGCGCCGCCGAGCTCGCCGGCTCCGTCCAGCTCAGCAGGGAGGAAAAGTGACCACCGAGCCCACAACGGAGCCCAGCACCGGGCCCGCCACCGAGCCCACAACCGGGCCCGCCACCGGGGAGCTCCTCCGGGTGACCGGCCTGCGCAAGACCTACCGTACGGGCGGGGGGACGGAGGTCGTCGCGGTCCACGACCTGTCGTTCTCCCTGCCGGCGGGCGGAGCGCTCGGCATCGTCGGCGAGTCCGGTTCCGGGAAGACCACCACGGCGCGGATGCTGGTCGGGCTCGAACGGCCCGATGCGGGAGAGATCCTCGTACAGGGCGAGCCGCTGGCCGCTTCGGTTCGGGGCAGGGCGGCCCGGCTGGCCCGGGCCAAGGCCGTGCAGATCGTCTTCCAGGACCCCTACCTCTCCCTGGACGCCCGGATCGGCATCGGCGCGACCGTCGACGGCGTGCTCCGGCTGCACGGCTGGCGCGACCCCGCGGTGCGGGCCGACCGGGTCCGGGAGCTGCTGGCCCAGGTCGGCCTCGGCGACCGGGAGGCGGCCGCCCTGCCCCGGCGCCTTTCCGGCGGGCAGCGCCAACGCGCCGCGATCGCCCGGGCGCTGGCGGTCGAACCCGCCGTCCTGGTGCTCGACGAGGCGGTGTCCGCCCTGGACGTGTCCGTACAGGCGCAGGTGCTCAACCTGCTGGCGGACATCCGGCGCGACACGGGCATCGGGCTGGTCTTCGTCAGCCACGACCTGGCCGTGGTCCGCTACGTCTGCGACGAGGCGCTCGTCATGTACCGGGGGCGGACCATGGAACACCGGCCCGTCGGTGAGTTGCTCAGCAGCCCCGAACACCCGTACACCCGGCTGCTGCTGGCGTCCGTTCCGCGTCCGGGCTGGGACCCCGACTCGATCAGTCGGCGGCGTCGGCGCCTCGATCCGTTCAGGACCGCGGGAGCCGGCCCGGCGGGATAGCCCGCAGGCCGGGTACGGGCCGCCCGCCGGTCCCCGCCAGGCCGGTTCCGGGTTCCCGCCGGTCCGGGTTCCTGCCGGTTCCGGGTTCCCGCCGGTCCGGGCTCCCCCGCACGGGGGAGGTGGATCGCTCTGGCGGGGGAGGTGGGCGGGTGCGGTACCCCCGGAGACTGGAACTCTCGCGGAAGGGGGAAGCGGATGGACCGCTGGGACCGATGGGGGCGGGCTGCGGCGTACGGGGCTGCGGTCGCACTGCTGCCGTATCTGCTGATCAAGGTGTGGTGGGTGATCGGCTCCCTGGCCGGGGTGATATCGGTCGGAGAGGGCTTCACCCCGGCCGGATGGATAATCCTGAACACCGTGACCATAGGCATGGCGGTCATCGGGATCACCCTCGCGCTCGCGCTGGTGCGGCCTTGGGGGATGCGCATACCGGGCTGGCTGGTGGCGTTCGTCGCCTGGGTGGGGGCGGGGTTCCTGGTTTCCGTCCTGCCGTACGCCGCGCTGTCCACGCTGGTGGACAGCGGGTCCGGCGGGGCCGGGAGCGGCGCGGGGGACGCCGCCGAGATGTCCGACTGGGAGGGCGCGCTGGCCCAGTTCGGCTTCATAGGCACGGGGCTGGGCCTCGCCCTCGCGTTCCCCGCCCACATACGGCGCCGCTGGCCGGACGTGTTCACCGGGCGCGTCGGCGACCGGCCGCCCGCCGGGCTCCCGTGGGCCGCCGTCGCAGCGGCCGTGGTCGGGCTCGCATGGCTGTACTGGACGGCCGGCGGCACCCTGGGGATCGAGCAACCGGGCAACAGGGACACCCGCTGGTACATGCTGACCGGTTTGGGTGCCTTCTGGGCGCTCGTAGGCGCCGCAGCGGTCCGGGCGCTCGCCCGGGCCCGGCCCGCGCGGCTGCCCCGCGCGATCCCGATGGCGCTCGGCTGGATCGGCTCCGGCTCGCTGTTCGCGTGGAGCGGCTGGAAACTGCCGCTCACGCTGATCGTGGGGCTGACCCACCCCGACGGTGTCACCCCGCCGGAGTCGGTCGCCGCCGCGATGGCCCTGCACCTGGCCGCGGTGGTCGCGGGCGCCGGGATGCTGAGGGTGCTCGTCCGGTCCCGTGCGTACGGGGACGAACCCCGCCTCTCGCGGGTGGGAGGGTGAGCCCGGCCGAGCCGCCCCTGGGGGTGAGCGGGCCGATCGCGGTGTCGCCGCCCGTCAGAACCGCAACGACGCCGCCACGGGCAGGTGGTCGCTGGCGGTGGCCGGCAGGGTCCACGCCGATACCGGGGTGAGCTCACGGACCAGGATCTGGTCGATGCGGGCGACGGGAAACGTCTCGGGCCAGGTGAAGCCGAAGCCCGCGCCCGCCGCGTCATGGGCGGAGCGGAAGCGGCCCGTGACCGGAGCCAGCGCCCGGTCGTCGGTCGTGCCGTTGAAGTCTCCGACCAGGAGCGTGCGGCCGGCCGGGGCGGCGGCCAGTTCATCGGCGAGCCGGCCCGCGGCCGCGTTGCGGCGTTCGGTGGTGAAACCCGAGTCCGGGCGCACGCGTACGGAAGGGAGATGGGCGACGTACACGGTGAGCGGGCCGGCGGGGGTGTCGGCCGTGGCCCGCAGCGCACGGGTCCACGGCATGATCGCCACCGGGGCGGTATCGCGCAGGGGGTAGGTGCTCCACAGCCCGACCGTGCCCTCCACCACGTGGTACGGGTGGGTCGCGGCCAGCGTCCGCTCGTACTGGCGGACGGCGGGCCCGGTCAGCTCCTCCAGGGCGATCAGCTGTGCGCCGGAGGCGGCCAGGGCGCGGGCGGTACCGGCAGGATCGGGGTTCACGTCGTCCACGTTGTGGGTGACGACTGTGAGGTCGGCCGCCCCGCCGGCGCCCCGGTCGAGGAACGTGCCGCCGTGGAGCGCTGCCCAGCTGAGCGCGGGCAGCAGGACGGCGGTCAGCGCGACGCGGGAGCGGCGCAGGAGAGCGGCGGCCAGCAGCAGGACGACGGCTGCGCCGGTCCAGGGGAGGAAGGTCTGGACGAAGCTGCCGGCGTTCGCGAACCGGTTCGGGATCCACCCGTGGAGCAGCATCAACAGGGTCGTCAGCACGGCCAGGGCGGCGACGACCCGGCCACGGCGGGCCGAGCGGCGGCTGCGGGGCCGGGCCCCGCGGCTGCGGGGGACCGGCGGGGCGGGGGCGGTCTTCACCTTCATGACCTTGGTGACGTCGGCGACGGCCGTCGGGGTTCTCCTCGTCGCCGCGCCGTTCGACGCTTGTTCAGTCACCCGGGAGGAGCCGGGTTTCGGCGCTCGGCAGCCCCTTGGCCCACCAGTGGCCGTAGCGCCCGTAGGCCTTGGGATCCCGGGCGCCGAGGAACGCGACGAGGGACCTGGCCTCCGCGGCCAGACCCTCCCACGTACGGCCGCAGAGGGGGTGGAAGGCGGTGGCCTCGATTCCGCCGTCGACGGGTCGCCAGACGCCCGCGACGTAGCCGTCGACCAGCAGCGTGGGCAGCACGTCGCCGTTCACGCGGGTCACGTGCTTGCGGTAGGCGGGGGGTATGACACGGCCGCGGTCGGCGTAGGCCAGCAGGATGCTGTCCCACATCGCCATCAGCCGGGGCGGGGCGGGAGTGTCCCCGGCCGGCCGTGGCGCGCCCGGGACGTCGTACATCACCGTGCCGTCGGGGCCTTCCAGCTGTTCGAGCTGGTCGGCGAGCGCGGCCACCGCCGCTCTGACCCGGGACCGCTGGACCAGCGCGAACTGTGCCATGTCCGCCACCGACGCCGGCCCGAAGCCCTCCAGATAGCGGCGGACCAGCCGTTGCAGACCGCCGGCGGCGACATCGGCGTCGGCGAGCACGGGCAGCGTGCCCGCCGCGACGTACGAGGGCCGGGTCTCGAAGGACCAGGGTCCTCCCGTGCGCGCGTGCCACAGCGGCGCGTACTGCCGCAGCATCCGCTGGGCGCCCGGCTCCATCGGTGTGCCCAGCCGCTGCGCGAGCCAGCCCCCGATCTCGGCGGCGGTCCGCGGCAGTTCGGCGTACCGCACCAGGTCTGCGACCAGTACGCCGGCGTCGTCGGCGGTGAGCCCGGACGCCGTGAAGCGCGAGTCGCCGAGTCTGGAGCCGCGCAGCGTGGGCTCCATCGCCTCACGGAAGGTCCGGTAGTCCTCGGCGTGGACCGCGTGCAAGGTGAGCCGCATCAGCGTCGCCTTCACCGTCCGGCAACCGGCCACGGACGCGTCGAGGCCGGCGGCGTCGAAGCCGCTCAGCCGGTTCCACAGCGCGATGTACGGCGAGGCGGGCTGCTGTGCCTGCAGGGCGACCACCCGCCGCACCGCAGCCTCGACGTCGATCGGCTCGCGGCCCAGCAGCAGTTGCCGGGCGAGCGTGGCCCGGTTGAGCGCCTGCGCGGTGATGTCCATACCGGGAATTGTGCCCGTCAGCTCGTCCGGCGCGCGGACCGGTCCCGCCGCACCCGTCGGCGGCGTATCAGGAGACCCGCGGCCGCACCGGCCAGTGCCGTAGCCGCCACGCCCGCCGTCGTCCACCACACGGCGTCGTCCGAGGTCTCGGCGGGCGGCGCCTGAGCCGGAGACGCGGAGGCGGGCTCTGTGGCAGCGTCCGTGGGAGTCGGCACGGGAGCCGCGGCGCTGGACGCCGAAGAGCCGGGTGCCGGGGCACTGGGCGTCGGGGCAGCGGGCTCCGGGGCACCGGGCGTCGGCGCACCGGTCGCGGGCGCCGGGTCCACCACGGGCACGGCGACGTCGAGTTCACCGTGTCCGAGGGAGGGGAAGCCCACGTCGACGGTGACCTTCCAGGCCCCCGGAGGAAGGACCTCGGCCGTGGTCCAGCCGGCGGGCGCCGCGCCGGGGTCGCGGACGAGGCGCCAGGCCCCCAGAGAGCGGGAGCCGTCGGCGCTGACGGCGTTCACGGTGGCGGCGACCGCCTCCTCGACGGCGTCCCCGTCGTTCTCCCAGGTGATGTCGGCGGTGACGTGGCCGCCCCGTTGTCCGGTCACCACCACCTTCACGGTGTCACCGTGGGCGTGGGCCGCGACGGGGGTCAGGAACATGAGGCCGAGTGCGGCCAGCAGGGCGGGAAGAGCGATTCTTGTGCGCATGGTGGCGGTGCTCCGGGTGACTGGGGTGAGGGGCCGGCGGACGGCCGCGTGGTGCGGCCGC